>CBFCWF010000255.1:0-5669 GCA_965601425.1 uncultured Chromatiaceae bacterium | reverse complement strand
AAATCAGCCCGGCAAGCATACCGCGCAGCGTTGCCCGTGCTGCCGCACCGCGCCCGGCGAAGCCGATGACATCGTTGGCCTGCACTTCGCGACACGCACGCAGGCAGCGCGTGCACTGAATGCAGGCGTCGAGGTTGACTGCGATTGCCGGGTGCGACAGATCAGCGGACGGCTGCGTGCTGGCCGGGAAACGCGGTTCGCCGATACCCAGATGTCGCCGCCAGTGCGCGAGTTCGCTGTCCGCCGTGTAGCGGTCGTTGTCGACGCTATCCGACAGCAGCAGCTCGACCACGAGCGCCTGCGAGCGGCGCGCGCGATCGTTGTCGCTATGAACCTGCATGCCCTCGCTCGGCACCCGGCAGCACGACGGGGCCAGCGTGCGTTCGCCCACGATTTCGACCACGCAGGCCCGGCAGTTGCCGTCGGCCCGCAATCCGTCCTCGTGACACAGATTCGGGATCACGATGCCACGACGTCGCGCAGCGGCGAGGATAGTCTCTCCGGGCAGGGCCGTGACCGGCCGACCGTCGACGGTGAAGCTCACGGGGCGCGCGAGGTCCCCGATGCGTGTGGCCACGGGTCAGCACTCCTCCGGAAAGAAGCGCATTGCGCAACGCAGCGGGTTGGGCGCCGCCTGGCCAAGGCCGCAGATGGAGGCCTCGGCCATCACTTCGCACAGATCCTCGAGCAGTGCGCGGTCCCATTTCTCGCGGGCCATCAGTTGCGCGGCCTTTTCGGTGCCGACACGGCAGGGCGTGCACTGACCGCACGATTCGTGGGCGAAGAAGCGCATTGCATTCAGCGCCACGTCGCGGACGCGGTCCCGGTCGGACAATACGATGACCGCGGCCGAGCCGATGAAGCAGCCGTGATCCTGCAGGGTGTCGAAATCGAGCGGCAGGTCGGCGAGCGACGCCGGGAGTATGCCGCCCGAGGCACCGCCCGGCAGATAGGCCTTGAGGCGATGGCCTTCGGGCATGCCGCCGCAATACTCATCGATGAGTTCGCGCACCGAGATGCCCGCGGGCGCGACATGCACGCCGGGTCGCCGGACGCGGCCACTGACCGAAAAACTGCGCAGTCCCTGGCGGTCATTGCGGCCGTGTGAAAGGAACCAGTCGGCGCCTTTCGCCAGAATCTCGGGCACCCAATACAGGGTCTCCATATTGTGCTCGAGCGTCGGGCGGCCGAACAGGCCGACCTCGGCAATGTAGGGCGGACGCAACCGTGGCATGCCGCGGCGACCTTCGATCGATTCGAGCATCGCGGATTCCTCACCACAAATGTAGGCGCCGGCGCCACGCCGCTGCTCGATTGCGGGCAGCGGACAGGGCGGGTCGGCCTGCAGGCTGTCCAGCTCGCGTTCGAGCAGCGCGCGCAGGCCGGCATATTCGTCGCGCAGGTAGACATAGATGCGATCGACACCGACCACGTGCGCGGCGATCAGCATACCCTCGAGGAACTGATGCGGTCTGCGCTCGAGGAAATACCGGTCCTTGAACGTGCCGGGCTCGCCCTCGTCGATGTTGACCGCCATCAGGCGGGGGCCGGCCTGGCCGCGGACGATGCGCCACTTGCGCCCTGTCGAAAAACCGGCGCCACCCAAACCGCGCAGGTGGGCATCCTCGAGGGTCTCGACCACGGCCTCGCGGCCGCGTTCATCCCCGCTCGCAATGCTTGCCAGCTGCCGGTAACCACCGGCATCACGGTAGCTGGCGAAGTCTTCCGCCTCGCCTGGGATCCGGTCAGCATGGTCTCCGGTGCTCACTGCACCGACCACCGCGGCAGGCGTTGCGGCCGCTATCGGGCGCGTCCCGACCACAGCGATCGGGGCCCGGTCACAGCGACCGACACAGGGGACCCGCTGGACCCGGACGCCGTCGCCGAGTGCATCGTCCAGCGCCGCGAGCAACGCCTCGGCCCCCGCCATCGCACATACGATGGAATCGCAGACCCGAACGGTGAGCGGCGGCGGTGGTGTGTCGTGCGCACGGACGATGTCGAAGTGGTGATAGAAGCTTGCGACTTCGTACACCTCGGCCGGTGCCAGGCGGAGTTCGTGGGCGAGCGCGACGAGCAGTGCGGCCGGCAGGTGACCCAGGTCGTCCTGGATCCGGTGCAGGCAGTCGAGCAGGTGCTCGCGGCGTGGACGTCCATTCGGCAGGTAGCCGCGCACGCGGCGGATGTCGTCCGTTCCCGCAGGCCGCCCCTTCGTCTTCCCGGACCGTCGTTTCGATACCATCGCCATTGGGTTGGCTGCCCGGTCGTGCCGTCAATCGTACGTCAGGTAACGGAGGCACGGGTCGTCGGGTATCCCTTCGAGGCTGGTCTGGTCATCGAGACCCGGCTGCCACGTCACGATCTCCTCGATCTTGCGGGCAAGTTCAAAGTCCTTGGTCGTGACCCCGTTCGCCGAATGGGTCGACAGCCTGACGATCACGGCCCCGTAGCTGGCCGTAATCTCCGGATGGTGGAAGGCCACCTCCGCCAGGTGGCCGATCGCATTGACGACCATCAGCGTCGCTTTCCAGCCGCCGGTCTCGAACCGGCGCTGGATGCAGCCGGTCTCGAGCCGCCAGGACGGCAGTTCAGCGGCAAGGCGGCGTCCGATCTCCGCCTCGTCATAGACGGCATCGCCGCCCCGGTTGCGCCCGTCGGTCACGGATTACCTCCTCTCTTCTCGATGAATTCATACCGGTCACTGCCCGCTCGCGTGACTGGCAGCATCGGGCGAGCCGCAGTTACCCCGGTTTGCCCCTGCATCCCACGCCAAGTATAGAGGTCGGGGCCGCAGCGTTGCCCGCGCCTGTTCCGGCGGGTGCACTGCCTGCTAGCATTGTCACCTCAGCGGGTCCGCGGGGGAGATGCCGTGTCCTGGACAATCGCCGCCCGATGCGGGCGCCAGACCTTCGGCGTTTTGGCGTTGTTGCTCGGCCGTGACAGCGATCGATCTGCGCCGCGCGTTTCGCAAGCGCTTTGGTCTCGCCGAGGTGCCTGGTGTCTCGGGGATCAGCATCGAGATCGACACCACGGAATCGAGCAACGACGGCAAGGCGGCCGCGTTCCTGTCCCGTGTCGAGTTCCTGGAATAGGGCGTCGGCCGATGCGGACCGATCTAGCAACTTCCATCAACGGCGCCGGGTGGCGACCCGGTATCGGCCCGGCCTCGTGCCGTCCTGCCGGCAACAGTCAACCCCAACCGAGTCCGAGTCGATGATGAAACCGTTTCTTCACCAGCCTGCCACGCTGTTCGCCGCACTCTGTCTCGCGGCCCCCTCTACCTGGGCCGGTGCGCCGAGTTTCGACTGCGCCAAGGCATCCGGTGATGTGGAGAAGCTGATCTGCAGCGACGACGGGCTGGCGGAACTGGACCGCAGCCTGGCCGAACTGTACGCGGTCGTGCTGAACAATACCCCGCCGGGGGAGCAGAAGCTGCTCAAGGCCGAGCAGCGTGGTTGGATCAAGGGTCGCGACGACTGCTGGAAGAGCGACGACCTGCGCGACTGTGTCGCGAACGAGTACCGCCTGCGTATCGACGAGCTCAAGGATCGTTGAGAAAAATACCGCAGGTGGCGCATCGGCGCTGTCGCCGGTCGCTGAGTCGCCACAGCGGGCGAGGTCGTTCAGTCACGCAGCGAGCGGGCAGCGCGCCAGGCCCGCCGCGACCACCGCAGTGCGCTGCTGTCAGGGCGGCGCATCGCGCCGGCACAGGCCCTCGACCATCGATTCGATCCGTGCCAGGCGCGCGTCCATGTCCCGGGTCACTGTCTCAATACTGTCGATTTCGACCGCGATGCCTTGGCCGTGCTCACGGTCGAACTGTTCGTGCTCGCGCTGCAGCGTTTCCAGTACGATTCCGATCATCATGTTCAGGAAGATGAACGCGACGATGAAGATGAAGGACAGGTAGTAGGCCCAGCTGAGCGGATAGACAGCCATCGTCTCGTACATCACGTCGGTCCAGTCCTCGAAGGTGGCGACGCGAAACAGGGTCAGCATCGACACCGTGATGTTGGCCCACAGGTCATCGTTGATGTCGTGAAAAAACATGCTGCCGGTGGCCGCGTAGATGTAAAAGATCACGAACATCAGCAGCGAGACATAGCCCATGCGCGGTATCGCCCGGACGAACGCATTCAGCAGCACCCGGAGTTCGGGGATGATCGAGACCAGCCGCAGCACACGGAATATCCGCAGCAGTCGCCCGAGCAAAGCGGCCTCGCTGTCCTCGACCGGAATGAGGCTGGCCACGACGATCACGAAGTCGAACAGGTTCCAGCCCTTGCGAAAGAATTGGCGCAGACTGCCCTCGGCAATCATTCGCACCAGGATCTCCGCCAGAAAGAACAGTGTGACCGCCCAGTCGAGCGCATGCAGGAAGGCCAGGGTACCGGCCGGGATCGCATAGGTCTTGGCGCCGATCAGCAGTGCCGAGAACACAATCACGAAGATGACGAAGGTTTCGAACAGTTTGTTCTCGCGCAGCGCCAGGAACTTCTGCTGCAACAACGGGGCATCGAGTCTCATGAGGCGACCTGACAAGCGGGTGATACGATGGAAAGCGGCGACACTCGGTCGCCGAAATTATACCGGTCACTAGCTGTCCGGCGCACACACGAACCCCTATTGCTGTGCGCCCGGCCGCAACCCGGGGGAGGCGTCGCTGCACCGAATCTCCCGGCCCACTGGTCGCATCAGAAAGCGGGGCTTGCCAGCCGCGGCCTTTTCGTCAAAGCTGTAACTCAGGGCCACGCAAGGCGCCGGATGGAAGAACCCGTGCATGCGACAAAGACCAGATACGACGGGTACGCCTGTCTCGACCCACCCGTGCCCGGCCGGCTTTGGTCTCTGGCGCGCTGGCCTGCCACTCGGGTTGCTGCTGATCGCAGGCGTCCTTGGGGCCCCGCTCGCCAGCACCTCACCGGATGACGCCGTCCCCATGGCCGAGTTCACCAACTTCGAAGCGCTTGACCGACCGGGTAGCCCGAACAGCTGGCTGATTGCACCGGCATCCGCCCCGTCGACGCTGCGCGCGGACGTCGAGGCCGATGTTTTCGACGTCTCCGCGTCCCGTCTGTCCGAGCTCTGGCGTGAGATGGTACAGGGTCAACCGCGCAGTCGTGTGACCGCGGTGTCGGCAGACGGCCTCCAGGTCGAGGCCGAGCAGCGCAGCGCGCTGTTCGGCTTCGTCGACAGGGTGAGCTTCGTTGCGATACCGCTCGACGCCGACCGATCCACTTTCATCGCCTACAGCCGATCGCAGCTCGGCTACTGGGATCTGGGCGTCAATCGCGGGCGCCTCAGCGACTGGATCGAGGCGTTGCGCGGCGCGGTCGGTCGACCCGCCACGTCAGGCGCCCGATCCGATCGTGGCGCACCCGGCTCACAGGCTTGAATCCGCTGCCACGCTGTCAATAATTCGTGGAAGGGGCCCGGCGCGGACTGGGCTGCGGGACCAGGCTACCAATCAGGAGGAGGAAGAGATGACGGAATCGATGGCAGAGATCATGAACCCGAGCAATGCGTCGGCCAGGGACCCGAATTTTCCGCAGGCGCCGCGTGATTGGTCTCCCGCCGAGGCCGGGAAACTGGCCGGCGACGAGGGGTTGGAGCTCGGCGCCGATCATTGGGAGGTCGTGCGTGCGCTGCAGCGGTACTTCGCGCGGCAC
>CBFCWF010000254.1:0-5927 GCA_965601425.1 uncultured Chromatiaceae bacterium | reverse complement strand
TGAAGTACTCTTCGCGCAGGTAGGCGAGCACCTCCATGTGTTCCTGGGTCAGTTCCGCCATGGTGTCGTCGGCTGCCGCCAGTGCCTTTGCCACGTCCTCGTCCCAGGCGTTGGGGTCAACGAGATTGCCGTTGTCGTCGAGTTCGATGGTCTTGCCGTTTACTTCCAGTGCCATGTCATTGCTCCTCTTGCGTCACGCGTTTCACTGCCTTGCTGCCCGCCGCCGTCCGCCCCGGTGCGGGCCGGTGATTACCGACCCGGGCCTCGACCGATGCGGTGTAACTGCCGCGAGAGTCGACCGGGGCAGGCGCAGCGGCCTACCGGGCATCCGAAATCTGGCGCGCGATTTTATTCGAATATCAGCACTTGTTAAAGCGTGGGGCGCGCGCCGGGCCGCCGCTCAGCCCTCCTGCTCGGCCTTCTTGACGGAGTCGATGCCTTTGTGGGGGATGAAGATGCCGCAGCCCAGGTGACGCAGCGGACCGATGCCCTCCTGCTGGATGCGCACCGACTCGTCGGGACGCAGGCCTGCAATCATCAGACTGCGTGTCTGCAGCGGTCCGTCGGGTCCCGCCACCTCGGTCGTCTTGCCGCACAGGGCCTTGCTTATCCGTATCCCGCGTTCGGCCAAATGATCGACGATGCGCCGCAGGAACGCGTTTTCGTCGGCGTCCTCGCCCGGCTCGAGCACCAGGTAGCGGGAAAAGATGGTCCCCTGGCCGGACAGCAGCTTGCGCTTCGCCGGGCCGATCTTCAGCGGGCACCCGCCGACGTCCAGTTCCGCGCCGTCCAGCGCCTGCTGCACCTGTGCCTGGCGTTCCTTCGGCACGCGCAGCCTGAGTTTGGTGCGCCGCGACAGCATCAGGCGTTGCCCGAGTCTGGGATCCGGGCGTTCCCAGCCGTTTTGAGAACCTGCCAGATGCACACTGTGCACCCCGAGCCGTTCGTCCTGCTCCAGTTCCGGCAGGTATAGCTTCAATGCCCGGGCCAGCGCCTGGGCATGGTCGACCGGCAGCTCGCGGCACTGGATGTCGAACACCAGGTCGACGATGTCGTCGGGTATTTCGAAGTCCTTCGGCCTCTCGTCCTCTTGCCAAAACATCTGCTCTTCCTCTGTGTGTCGTGCGACTGTGCCGCTGCGCTTGAGCGCCCGGCGCCGCACGTCAGTCGGTTGCCGGGATCTGCGCCCGCAGCGCCTCGCGATCGAACCACCAGTGGTCCTGCACCAGGACGTCGACCACGTTGCGCAGGCGCACCAGGAACTTGTCAGGGTCGTTCAGCTCCAGTCGTTCGACCCAGAGATCGAACTGCGCCTGGCTCTCGACCGCGCTGTGGCGGCGTGCGACCCGCCCCAACAGCTGCTGGGCGAAAAAGCCCAGGCGTTCCTTGTCGGGCCCCTCGCTCGCCCGCATGTCGGCGATGAAGCAGGCGGTCGCCGCGGCGACAGCGGCACCGTCCGAGTCGTCCGGTGTGTCGTCGACCACGTGGCTCAGCAGGATCACCGAAATCTCGGGGTCTATCGGGAAGGTCACGCCCAGCCAGAGGCCATGTCCGAGTGCGATCAGCGCATCCGTCTCGCCCGTTTCGTACATTAGGTTGCAGGCATCGGCCGCAGATTCCCAGCGGCCTTCCGAGACGAAGATCCCGAAAGCGGTCTGGGCGACCGGCCAGGCCTCGGCACCGCGTTCGAGGATCTGCAGGGCCCGCCCGATCTCGAGTTGCACTGCGGCACGCTCCAGCGGCGGCGCGTCCTCGGGCATGCGCGCGAGGCGCTGGCGGAGTTCGACCAGCTCGCCTTCGAGCTGCGCCTGCTGGCCCAGGTCCTTGCGCAGGGAGGCGGCAGCGGTGTCCTTGAGCTCGTTGGGCTTATGGTATTCGACCATCGGGGCCTCCTAGTATCGACTGCTGAAGGTCGCCTCGAGCTGGTCCTCCCAGTCGGGCGGTGTGTCCGGGTAGGGCGGCTTCACGTCGAAACGCAGGTGCATCTCGCCCTGCCGCGCGGCCTCCCGAATGGCCTCTTTCAGCTCGTCGAAGCGGGTGATTTCCTGGTTCGCAATCAGCACCTGACTCAGGTAAAGCATATCGAATCACTCCTCGGGGTCCGGCAGCCGCTGGTAATAGCGCGCGCGGTAAATCAGACGCTTTGCGCCACTCGACGGATCGTCGCGAAACCCGTCGCGCCGGTGCAGCACGTTGTTGCTGACTACGCCTTCGCCGGCCTGCAGGCGGTACCTGAAGATGTGGTCGTCGCCGCGGCGAAACAAGTCGAGCAGGTAATCGGCGGCATCTTGTGTCGCCGGATCGTCCTTCCAGATCACATTGCGCTGACGCGCCGAGTAGCGCATGTGCAGGCGGCCGTCGGCCGGTGATACCGAGAACACCGGTCCGCTGTGGTTCGGGCGGATCTCCTGCCCGCCTTCCCTGTTGCTCGGAATCGTAAAGGCGTCCGGCGCCATCAATGCCCTGATCCAGTCCGGGTTTTCGTCGCGCACACGGATGTAGGCGATTTCATGGTCCATCAGCTCATTGTCCCCACCTTCCGCGGCCGGCGTCGCGCAAAACAGCAGCCAGCCGCGCACCTGCAGCTGGCCGGCGTTGTAGTAGCCGTCGGTGTGCCAGCCCAGCGGGCGGTTCGTGTAGGGGATATAGGTGTGATCGGTCCCGGTGGGCTTGACCGTGATCGCGGTCACGCCGCTGTCCTCGGCACACAGATTCTGGTCCAGGTCGAGCAGGCCCAACCGTCGACCGAACCCGCGCAGTGCCGGTTCCATGTCGCCGACACCGGCAGCGACGCGGAACACCGCGAAATTCCGGATGCGGCAGGTCTCCAGCAGGGCGTGGCGCTCATCCGCGCTGAGATCACCGGGGTTGTCGACGGCGATCGGTTCGGGCAGGCCATGTGCTGCGAGCTTGTCGGCGCGCCAGGCCCCGTAGGCCTCCGGATTGTCGAGTGCGAAGGGCGATTGCACGGTCTTTCGGATATCGCTGGTCATCGCGAGAATTCTCGGCTTGGGGTTGCCCGCCGATGCGAGCCGCCAGTTCACTTGATAAGTATGTTACGATACACTAAATGATGAAGCGGACCAAGCAATTGAAAATCCCCGGGATTTTAGCGCGTCGGTCAGCGCATTTGATCTGGATCAAATTACCACATATCTCGAAAGGGATAGACGAATACCCCGTGTATCCCCCAATGGTGGAGTGGGGCAAAGTTCAATGCTCCCCTAATATTAGCCACCGTTGATAGGAGGCCCGGCGCACGGTCGGCGGCGCCATGTGCGGGTTCAGCCCAGGCCTGCCCCCTCCTGTCGAGAATGACCAAGGATCACGTCGTTCGGCCGGTTGACCTACCGGCTCGGCGACAGCGGAATTCCGCCAAATACGAACGATTAGTCAGGAGAAACAGCGACATGGCAATCGACCAGTATCCAACACCCATGCTCGACCAGCTCGAGGAAGGCCCGTGGCCCAGCTTTATCAGCGGCATCAAGCGCCTGCGCGACCAGCATCCCGATGGCCGTATCAACGAGGTGACCAATTCCTTGCTCGGTCAGCTCGAGCACTCCTACGAGACCCGCAAGGGCTACTGGAAGGGCGGCACCGTGTCCGTCTACGGTTACGGAGGGGGTATCATCCCGCGCTTCTCCGAAGTCGGTAAGGCATTCCCTGAGTCGAAGGAATTCCATACCCTGCGTGTGCAGCCGCCCGCAGGCAACCACTACAGCACGGGCATGCTGCGCCAGCTCGCTGACAGCTGGGAGAAATGGGGCTCGGGTCTCGTGACCTTCCATGGCCAGACCGGCAACATCATGTTCATCGGCACCACGACCGAGAACACCCAGCACTTCTTCGACGAGATCAACGACTACGGTTGGGATCTCGGTGGCGCAGGCCCCTGCGTGCGCACCGCGATGTCGTGCGTCGGCGCGGCACGCTGCGAGATGTCCTGCACCAACGAGCAGAAGGCGCACCGTCTGCTGGTCAACAACTTCACCGATGACGTACACCGTCCGGCGCTGCCCTACAAGTTCAAGTTCAAGGTCTCGGGTTGCCCGAACGACTGTCAAAACGCGATCGAGCGCGCCGATTTCGCTGTGATCGGCACCTGGCGCGACGACATGAAGGTCAATCAGGACGAATGGAAGGCCTATGTCGGGCGCAAGGGCCGGCAGTACGTGATCGACAACATCATCACGCGTTGCCCGACCAACGCACTGGCCCTGAAAGACGACGACTCGCTCGCGGTCAACAACAGGGATTGTGTGCGCTGCATGCACTGCCTGAACGTGGTACCGAAGGCGCTGCATCCCGGAGACGACAAGGGTGTGACCATCCTGATCGGCGGTAAGCGCACGCTGAAGATCGGCGACCTGATGGGTACCGTCGTCGTGCCCTTCAAGAAGCTGGAGAGCGAGGAAGACTGGGAGTCACTGGTCGAGCTGGCCGAAGAGATTATCGACTTCTGGGCCGAGAACGCGCTGGAACACGAGCGCTGCGGCGAGATGATCGAGCGTATCGGCCTGGTCAACTTCCTCGAAGGCATCGACGTCGAGGTCGACCCGAACATGGTCAACCACCCGCGCGAAAGCTCCTATGTCCGCATGGACGGATGGGACGACGAGGCGGTCAAGTGGTTCGATCGTCAGGCCGAAGCCTCCTGACCCAGGTCGCTCGGTAGAGAATCCAGTCCTCGCGGGGCGGCCTCCGGCCGGAGACCGTTCCGCAGGGAAAGCTTTACGCAAATAGCCCCGCTTTTTGGAGGGATAAGATGGCGAAAGAAATGCGCGAACCGATCGAGACCGGCTGTCCCGATCCGTTCCAGTACATGCACCCGGTAATGCGCCGCAACTTCGGCATGTGGGCATACCATGAGCACCCCCGTCCCGGCGTCCTGCTGCACGTCGCGAAAAACGGCGACAAGGTGTGGACCGTGCGCGTCGGTACGCAGCGTATCCTCGACGTATTCACGCTGCGCAAGCTGTGCGACATCGGTGACACCTACGGCGAAGGCTATGTGCACTTCACCATCCGCTCCAACATCGAGTACATGGTGACCGACGAAGCCAAGGTCGAGCCGCTGATCAAGGCGATCGAAGACGCCGGCTTCATCGTCGGCGGCACGCAGAACTCGGTCACGATGATCTCTCACACCCAGGGCTGGCTGCACTGCGACATCCCGGGCACCGATGCCTCGGGTGTGGTCAAGTCGATGATGGACGAGCTGATTGACGAGTTCCGCAACGCCAACATGCCCAACCGCGTCCACCTCACCACCTCCTGCTGCCAGATCAACTGCGGTGGCCAGGGCGACATCGCGATCAACGTGCAGCACACCAAGCCGCCGAAGATCAACCATGATCTGGTCGCCAACGTGTGCGAGCGCCCGTCGGTCGTGGCACGCTGCCCTGTCGCGGCGATTCGTCCTGCGATGGTCAACGGCAAGCCGTCGTTGGAAGTGGACGAGAAGAAGTGCATCTGCTGCGGAGCCTGTTTCCCGCCCTGCCCGCCGATGCAGATCAATGACGCCGAGCACACCAAGCTCGCGATCTGGGTGGGTGGCAACCACTCCAATGCACGTGGCAAGCCGACCTTCCAGAAACTGGTTGCAGCGGGTATCCCGAACAACCCGCCGCGTTGGCCGGAAGCGACCGCCATCGTCAAGAAGATCCTGAATGCCTACAAGGAAGGCGCGCGGGATTGGGAACGCATCAACGAGTGGATCGAGCGTATCGGCTGGCCGCGCTTCTTCGAAGCCGTCGAGCTGCCGTTCACGAAGTACCACATCGACAACTGGCGTGGTTCCCGTAAGAGCTTGAACTCCTCCACCTATATCCGCTTCTGAGAGCGGCTCCAGACGAGGTCATACAAGGATTATGAAACTGGCAGTACAGGTGAACGAGGGTCCCTATCAGCACCAGGCGACCGAC
>CBFCWF010000253.1:0-5941 GCA_965601425.1 uncultured Chromatiaceae bacterium | reverse complement strand
GACCGGTTTGTCGATCGCGATCAGTGCACCCAGATCACAGGGCGTTGCCACGACTACGACATCGGCGTCCACCGCGTTGATGGTCGCCTGCAGCGCCTCGAGTTGCGACGGATGGTAACCCACCGCCGGCAGCACCGCACCGATGTGAGGATAGCGTGCATAGACATCCGCGATCTCACCCATCGCAGCGGACCGCGGATCGACGATCTCCCCCGGTTGCGCCGCGGCCGCAGCGACGTAGCCCGCGCCATACGGCATGCCACCGTGCGTCACGCTCGGCCCGTCTTCGACCACCAGGACCCGCCTGCCGCGGATCAACTCCGGATTCCCGGCGGTGACAGGTGAGGCCGCACGAACCACCGGCGCGGTCGGATTGATCGCGCGCGCCGCCTCGGTGACCCGCTGGACGTCGCTGCCCGATGCCGAGTTCGCCTTGGCCACGACGACAACATCGGCCATGCGCAGTACGGCTTCGCCAGGATGATGACTGTCTTCATTGCCCGGCCGCAACGCATCGACAAGCACGATATGCAGATCGGGGTCCAGGAACGGGAAATCATTGTTGCCGCCGTCCCACAGGATAAGGTCAGCCTCCTGTTCGGCCTGCGTCACGATCTGTGCGTAGTCGACACCGGCATAGACCACGTTGCCCACCGCGAGGTGCGGCTCATACTCTTCGCGTTCCTCGATGGTGCACTGCGCGGCATCGAGGTCTGCCCGGCTCGCAAAGTGCTGTACCGATTGACGCTCCAGATCACCATAAGGCATCGGATGGCGAATCACCGCGGCCTTCAGCCCGTGTTTATTGATCAACCGCGACAACCACCGTGTCGTCTGCGATTTGCCACAACCCGTGCGCACTGCAGAGGTGGCAATCACCGGCACCGCCGCCTTCAGCATGGTGCGCCTCGGCCCCAACAAGGTGAAGTCGGCACCCGCTGCCAGCGCAATCGAGGCCCTGTGCATGACCCATGCGTGATCCACGTCGCTGTAAGCGAATACCACCTGGTCGATAGCCTGCCCGCGACACAGTTGTTCCAGGTCCTTCTCATCCACGATCGGGATACCCTTCGGGTAGCGTTCCCCCGCCAGCGAGGGGGGGTAACGGCGACCCGCAATCTGCGGAATCTGAGTGGCGGTAAACGCCACGACGCGTACTGACGGGTCGTCGCGATAGACGACGTTGAAGTTGTGAAAATCGCGACCTGCCGCACCCATGATCACGACACGCCGGGCGTCTGTTTTCTCTGTCATCGATTCTCACCTCGCAATCGATAGATCAGCCTGCATGTTGCTCGAACGCAGGCCGCAGCACCGCCGTCAGGCCAGCTTGGTAAAGCTGCGGTAGCGGGACATCAGTCCCAGCCCCTCGGCGACGGCGCGACAGGTGATATGACCGGCGTAGGTGTTGACCCCCGCGGCGAACGCAGGATCCCCGCGCAGGGCCTCGATACCGCTGGCGGCCAGACGGTGCACATAAGGCAGCGTCGCGCCGGTCAGTGCGAGCGTCGACGTGCGTGGGTAGGCACCCGGCATGTTGGCCACGCAATAATGTGTAATACCATGGCGCTCGAAGACCGGGTCTGAATGCGTTGTCGAGTGTGCAGTCTCGACACAGCCCCCCTGGTCAATGCTGACGTCGACAATGACCGAGCCGGGCTGCATCGCCTTCACCATGGCCTCGGTCACCACGTGGGGCGTCCTGCCCCCTCGGATCAGAACGGCACCGACGACCAGGTCGGCGTCGCACAGCTGTTGCGCAACAGTGTCGGGCGCCGAGCGCCGGTAGCGGATGTGCGGCGAGATGTCGCGCTGCAGATCCGCTTCGCGTTCCGGATGGCGCCCGAACATCAAAACCTCTGCGCCCATCCCTGACGCGACACGCGCGGCATGCCGGCCCACCATGCCGTCACCGATGATGACCACCTTGCCGTAGCTATGGCCGAGCACATCGCCAAGCAGCATGCCCTTGCCGCCGTTGGGCCTGGCCAGGTAATAGCTGCCCATGGTCACCGCCATGTTGCCGGCCACGCCGCTCATCGGCGCCAGCAGCGGCAGCCCGCCCTGGGCGTCCTCGACCGTCTCATAGGCAACGGCGGTGGTGTGTCGCTCGAGCAGGGTTTCGGTCAGAACGGGGGTCACGCCTGCCAGGTGGAGATAGGTAAACACTATTTGATCATGCAGGAACGCATATTCGGCCGGCAGCGGCTCCTTGACCTTGACCACGAGTTCGCTGTCCCAGGCTGCCGCTGCCAAGCCCAGGTCGGCGCCTGCGTCCCGGTAATCGTCATCGCTGAACCCGGAGCCAAGGCCGGCACCCTGCTCCACCAGGACCCGATGGCCGTCGCCGACCAGCCGGCGGATACCGTCCGGCGTGAGGCCAACACGGTTTTCCCTGTCCTTGAGTTCCCTTATCAATCCGATCTTCATCACCACCCCGGTCCAGGTTCGATGCGCGTCATCCACGCTCAGTTCACGAATGCTCGGGCATGCGCTCGAGTGCGATAGCCTTGCCTTGTCGGATATGCAGATCCTGGCCAATCTCCGGCGTCACCCGGCCTGGTCACCCTCCGGACAACCGCGTAGCGTCATCACTCGGACCGCAACGCCTTCCGCGCCGACTGCCGAGGCCCTGCGACGCACGCAACGCGTCCGGTCGGCCTTCCAGGGCCTTCCAACGCATCCAACAGCGACGTCTCGACCTTGGGCATTGATCTCGCTCCCAACAATCTGCTGCTGCGCGCGCCTTCGCGTCTTCAAGCCGGCTGAAAATGACCGGATCATCGAATCGCACTGAGCGATAGCGGCCAGCCATTGGTAGCTCAAGCGAGCGAAACACAGGCGATGGCACTTGTGTATCGGCCCGATGGGAGCTTCGCTAGGGTTCGGCGAAATCGGTGTCGAAGCAACTTTCCGAACGAGTCGGCCGATTGTTGTCCGCCCCGGAGATCCCGGCGCTGGGGCCGCCGAACATTCACAACCATCGGGCGCTACCGGTCGGTCGTGTCCAGGAGATCGAGCTGTGAGCCTTCCTCCTGCTTGGCTTCCGGGCCAGTGCGCGCGTCCGCCGCAGAAGGCGCGGATGGTGGCGCCGCCTCGGCCGTTGGCGCCCCGTCGCCACCCGTCGCTGCACCTGTCTTGACGCCCCGGGCCCGTTCCTCTTCGCCTTTTTCGAGAACCTTGGCGCAGACGTCGGAATTGGCCTCGGCCTTGTCCCACATCCCTTTCAGGACCCCGAAGACGCCGCCCGTCAGGACCGTCAGGTAATACTGTCCATACTTCTTCGCGACGCCCTCGGGGTCCGGCAAAATGGTCGGACTCGCCAGGGTTCCGCCGACATGCACCAGGCTCGCAAGCCCCGCGGTACTGATCCCGAGCCCCGTGCGTGCCTTCGATTGGGCGCCCATGTCGATCGCCTCGGTTTTCAGGTTGATCTGGCCGCCGCCGAACCAGGTGACCTTGGTCAATTGGGCGACGACCTTGTCCTCGGCGTCGGCTATCCCGTCATTGACGTCGAATCGTACGATCGCACAAATAAGCTTGGTGTCTTCCTCTTCCTCGCCTGAGGGGGTCATCGTATCGAGCAGTCCACGCCCCAGGTCGGTCATCAGTGATTTTTTCATTTCCATGTCGCGGACATCCACGATCACCTGGCCATCGAGCCCGGCCATCAGCTGCGCGATCGAATTTCCAGCCCCGTCGAGGTCGACCTTGAGTCTGTACGTGCCGCCATAGTACCGGGAGGTTCCGTCATCCATGTCGATATCCACCGACAGCGTGGCCGGGGATCGGGAGGCATCCATCACCAGGCCGGCCTCGAATGAGCCATCACCAACGGCCGCATTGACCGGCTTCACCGTGAGTATGCCGTTCTGGATCACGAGCCTCGCTACGACATCCTGTAGTAGGACTTCCTGGGTGCCGATCTCATCGGCAGTCAGTTCCACCACTGCGTCGATTCCGCGTAGTGTTTCAATGGGTAGGGGATCACTCGGAAAGACCTTCGCAGGCTTGCCCGCCCCCGCGTCCGCAGATTTGTCGGTCGCGTTGGATGCATCCGTCTGTGCATCCGCCGCCGGAGCTCCCTGCACGGCCCCCGGTGGCGTCTCCGCCCCCTCCGTCTCCCTATCCCTGAGTTGATCGACATCCAGCTTGCCCAGATCCAGCTTGCCACGAATGTTGACCGGCCCTCCCTCTGTCGCTGGCGGGGTGAGTTGCGCCGCCCCCGTGATCTCGCTGTCGCCGGATTTGAACAGCAGCTTGTCGACCTTATAGGTTCCCTCGCGCAGACTCAGGTCTCCCTTCAGATGCATCGGCTCGCGACTGCGCAGATCCTGCCCCGCCAGACTGGCGACCTGCTGCAGCGAATCACCCTCGACGTTCAGCGCCAACACGACACCCTCTGCCGCGAGCACATCGGCGATACTTCCGGCGATGTCGGCGTTGACTCCGTCGCCCTTGATGTTCGCGGAGACATCGGTCGGCGCTTCCAATCCGTCCGGGCTGCTCAGCTTGCCGGTCAGCGCGACCGGCCCCGAGTCCGGCAATTCGGTGTTGGCATATTTCGACAGGGCCGCGAGCGAGCGGGTCTCGATGGACACATCGGCGATGAGTCCTACCAACGCCCGCAGGTCTGCCACCTGGCCAGTGGCTGCGGCCTTGACGCCCTCGTCCTGGATGCCGACCCTATAATCCGGCATGGCCAATGCTTCCAGACTGCCGGAAAGCTTCGCCTCGGCGTTGACGGTCGAAGGCAGGGCGATGGGCATCTCGATACCGATCTGCTGGACGACGTCCGGCAGCCGCGCGGTATCCATCGCGATATCCAGTTCGATACCGCTCATTTCGACCAGATCCGCAATCGTGCCCTCGACGGCCGCGGTCAACATCTCCGCTCCCAAATTCACCTTGATATCATCCGCGCGGTAGTCGCCGTCGCCACCGCTGATACGGAGGGCCAGGTCCAGTGGCCCCTGGTCCGGCATGTCTCTGCCGGCGAATTTGGCGAGGGCCGCGAGCGAAGGCACCTTTGCCTCGAGGTTCAGGTCGACATTCGCGGCTGCGGATATCGCATCGAGCATACCGCGGGCCTGCAGCCCGATATCGCCGAGGTTGCCGGTCAGCGTGAAACCCGCCGGCTGATCCGCCGCGCCGATCGCGGATTCATCGATCCCACCCGACAGGCTCAGTTCCCGTCCATCGAGCCGCCCCTTGAGTTCCACTGAGACTCGTTCTCCCTGCGAACTCAACAGGATCCTTTCGAACTCCGCCTGGTGCTGCCGGCCGGTCGACGCATCGAGGTATTCGACCTCAACCTGTTCGAAACGCAGCTCGCGGAGGAACGGACGCAGCAGCGCGGTACCACCGTCGGCCGGCGTCTCGTCCTGTGGTTCAGTTTCCGGCTGCCCGGCACCCATCTCCCAGTTGCCACGTCCGTCCGGATCGGTCTCCAGCAAGAGGTCAGGCGATTCGAGGACCAGGCGCACGTCCAGCACCCTCCGGATCAGCGGTGCGAGCGCCACCTCGCCCTCAATCCGCTGGCTCGAGAACATCTCCGGTCGCGAACCCCATTCCGCGTGCGATAGGCTGACATCCGAGGCCGCGAACTTGAAACTGGACCCGAGCTTGACATCGACATCACCGTCGATGACCAGATCTCGGCCCGTGGCGGCCTTGACCACAGATGCGATCGGTTCCTTGTAATACTCACCGGGAAGCAGATTGACAGCCAAGACTGCCGCGAGCCCCAGCGCGACGACTACCGCAAGCGTGATCCCAAGAATTTTCAGCAACCTCATCGCCGCGCTCCTCCATGTTCATGCACATAACGTCTCAGTTTTCATTCTAGGGCATCTCCGCCGATGTATTCGCAATCTCTCCAGGACGCGCCGAGCTCAATCGGGCCAGAAAACGCCCATCCGATCCCGACCCCATCCGAGGC
>CBFCWF010000252.1:0-6007 GCA_965601425.1 uncultured Chromatiaceae bacterium | reverse complement strand
CCACCCATCGCGAAACCGGGGTCCTGCGAAAGATTGCGCAGAAAGGCCTCGGTCGCGACGTAATAGCGCGAGGTGTAGTGGAACAATTCCTCTGCGAAACCACCCCAACGGTCGTCGAACGCCGGATAGATGTGCCCGTTGACGTTCTTCAGGTCGCTCATCCGCCCCTCGACCTCCGGCGCGGATCAGCCCGAGCGTTGTGTCAACGGCCCTGCCTGCGCGACCGTCGCGGGCACTTCGTCGACATACAGCGCGAAGTTGTCATGGAACATCGACGCGAGACGTGCCGCCTGGGCATCGTAGGCGGCCGTGTCGTTCCAGCTCTCGCGCGGCCTGAGAAGGCCTTGCGGGACTTCCGGACAGGATTCCGGCACCTGGAAACCGAATACCGGATCCCGCCAGGTCGGCACCTGATGAAGCCGTCCGTCGAGCGCAGCGTTGACCATCGCGCGGGTGTGGGGGATTGCGATCCGCTGACCGGTGCCATAGGGCCCGCCCGTCCAGCCGGTGTTGATCAACCAGACCTTGGTCCGATGGCGCTCGATGCGTTCGCCAAGCAACTCAGCATAGCGGCGGGGGTGCAGCGGCATGAAAGGCGCGCCGTAGCACGCACTGAAGACAGGACTGGGCTCCGTGACACCCTTTTCGGTTCCGGCAACGCGCGCCGTGTAGCCCGAGATGAAGTGGTACATCGCCTGGTCCGGGGTCAACTGCGCGATCGGTGGCAACACACCAAACGCATCACAGGTCAGAAAGATGATGTTGTCCGGATGCCCGCCAAGCCCGTCCGGGGCCGCGTTGGCTATCGCGCTGATATGGTAGGCACCCCGCGTGTTTTCGGTCAGCGACCCGTCATCCAGGTCGAGATGACGATCGCGTGCATTCAGCGTCACGTTCTCGAGCACGGTCCCGAACCGCACAGTGGTGGCGTAGATCTCGGGCTCGTTCTCTGGCGACAGCTTGATCATCTTCGCGTAGCAACCACCTTCGAAATTGAAAATGCCGTTGTCGCTCCAGCCGTGCTCGTCGTCGCCGATCAGGGTACGCGCCTTGTCCGCCGACAGCGTCGTCTTGCCGGTACCGCTGAGTCCGAAGAACAGCGCCGTGCTGCCATCCTGCCCGATGTTCGCCGAACAGTGCATCGGCAGCACCCCCCGATCCGGCATCAGATAGTTCATTACCGAAAAAATGGATTTCTTTATCTCTCCGGCGTAGCTCGTGCCTCCGATCAACACCAGGCGCCGGCGGAAGTTGACCAGGATGAAGGTCTCGCTGCGGGTCTGATCCTGGCTCGGGATCGCATGGAAGCGCGGCGAATCGATCACGGTGAAATAGGGCTCATGCCCGGCCAATTCCTCGGGGCCGGGCTGGATGAACAAATTGCGCGCGAACAAACTGTGCCAGGCGTACTCGGTGATGATCCGGATCGGCATCCGATAGTCGGGATCCGCGCCCGCGTAACAATCCTGAACATAGACGTCCTTCATCTGCAGGTAGGACGCCATGCGCTGGTGGAGGATGTCGAAACTCTGCTCCGAAATCGGCTTGTTAATCGTACCCCACCAGATCTTGTCGTGACTGCCTTCCTCGTCAACGATGAACTTGTCGTTCGCGGACCGTCCGGTGTGGTGGCCGGTCCGGACCACCAGCGGGCCGCGATGCGACAGCGCACCCTCGTGCCGCAGCAGGGCCTGCTCATACAGCGCCGGGGTCGGCAGGTTCCAGAAAATCTCGTTCAGATTGTAGAGGCCATGGTTTTCCAGACCCTGGCGACTTTGCGCCTCTTGATCTCGCAGCATTCGTCGTCTCCCGAAGCGGGGCCCGGCTCCCTCGACCACCCGCGACACCTTCGAAGCCTTCGCCCGCGCTCCAGCCCGGGCCCGATTTGCAGGCAAATGCACCCAATCAGCTGGCACCGGGCCTGTCAGCCGGCGCAGCCTCCCGCCGCGCATGAATATGCGCACTCAAACTGCGAACCCCACGGCCATCGGGGGGTCCACCCGGCCACGCCGCCAAGGGACCGGGACATCTAATGGGGACCTCGAAAAATGCCGTCCATGGCATTTTCCTCCACGGAATCGCGAAAACGCGGTTTCCGCATTCCTTCATTTTCAATCACGTGCCGTGATCGAAAATGGCGGTACATCTGTGTACCGTATGGGCGCCTCGATTATTCGTAATGGTGCCCTAATGTCGCCAGAGAGGATCGAACTAGAGTTCCTCGAGGCGCCCCATCTCCTTGGCGACCAGGTAATAAAATGTCACACGCTGTTTCCGGCGATCGGCCTGCATGGTCTCGCAGACCTTGCGGACTACCGCATCCGCGGCGCCGGCATCCGCGGCGCCGAGCTTCTTGAAGCACCACTTCTCGCGAACCCGATCCAGCTCGGACTGGTCCGAGCAGGATACCAGCGACGCATCCTTGCTTTGCAACGCGATACCGAGGTGTTTCTCGATTTTCTTCACCACCTCGGGATCCGCGCCCGGGTCGTATCGCTGAACGTCCGCCAAGTAATCACTCATTTCTATGGTCTCCCCTCACGGCACAAACTCGCTTCCGACGGGACCGGCCGCCGTCCCGACCGGGAACGCACGTGGCCCCACCGCACCGTTAGCATACCCGAAGTGCGGCAGGACCCGGGTACGGCCGCACTTGCTAAACTGGGAACCGACTGCACGATGGATGCAGAATCCGGCGCTCGCTGGCGCGCAGGTGGTAACCATCGCTACCGGGTTGGTGAAGATCCAGCCGGAATGCGCAGGAAACCGCACAGGCCAGCAGAGGACAGACCCGGATTGGGTCATGCCTGACCGGGTTGCAGCTGCTGATGGCGCAACCGCCGTCCTTCCGGTGACGGATTCGGGCGAGAGGTCCACAGGCGCCACGGACCGGGGAGAATGGACGAGATCCTGCTACTGGTGTTGCTGCTGACCGCGAACGGCAGCCCGATCATCGCGCAGATGATCCTGGGCAGCCGCGGCGAGGCCGCGCTCGACCGCGGCCGCCGGTTTGCCGACGGCCGCCCCGTGTTCGGGCCGTCGAAGACACTGCGCGGGGTGCTTGCGGCGTTGCTCGCGACCACGCTGGCCGGCCTGGCGCTCGGCTACTCCTGGTATCTCGGTGCGCTGCTCGGCGCATTCGCGATGCTCGGCGACCTGGTCTCCAGCTTCACCAAGCGGCGACTCGGCATGCCATCCGGCAGCATGGCTCTCGGCCTCGACCACATACCTGAATCATTGCTCCCGCTGCTCGTCTGCAGGCCGCTGCTGGGGCTCTCCTGGGACCAGGTACTCGCACTGACGGCCGGGTTCATGGTCGCGAATCTGCTGTTGTCGCGCCTGATGTTCCACTTCGGCCTGCGTCAACACCCCCACTGACCGTCGTCGACGATCAGGCCGGGTGCAAGCGGTGCAGCACGACCTCGGGCGGGCAGTTGAGGCGCACCGGCACGATACAGCTCCCGGCCCCGGTCGAGGTGTAACCCTGCATGCCCCGGTATTCCCATGCCCCGGCCCCCATGAAGCGCGGGCATCGCGAATCCAGCGTGATCGGGATCCCGCCGGGCAGACAGATCTGGCCGCCGTGGGTGTGACCACACAGCATCAGGTCCACACCGGCATGCATTGCCTGGCGATAGATCTCCGGGGTATGCGACAACAGGATGCACAGCGCGTCGGCGTCAGCGCCGCCGGCCGCATTGGCCAGGTTGTCCATCCGATAGTAATGGGCGTCGTCGACACCGGCCAGGTGGATGGTCTGGGCGTCGCGGCGAATCGAGACCATCTCGTTAATCAGCATGCGCACCCCCATCGATTCCATGCCCGGCAGCATACGGATGCTGTCGTGATTGCCGAGCACCGCGTAGATCGGTTGCGCAAGCTGGGTGCAGAGCCCCGCCATCTGCTGCAAGGCCGCATCGAAGGGCCCGAACGTGCGGGCGCGGTAATCCCCGGTCAGCACGCAGACATCGTATTCCAATCGCGACACCAAGTCGGCGAGCACGCCCATCGCCGGCGGGTTGAGGTCCGCATGCAGGTCGGTGATATGCAGGATGGTGAAGCCATCGAACGCCGCCGGCAGGCGTTTCAGGCGCACTTCGTTCTCCTGCACGCGTATCTTCAGCGTGTTTCGCCGGCCTATCCAGTAGAGCCCGGACAGGCGTAGCAGATACTCGATCAGCGCGTGCGTGGAATACCAGTTTTCAGGGTGAAAGAAGTTCAGCCCCTTACCGAACACCCGGGGCTCCTTCTCATCCTCGATCCCTAGGCGCTGGCGCGCGTGGATCCTGCCGAGGCGTTGTTCGAGTCGTTGCAGGGTGTCTTCTTGCATCATTGGCGAGGCCAGATCACCCGCAGCACGCCCGCTGCGGACTCCACGCCCAAGTCTAACCCGCTCCCGCTGTCGACGCAGAAAGGATTCCGGGATCTCCGCGCCGCGCAACCTCGTCGAGGCCCGGACGCATGCCCGGGCGACAGGACGCCTCCGAAATGGCTAAGATTGGGGCTACTCGAAACAGATCCGGGAGGTATCCCCATGCACAAGACCGCGATACTCGCTGCCACACTGCTCGTCGCCGTTGCGACCGCCAATGCAGCCGAACCCGAGGACTACATCAAGTATCGACAGGCCGTGATGAAGGCCATCGGCGGACATACCGGGGCGGCCAGCCAGATCGTGCGCGGCAAGGTCAGTCCCGAGGGTGCGCTGGCGATGCACGCGAGCACGCTGGCCGCATTGAACGAGGATCTCACCCGCCTGTTTCCCGAGGGCTCGGACTTCGGCGAGACCAAGGCCAAGGAGGAGATCTGGAGCGACTGGGCGAAGTTCGAGCAGGCGGCCGAGGACGCAAAGGGTTCGACGGCCGCGTTCGCTGACGCCGTCGCCGGCGGCGAACCGGACAAGATCCGCGCCGCATTCAAGGACGTCGGCGAATCCTGCAAGGGCTGTCACAAGGCGTTCCGCTTGAAGGACGATTAAGCGAATGTGGCGCGTGCTGGCGGTCGCGTGGCTGTTGGCGGCGGCCCCCGGACACGCGGCGGATGGGGCGTATCTGTTCAGCGCCGCTGGCTGCCTCGCCTGCCACACCGCGGAGGATGGACCGCCGTTGGCTGGCGGACGGGCGCTGGACACGCGATACGGCGTGTTCTACACGCCGAACATCACACCGGACGTCGAGACCGGTATCGGAGGGTGGACCAAGGCGCAGTTCGTCAATGCGCTGAAACACGGCACGGCGCCAGACGGCAGCGCCTATTTTCCGACCTTCCCCTACACATCGTACCGCCAGATGAGCGACGCAGACGCCGGCATGATCTTCGACTACCTGCAGTCGGTCGCGCCGCAGCGTCGGCCGAACCGGGAGCATGAGCTGCCCTGGTGGCTCGCGCGCTGGATGATCAAGCTCTGGCAGTGGTGGGTCCTGGACGACCCCGAGCCCGTGCCGGCGGACGTGCGCGACGATCCGCTGCTCAGCCGCGGCCGCTACCTGGTCGACGCGCTCGGGCATTGCGGCGAGTGCCACACGCCGCGCAACTGGCTGGGCGTCTCGATCCGCTCCCGCTATCTGGCGGGCGCTCGGGACGGACCGGAGGGCGACAAGGTCCCGAACATCACCCCGGACCGCGATGACGGCATCGGCCGGTGGGATGCCGACGACCTCGCCTGGTTCCTCGAATCGGGCGAACTGCCGGGCGGCGACTACACCGGCGGGCTGATGACCGAGGTCGTGGACAACGCGACCGCGAAGCTCACGGCCGCAGACCGCGACGCGATGGTCGCCTACCTCCGATCGCTGAGCCCGCTGCCCGGGCCGTGACTCACCGGTGGCTGCGGCGGAGTGACCGCTCGGTCCACAGGTCCGGGTCCAGATCAGCGTTCCAGCGCACCGCATCGGGCGCCACGAAGGCCATGCCCTCCTGGCCAGTAGCCTCGGTCAGCGCGTACCAATAGACCCAGTACTGCGCGCGCGGATCCTCGAGTCGCATCGGCCGCCATGACTTGTCGACG
>CBFCWF010000251.1:0-6038 GCA_965601425.1 uncultured Chromatiaceae bacterium | reverse complement strand
CGTCCATGCCGCCGACGTTTTCTCCAGAAACGACCGAAATCAGCGTAAGTAAGTGCGATTGCGGTTAGCCCCGTTTGCGTCAGGGACGGCCAATGCCACACCTCTATATCTCGGCGGCACACAAGTCATCGGGCAAGACCACGCTCTCGATCGGCATCTGTGCGGCGCTTAGCGCGGCCGGCGACCGGGTTCAGCCTTTCAAGAAGGGACCGGACTACATCGACCCCCTGTGGCTCGGTCAGGCCGCCGGGCGTGCGTGCCACAACCTCGATTTCTATACCATGCAGCGCGCCGAGATCAGCGCGCTGTTCGCGGACAAGATGCGCGGCGCGGACATCGGCCTGGTAGAGGGCAACAAGGGGCTCTACGATGGCCTGGCGCTGGACGGCAGCAACAGCAACGCCGCGCTGGCCGCCCAACTCGGTTCACCGATCGTGCTGGTGCTGGACAGCCAGGGCATGACCCGCGGCGTCGCACCGCTGATCCTCGGCTATCAGGCGTTCGATCCGGGCATCCGCATCGCCGGCGTGATCCTCAACAAGGTCGGCGGCACGCGCCACGAAGCCAAGTTGCGCGCCGTCATCGAGCACTACACTGACGTATGTGTGCTGGGCGCGGTGCAGCGCAGCGACGATCTCGTGATCAGCGAGCGGCACCTCGGTTTGGTGCCGAGCAATGAGCTGAGCGGTGGCCGGGTACACATCGACCGTATGGCCCGGCTGATTCGGGATGCGGTAGACCTGACGACGCTGCGCACCCTCGCTGCAACGGCCGAGGTCCCACCGGCGCCATCCGGGACACCGTCTGTGGCCGCTGCCGGCGCGGACAGGGTACGGATTGCGTATGCCAGCGACTCCGCATTCGGCTTCTACTACGCGGGAGATCTCGAGGCCCTGCAGGCGGCTGCAGCCGAGCTGGTGCCGTTCAGCCCGTTGCGCGACCACGACCTGCCGGCCTGTGACGGGTTGTTCCTCGGTGGGGGCTTTCCCGAGACCCACATGGACGACTTGGCGCGCAATTCGGCCATGCGCGATGCGGTCGCTGCGTTCATCGAGCGCGGCGGCCCGGTATACGCGGAATGTGGCGGGTTGATGTACCTCGGTGACAGCCTGACCTGGGAGGGAAAGACGCGTAAGATGGCAGGGGTGATTCCGGCGCAGGTGGTGATGCACCCGAAGCCTCAGGGGCGCGGCTATGTGCGGCTGCGTGAAACGGCGGCGCATCCCTGGCCGCTTTCCCCCGATGGCAGCGAGCCGATCTCGGCGCACGAGTTTCATTATTCAGCGCTGCGACGGGTGCCCGCCGGCCTCGATTTCGCGTACCGCGTCGAACGCGGCCAGGGGCTGGATGGCGCGCACGATGGCATCGTCTATCGGAACCTGCTCGCGAGCTATGCGCATCTGCGGGATACCCGGTCACACCCCTGGGCGAAACGCTTCGTTGACTTCGTCCGCCGTTGCCGAGACCGAACGCGTTGAATCCCGGTCGACAACGACGGGCCATGGGAGAGAGTTGAGATATGTTCAAGGTAACGCCGCAGGCGGCAGAGCAGGTCAAGGTAGCGGCCGAGCAGGGTGGCACCGCAGGCATGGCGTTGCGTCTGGCGGCGCAACAGCGGCCCGATGGCAGCATCGACTACCGCATGGGTTTCGATGAAGGCACCGAGGACGACATTCGATTCCAATCTGAAGGTGTGCAGATCGTGATGGCCCCGGAGTACGTCCCGCTGCTCGACAGCGCGACACTCGACTTCGTGGAGATCGCGGCGGGCGAGCGGCAGTTCATCTTCCTGAATCCACAGGATCCGACCTACGTACCGCCCGCCGAGGACTGAGCCCCGTCTGCGCGGGCCCGTTCGGGTCCTCGATCATTATGGAACTCTCCCCACAGGACACGCTGCGTCTCAATGTGCTGCTCGCGAATCGGCCGCAGGCCATTCGCATCAACGAATCCACGATGACCGTGCATGGCCTTTCGGCCGGCGGCGAGTCGCAGGTCGTGCTGCATCCGACCGGGCGCGACGGGCAATACCTGAAGCGTGTCAGGGAACTGCTGTCCGGACAGGTCCTCGGGTCGCCCGGGGGCTACCCGGTGTATCTGCAGCGCTGGACCCGGATGGGTCAGATGCGCGACGACAGCCTAGAGCAACTGCTGCTGCTCGGTGAGCCGGAGGCGGTGGTCGCGGCCGTCTGCGCCCAGGGGCTGACGGACGAACTGGCCAGACGCGCGTGGTGGGCGATGGAAGATGCGACCAACGCGCGTCACATGCTCGGCAAGCGCGCCGTGGTCGAGGGTCGCATGGGTCCGATCCTGGCCGCCTACCTGGTCGAGCACCTGCCGTTCGAGGGCGAGCCGGAGCAGCAGATCCAGACCGTCCGCCTGGTGCTGCAGGAAGGGCTGCTCACGCGCTCGGAGATCGAGGGACTGTGGCGCAAGGCGCAGCGCAAACCCGCGTACTATGTCGGGTTCCTCGGCGCGAGGCCGCACGACCTGCCGCTGGCGGCCGAACCGCACCCGCTGTCCGGTCGACTGATGGCGGAGCCGGGGTATCGGGAGGCGGCCGACGACACGCTGAGGGGCCTGTTGCAACAAGTCCTTTCGGCCCCCGGTCAGGCCTTCGTCGAGACGGTGTTCAAGGTGTTCGAGAAGCCGTCCAACCAGGAGGTCGTCAATCTGGCGCTGGACTTCGTGGCCGACTATTTTTCTGCGGCCCGCCCGGAGGGCGCCGTGGACGCGACGCTCGGTGACTTGCAGACCGAGGCGGCCGACTGGGTTTCGGCATCGTCCGCGGCACAGACCCTGGTGGGTCTCGACGGCGTTGAGGTGACCCAACTGATGGCGCTGCGCGTGCTATCCGGCCTCAGTTACGGCGTGGTACGCCCGGTCTTTCGCGACAGCACCGCGATCGGCAGCCTCATGCGTCGCAAGCTTCAGCCGGTCCTGACGCCGCTGCTCGGCGAACTCGCGGTCCTGCGCGCCGATCGACGCTGATTCGCCAGGGCCCGGTCAGTGGCGATCAGCGCCGTCGGGCAGACGCTAAAGATAGCCTGCAATGACCTGGGTCTATGCGCCTGATTTCCCGACTATACTCCGTTGGAGATACCCCATTGGGGATAAGCAACGGGAGGAACTATGGACCGCCTGCTCAGCATTTCTCAGGCCGCCCGGATGGTGGGTGTGCCACGACGCCTGTTACAGCAGCATATCCAGGAGGGCAGGATCGAGGCCTTCGAGGGCCATATTCGGATGTCCGAACTGCACAAGGCCTACCCGGAGGCCGATTCCGACCGTTCGGGCATGCTGGAGAAGGTGCACAGGATCCGCGAGGCGGCGGTGTTCAAGACGACGCGCGACTTCAACCCCGACGTCGACCAGCTGTCCAGCGAGCTGCAGCGCGCACGGGTCGAGGTGGCGCGGCTGCAGGACGAGCTCGATGGCTATCGCCGGCTCACGCTCGAGACCGAGCAGCGCCTGCTCGAGTTGCAGGAGCGCTGCGATGAGCGCCAGGCCATGATGTTGGGAACGCTGGTCGGCTGGTTCATGAACCAGCTCAAGCTGCGCGAGAAGAAGTAGGCACGCCTCACGGGGCGGTCCAGCACTTGGCCTCGACGCCGACTGGCGTTAGGGTCGGGGGCCATGTCGTATCAGATTACCGTCAGGCCTTCCGGCCACCGCTTCGAGGCCGAACCGAGCGAGACCCTGCTGCAGGCCGGTTTGCGTGCCGGACTAAATCTCAATCACGGCTGCGCCAACGGCAGTTGCGGCGAGTGTCGGGCGCGACGCGTGTCGGGCAGGGTCGCACCCCATGGGCACTCGGATTATGCTTTCGGTGAGCTCGAAAGGCAGCACGGATGGATCCTGATGTGCAGCTGCCGGGCCGTCGGCGACGTCGTGCTCGAGGCAATCGAGCCCGCCAGTGCGGCGGAGATCCCGGAGCAGCGGGTCGCGGCCAGGGTCAGCCGCGTCGAGTTGCTGCAGGACGACGTCGTGCAGATCACGGTGCGGACACCGCGCAGCGCCGGACTGCACTTTCTCGCTGGACAGAGTGCAGCACTGACGTTCGACGGCATACCCCCGGTGGTGCTGCCGATCGCCAGCTGCCCCTGTGACAGCGTGCAGCTGCGCTTCCATCTGCGCCGGCGCGACGGCGACCCTTTCAGCGATTTCGTCTTCGGCGAGCTGCGCCGCGGGCGGGACGTGATGCTGCACGGACCGGAGGGCGATTTCACGCTGGACGACGCGTCGACCCGACCGCTGGTCTTTATCGCCTGGGAGGGTGGCTTCGCCCCGGTCGCGGGGTTGATCGACCATGCGATCCAGAAAGACGAGAATCGCTCCATCGACCTTTACTGGCTGTCGGCATTTCCGCGCGGGCACTACCTTTCCAATTCCTGCCGCGCCTGGCGCGACGTACTCGACGACTTCCGCTATCACTCGATCGACATCGAGCCGGCCGGCAGTGAGCGCATCGAACCGGTGATCGAGCGCATCGTGCGCGTGCACAGCCTGCTGGCCGACCACGACTACTATCTGGCGTTGCCCGATGCCGCGCTGCGCTTTGCCCGCGGTCTGTTGAGCGCGGCCGACGTACCGAACCCGCAGATCAGAAGCACGCAGGTGTCCGACCCCTGAGCGCTGCGCGACCGCAGCGGACGACATGGACGGCCTTGCCCGGGCCACCCGGCGATCGGTCACGCCGGTGCACCCTGCGGCCGCCGGCCGACTGTTCACTTCCGACCTTCGATCAGTTCGCGGGTGCTCATTTCGTTGAATCTTGCCCGATTGTCCTCGATCAGCTGCGCAAACCTGTCCCTGTACAGCGTGGCAAGCTCGTTGCCTATGCGCTCGCGCTCAGCGTCGATTGCCGCGCGTATCTCGCGTTCGAACGCGTCGCGGTTCAGGTACTCGTCGATCTCTATCACGACCTTGTCGGTCGCGAACCAGGCCGCCACCGCGGCGGCAACACCGCCAACCGGTGCGCAGATCCAGGCGGCGGGACCGCACAGTAGCCCGGCTGCGGCACCGCCCGCGGCGCTGCCACCGACCCCGGTCGCCTTGATCGCGGTCTTCCCGGCGGCCTTCGCGCCCAGTTTGGTCGCCGCCTTCGCACTGACCGTCTTGGCCAGCATCGCCGCGACCGCGCTGCCGCCGATCGCGGCACTGGCGCTCTTCAGCATGACCTCCCCGGTACCGAAGCGCTCCTGTGCGTCTTCCAGCGTGAGCGTGCCGACACGGGCCAGCAGCCCCAGTTCGGCCTCGTTCATGTCGACGTGGTCCTCGAGCGTTCGCCGCATCTGCTCGAGCAGGCCGCCGAGCACCTGTTCGCCGTCGTTGCCGATCGCCTCGACCGCCGCGTCCAGGTGCCGCTCGAAACCGGATTCGTCGAACAGTATGCGTTGAAAGTCGCTGCCGACCCGATCGGACAGCGCGGCCGCGAGCTCGGTGTACTCGCCAACCACCGAGTAGTGGAAATCCAGGAACAGGGGCAGGCGGTCGTAGACGGGCTCGAAGGCCTTGTCGATCCGGGTCGCGATGCGTTGCGCCATGTCGTGCGTGGCCGATTCCAGCGCCGGTTGCAGCTCGCTGAACGCCTCCGGAAGCGCCGCGGCCCACTCGCGGTAGAAGTCCTCTGAGATCAGCGCCGTCTGCGCGTGGGCTTGCTGAGAAATCCGGGCCAGGTAGGTCTGGGCCCTGATTTCCGCGTAGACGTACAACAGCGCGAGGATCAGCAGGGTTGACCAGAACATGACCCAGAAGAACGCACGCGGCGTCGCCGCCGATGGGCGTGCGTCGCGCCGCGCGCTGCTCAAGCGGCCTCCCTGTGCGGGTGCGCATAGTGCACGAGCTGCACACAGAAACTGCCATAGGCCCAAAGGCTCAGTGAGCCGCTGAGCAGGAATACCAGCCAGGCGATCCAGCGCAGCAGCCGCTGCTCGATGGCCTGCGTCGCCTTGAGGATGGCCCACCACGCAAAGGCCTCGCCCTCGCGACCGAGACGGACCAGGGTATCGACCGCGACACATTCCGATGTGACCGAC
>CBFCWF010000250.1:0-6091 GCA_965601425.1 uncultured Chromatiaceae bacterium | reverse complement strand
CCAATCGTGCCCACGTTCACGTGCGGTTTTGTACGTTCAAATTTTTCCTTGGACACTGTTGTACCCCTTTCTGACTGTCGGGCCTTGAGACCGCTGACCGTTACTGTTTCTTCATGATTGCCTCAGCAACACTGCTGGGCACTTCATTGTATTTCGCGAATTCCATGCTGTAGGACGCACGACCCTGTGTCGAACTGCGCAGCGATGTCGCATAGCCGAACATCTCCGCAAGGGGCACCTCGGCCTTGACCATCTTCCCGGCCGGGCCGTCTTCCATTCCCTGCACCATGCCGCGCCGCGAGTTCAGGTCGCCGATCACGTCTCCCATGTATTCCTCGGGCGTCTCGACCTCGACCTTCATCATCGGCTCCAGTATGACCGGCTTGGCCTTCTGCACACCGCTCTTGAAGCCCATCGAGGCGGCGATCTTGAACGCGTTTTCGTTCGAGTCAACCTCGTGATAGGAGCCGTCGTACAATGTGACCTTGACATCGACCACCGGATAACCGGCGACGACACCACCTTCCATGGCTTCCTGGATGCCCTTGTCGACTGCCGGAATGTACTCTTTCGGCACCACGCCACCGACGATCGAGTTGACGAACTCGTAGCCGGTACCGGCCTCCTGCGGCTCGATCTTGAGCCAGACATGACCGAACTGCCCGCGACCACCGGACTGGCGAACGAACTTGCCTTCGGATTCCGTGCTGGTCCGAATGGTTTCGCGGTAGGCCACCTGAGGCGCACCCACGTTCGCCTCCACCTTGAACTCCCGCTTCATGCGGTCGACGATGATGTCGAGATGCAACTCACCCATGCCGGAAATGATGGTCTGCCCGGACTCTTCGTCGGTGTGGACGCGGAAAGAGGGGTCTTCCTGCGCCAGCCGACCGAGCGCGATACCCATCTTTTCCTGGTCGCTCTTGGTCTTGGGCTCGACGGCCACAGAGATCACCGGCTCGGGGAACTCCATACGCTCGAGCGTGATCACGTTGTGCACGTCGCACAGCGTGTCGCCAGTGGTCACGTCTTTGAGACCCACGGCCGCGGCGATGTCGCCGGCGCGCACTTCTTTGATCTCCTCACGGGAATTCGCATGCATCTGCAGGATGCGGCCCACACGCTCCTTCTTGCGCTTGACCGGATTGAAAACCGTGTCGCCCGAGTTCAACACGCCCGAGTAGCAGCGGAAGAAGGTCAGCGACCCGACAAAGGGGTCTGTGGCAATCTTGAACGCCAGTGCCGAGAACGGCACGTCGTCCGACGATTCGCGCTTGGCCTCCGTCTCGTCGTCGTCCAGCAGGCCGGTGATAGCTGGCACGTCGGTCGGCGCGGGCATCAGCTCAATGACCTTGTCCAGCATCGCCTGGACACCCTTGTTCTTGAAAGCGGTGCCGCAGGTCATCGGGACGATCTCGAGCGCGAGAGTGCGCAGACGCAGGCCCTCGAGGACCTCGTCCTCGCTGAGCTCAACGCCCTCGAGGTACTTCTCCATCAGCTCCTCGTTGGCCTCGGCCGCAGCCTCGACCATCTTTTCACGCCACGCTTTGCAGGTATCCAGCAGGTCCTCGGGCACGTCGATGTACTCGAACTGCGTACCCATGTTCTCTTCGGACCACTTGATCGCCTTCATCTTGACCAGGTCGACGACGCCCCAGAAATCCTCCTCCGCGCCGATGGGCACCTGGATCGGAACCGGAACCGCCCCGAGTCTGGATTCCATCTGCTCGACGACGCGGAAAAAGTTGGCGCCCATGCGGTCCATCTTGTTGACGAACGCCATGCGCGGAACTTTGTAGCGATTTGCCTGGCGCCAAACCGTCTCGGACTGGGGCTGAACACCGCCGACGGCGCACAGAACGAAAACGGCCCCGTCGAGAACGCGCAGTGAACGCTCCACCTCAATGGTGAAATCGACGTGTCCTGGGGTGTCGATGATGTTGATACGGTGCTCGGGATACTGCTGCGCCATCCCGTTCCAGAAACAGGTGGTCGCCGCCGACGTGATGGTGATGCCACGCTCCTGCTCCTGCTCCATCCAGTCCATGGTGGCCGCACCGTCGTGAACTTCACCGATCTTGTGGGATACACCGGTGTAGAAGAGCACACGCTCGGTCGTGGTCGTCTTACCGGCATCGATGTGAGCCATGATGCCGATATTGCGATAACGCTCAATGGGTGTGGTACGTGCCACTGTCTTATCCCGCCCCGTAATGTAAAAGAACGATTGAGCTGGTATTTACCAGCGATAATGAGAGAACGCCTTGTTCGCCTCTGCCATGCGATGGGTTTCTTCCTTCTTCTTGACCGCAGCACCCTTCTGCTCGGCAGCATCCATCAGCTCACCAGCCAGCCGGGCAGCCATCGACTTCTCGCTGCGCTTGCGCGCCGCGTCGATCAGCCAGCGCATCGCCAGGGTGTTGCGCCTTATCGGGCGCACCTCGATCGGCACCTGGTAGGTTGCACCGCCGACGCGACGCGACTTGACCTCTACGACGGGCCGAACGTTGTCCAGCGCCAGCTCCAGCGTGTCCATCGGATCACCGCCCCGCCGGGTCGTTACCGTCTCGAGTGCACCGTAGAGGATGCGCTCGGCGACAGCTTTCTTGCCGTCTTCCATCACCATATTGATGAACTTGGCGAGGGTCTGGCTGCCGAACTTGGGGTCAGGCAGGATCTCTCGCTTGGCTGCAACTCTTCTTCTAGGCATTTCGCTTTACCCTTGATTCGATCGCTATCGGCTCGGCACGAGGCCGGTCAGCCCTTGGGCCGCTTGGCGCCGTACTTGGAACGGCCCTGACGACGCTTGTCGACACCGGAAGTATCCAGGCTGCCGCGCACCACGTGATAGCGCACACCGGGCAGGTCCTTGACACGACCGCCGCGGATCAACACCACGCTGTGTTCCTGAAGATTGTGGCCCTCGCCGCCGATGTAGCTGGACACCTCATAACCATTGGTCAGGCGCACACGCGCGACCTTGCGCAGTGCCGAGTTCGGCTTTTTCGGGGTGGTGGTGTACACGCGCGTGCAAACGCCCCGCTTCTGCGGACACGCTTCGAGTGCAGGGACATTGCTTTTCTCGACCTTGCGCTTGCGCGGCTTGCGGACCAATTGATTGATAGTAGCCATCTAACCTAGCGTCTCCGGGGCTCGTCTATGCCTTGTACGGACGTCAAAAATTCGCGTAACCGACCCCGTCCGGGCCGCTCGTCGAAGCGCCGGGCGTCGTTGCGATCACTCGAATCTCAAAAACTTTTCGCGAAGCGACTGATTTGTCGCAATTTTTTCAGGCAGGCGCAGCGGACTACCTTCAGCGAAGGCTGCGAATTCTATGCGCCTCTCCGGCCGCTGTCAACAGCGGCCGGAACGGTTTGCGGGCGGCTAGTCGTCGCCGGTGGTGTTCAGCGCCTGCTTGATCGCCTCTTCCACTGCCTCGGTCGCCATCTCGACCGGGGCACCGGCACTGAGCGCCTCCCGCCGGACACGCCGCCGTTCGTTGTGGTGGGCTAGACCGGTCCCCGCCGGGATCAGCCGGCCGACGATCACGTTCTCTTTGAGCCCGTTAAGGGTGTCGCGGGTGCCGCGTACCGAGGCCTCGGTCAGCACACGGGTGGTCTCCTGGAAGGACGCCGCCGAGATGAACGACTCGGTCGCCAGCGAGGCCTTGGTGATCCCGAGCAGCAAAGGCTCGAACTTCGCGGCGAGTTTGTCTTCCGTGGCGGCGGCCTCGTTGGCCTCGAGCAAACGCCCACGCTCCACCTGCTCGCCGCGCAAAAGCTTGGTTTCGCCGGCGTCCGTGATCTCTACCTTGCGCAACATCTGACGAATGATCACCTCGATGTGCTTGTCGTTTATCCCGACGCCCTGCAAGCGGTAAACGTCCTGGATCTCCTTGACCAGGTACTCCGCCAGATCGGTCACACCTTTGAGGCGCAGTATGTCGTGCGGGTTCAGTTCACCGTCGGCGATCACCTCACCTCGCTCCACGTGCTCGCCTTCGAATACGTTGACGTGGCGCCACTTCGGAATCAGTGACTCGTTCTGCTCACCGTCCGCCATCGTGATGATCAGGCGCTGCTTGCCCTTGGTGTCTTTGCCGAAACCGACCGTACCGCTGGCCTCGGCCAGGATCGCAGGCTCCTTCGGCTTGCGTGCCTCGAAAAGGTCGGCGACTCGCGGCAGGCCGCCGGTGATGTCACGCGTCTTGGAGGATTCCTGTGGAATTCGGGCCAGTACGTCGCCGACACCGACGTTCGCACCGTCATTGACGCCGACGATCGCCCCGCCCGGAAGGAAATAGTTCGCCGGCAGCGTCGTGCCCGCGATGTTTACGTCGTTCCCCTTGTCGTCGACCAGCTTGACCATCGGCCGCAGATCCTTGCCGCTCGTCGGACGCTGCTTCGGGTCCAACACTTCGAGCGAGGACAGGCCGGTAACATCGTCGGTCTTCTTCTGTACCGTGACGCCTTCGGCGAAATCGACGAAACGCAGCGTACCCGCGACCTCGGTGATGACCGGGTGGGTGTGCGGGTCCCAGTTCGCGACCATCTGCCCGCCCTCGACGGCATCGCCATCATGCACGTGCAACACCGCACCATAGGGCAGTTTGTAGCGCTCGCGTTCGCGCCCGACTTCATCGGCCACGACGACCTCACCAGAACGCGAGACGGCGACCAGATTACCGTTGGCATGTTCGATGGTCTTGATGTTGTGCAGCCGGATCGTGCCGGAATTCTTCACCTCGATGCTGTTCACCGCCGCGGAACGCGACGCGGCGCCACCGATATGGAAGGTGCGCATCGTGAGCTGCGTGCCCGGCTCGCCGATCGACTGTGCGGCAATGACACCGACCGACTCACCGATATTCACTTCGTGTCCGCGCGCGAGATCGCGCCCATAGCACTTGCCGCAAATGCCGTGACGCGTCTCGCAGGTGATCGGTGAACGCACGAACACCTGGTCGATTCCGGCCTCCTCGAGCACATCCACCCAACCTTCGTCGAGCAGCGTGCCGGCCTCACAGACGATTTCGTCGCTGCCGGGGCGCATCACGTGCAGGGCAACGACCCGGCCGAGGATACGTTCGCGCAGCGGCTCCACGACATCGCCGCCCTCGATGATCGGCTGCATCAGCAGGCCGTTCTCGGTGCCGCAATCCGGCTCCGTGATGACCATGTCCTGGGCAACATCGACCAGTCGGCGCGTGAGGTAACCGGAGTTCGCCGTCTTCAGCGCCGTATCCGCGAGCCCCTTGCGGGCGCCGTGCGTCGAGATGAAGTACTGCAGCACGTCCAGGCCTTCGCGGAAATTCGCAGTGATCGGCGTCTCGATGATCGAGCCGTCGGGTTTTGCCATCAGGCCGCGCATGCCGGCGAGCTGGCGAATCTGCGCAGCAGAGCCACGTGCCCCGGAATCAGCCATCATGTAGATCGAGTTGAAGGAGCTCTGCTCGACGGCCTCACCTTCCCGCGTGGTGACCTGCTCCTTACCGAGCTTGCCCATCATCGCGCGCGCTACCTGGTCGTTGGTATGCGACCAGATATCGACCACCTTGTTGTAGCGCTCGCCGTTGGTCACCAGACCGGAGGCGTACTGATCCTCGATTTCTTTGACCTCGGACTCGGCCGCTGCGAGGATCTCGGCTTTCTCCGTGGGGATGACCATGTCGTTGACGCCGATCGACACACCGGCGCGTGCCGCCTGGCGGAAGCCCAGATACATCAGCTGGTCGGCGAACACCACGGTGTCTTTCAGGCCCAGGCGTCGATAGCAGACGTTGACCATCCGAGAAATTGCCTTTTTGTTCATCGTCTGGTTCACCAGATCGAACGGCATGCCCAGCGGCACAATGTCCCACAACAGGGCCCGGCCAACCGTGGTTTCGTTGACCGAAATGGTCACCTCAAGCTCGCCGTCCTCACTGAAAACACCTTCCTCGATGCGCACCTTCACGCGTGCGTGCAACGCGGCTGCACCGGATTCATGGGCGCGGCGCACCTCAGCGATGTTGCTGAACGCCATACCCTCGCCTTGCGCATTGACCCGCTCTCGGGTCATGTAATACAGGCCCAAGACCACATCCTGGGTG
>CBFCWF010000249.1:0-6093 GCA_965601425.1 uncultured Chromatiaceae bacterium | reverse complement strand
CGCCGCGAGGGGTCTTTTACGCCTCAGCGACGAGTGTGATCCTGACAGCACAAGGCGCTCTCGCTGCCAGGTCTGTCGAGCAGCGGCTGGCAGCGGCCTTCAGATCTATTGCTTGGCCGGCAAACAGGGTCAATGCGCACGGGTCCGTGGACCTCGTGCTATGAGTCTGTTTTGACTTGCGTCAATTCGGAGTGAGCTAAATTCACCGCTTGACATTCATCAAGGCTGCGCCAGCCCCTCCTCATAGCATGGCTCCTGCCGTGACACCCATAACCTTATCGACGCCATGCGCGGAGAGGGAGAGGCTTCTGATGAAGAGTAGACATTTTGTTGGCCGCGTATTTGCGCTGTCAGCCCTGGTGGCAGCAATGGGGATAGCCAACGCTGAGACCAGCGGGCATCCCGGCACCCCGGCCGAAGACATGAAGTACCAGGGTGCCCCCATCGCGATGGATCCTTCGGTTACAAAAGACATGATTGGCGGCGATGGCCCGCCAATGACCAGCAACGAGTTTGCCCGGGCAAAGCAGATCTTTTTCGAGCGCTGTGCCGGTTGCCACGGTGTCTTGCGCAAGGGCGCCACCGGGAAGGCGTTGACCACTGACATCACGCGCCAGCGCGGCAGCGAGTATCTCAAAGCCTTCATCACCTACGGCTCGCCGTTGGGTATGCCGAACTGGGGCGCCTCGGGCGAACTCAATGAGGCCGAGGTGGACATGATGGCGCGCTACCTGCAACACGAGCCGCCGCAGCCGCCTGAGTACGGTATCAAAGAGATGAAGGCCACCTGGCGGGTCGTTGTTCCACCCGAACAGCGTCCGACGAAACAGATGAACGACATCAACCTCGAGAACGTGTTCTCGGTGACGCTGCGTGATAGCGGCGAGATCGCGATCATCGACGGCGATTCCAAAGAGATTGTCAATATTGTGAAGACCGGCTACGCGGTACATATCTCCCGCCTGTCTGCTTCCGGTCGTTACCTGTTCGTGATCGGGCGTGACGCGAAGATCAACATGATTGACCTGTGGATGGCAGAACCGGACACGGTCGCCGAGATCAAGGTCGGCATGGAGGCCCGTTCGGTCGAGACGTCGAAGTACAAAGGCTGGGAAGACAAGTATGCGATTGCCGGCACCTACTGGCCGCCGCAGTACGTGATCATGGATGGCGAAACCCTCGAACCCAAGAAGATCGTCGGTACGCGCGGGATGACCGTCGATACCCAGGAGTTCCACCCGGAGCCCCGCGTGGCTGCTATCGTCGCCTCGCATGAGCACCCGGAATTCATTGTCAACGTCAAGGAGACCGGCAAGATCCTGATGGTCAACTACGAGGACCTCGAAAACCTCAAGGTGACCACGATCGGGGCCGCGCGCTTCCTGCACGACGGCGGCTGGGATGCGACCAAGCGGTACTTCCTGACGGCCGCCAACAAGTCCCACAAGATCGCCGTAGTCGATTCACGTGAAGACAAGCTCGCGGCCCTGATTGATGTCGGGCAGATCCCACACCCGGGACGCGGCGCAAACTTCGATCATCCGAAGTTCGGTCCGGTATGGGCGACCAGCCACCTGGGTGATCAGACGATCGCGATGATCGGCACCGATCCGGAAGGTCATCCGCAGCATGCCTGGAAGATGGTGCAGTCAATCGATGGCCAGGGCGGCGGTTCACTGTTCATCAAGACACACCCCAAGTCGAAGAACCTCTATGTCGACACGGCATTGAACCCGGCAGAGCCAATCAGCCAGTCGATCGCGGTGTTCGACATCGACAACCTCGACAAGGGCTTTGAGGTGTTGCCGATCGCCGAATGGGCGGATCTGGGTGAGGGGCCGAAGCGTGTCGTTCAGCCGGAGTACAACAAGGCTGGCGACGAGGTCTGGTTCTCGGTCTGGAACGGCAAGGAGCAGACATCCGCGATCGTGGTGTTGGACGACAAGACGCGCAAGGTCAAGGACGTTATCAAGGACAAGCGCCTCGTGACTCCGACCGGCAAGTTCAATGTCTATAACACGATGCATGACGTCTACTGAGCGTTTGGGCGGTGCGGGTTGATCCCGCACCGCACCGCATCGCACAAATACAACCAGGACGGAGACGATGAACGACAAAGGCAAGGTCTATCTGGTCGGTGCCGGTCCGGGCGATCCGGATCTCCTCACGATCAAGGCGCTGCGCCTTATTCAGTCTGCCGACGTGTTGGTTTATGACCGCCTGGTGTCCCAGCCGATTCTGGATCTGATTCCAAGCGGTGTATCACGTATCAACGTCGGCAAGGCGGCCGGCAATCACAGCATGCCGCAAGGCGAAATAAATGAACTGTTGGCAAGCCTGGCGCAGCGGCGCCGGACTGTCGTGCGCCTCAAGGGAGGGGACCCTTTCATCTTCGGTCGCGGGAGCGAAGAGGCGTTTCATCTAAGGAGCAAAGGTATCGATTTCGAGGTCGTACCCGGCATTACCGCAGCGGCGGCATGCAGCGCCTATGCCGGCGTACCTTTGACCCATCGTGGCGCCAGCCGTGGCGTGCGCCTGGTCACCGGGCATTTCAAGAACGATGAGCCGATCGATCTGGACTGGCGATCGTTGGCCGACCCGGACTGTACATTGGTTATCTACATGGGGAAATCAAGTCTCCAACGCATCTGCAAGAGGCTGGTTGCCGAGGGCCTTGATCCGGCCACTCCGGCGGTAGCGGTACAGGATGGGACGACAGGTCAGCAACGGCGGGTGTTCGGTGATCTGCTGACACTCGGCAACCGTGTGCGTAGCGTCAAACTGCAATCACCAATGCTGATCATCATCGGTCGCACCGTGGCGATGGCCGCACAGTTGGATTGGTTCAAACCGGCGATGGAGACAGGTAATGCGGGTTTGGTTGGTAATGTTGGGGCTTAGTCTCTGCACGCCGTCACTGGCGTCGGCAGAGCAGGGAACCGAACCGGGTCCTGCCAGGCAGCAGGAACTCAGGCACTTGCTGCACCAGGACTGCGGCTCCTGCCATGGTCTGACACTGAAGGGGGGGCTGGGCCCACCGTTGGTTCAGGACAGCCTGGCCGGCAAACCCGCCGCTTTCCTCAGGCAGACCATTCTCGACGGGCGCCCGGGGACCGCAATGCCACCCTGGCGGCCTTTACTCAGTGAAGCGGATGTCACTTGGCTGGTGGACCGCCTGCTCGATGGGGAGGGCTTGAAATGATGCATGGGTTTCAGCGCCGGGTATCGGCATGGCGGAACGACGAGTCGCTCTATAGTGAGCTGCGCACTGTCCTGTTTACGCTGCTGTTGCTCGTTGGTCTGCTGAGTTCGCTTGTCGCACATGCCGCTGACAATGGGTTGCGGGGCACGGGTGACCTGGCGATCGTCGTCGAGCGGGCCAACGGCAGCTTGCAGATAGTCGACACTAGCAGCAACACCTCGATCGGTGTCGTTGATGGCCTGGGCGATCTGTCGCATGCGTCTGCCGTCTACTCGCGTGATGGCCGGTACGCCTACGTGTTTGGGCGCGACGGTGGGCTCAGCAAGGTCGATCTGCTGACCGCGACGCTGGTCGCGCGCACTGTGCAGGCCGGTAACAGCATTGGTGGTGCAATCTCTCAGGACGGCCGACTGGTGGCCGTCTCGAACTACGAACCGGGAGGCGTGAAAATCTTCGACGCCGGGACGCTTGAGCTCTTCGCCGAGATCCCGGCCGAATACGCACCCGGGCTGCGTTCGAAGGTCATCGGCCTGGTCGACGCGCCCGGCCAGCGGTTCGTATTCAGCTTGTGGGAGAGTGGCGAGATCTGGCTAGTCGATGCACACGACCCTCGGGCGCCGCAGATCCAGAAGTATCCCGACGTCGGTCGCAATCCCTACGATGCCCTGATCACACCTGATGGCCGCTACTACATCGCCGGGCTGTTCGGTGAGGACGGGATGGCGCTGCTCGACCTGTGGTACCCGGAGCGTGGCGTGCAGCGCGTCCTCGCCGATTATGGCAAGGGCAACGCGAAGTTACCTGTCTACAAGATGCCGCATCTGGAGGGTTGGGCGGTCGCCGGTACACGGGCGTTCGTACCGGCCGTGGGCCGGCACGAGGTGCTGGTGATCGACATGCAGAGCTGGCAGCAGGTCGGGCGCATCCCGGTGCATGGTCAGCCGGTATTCGTGATGGCGCGCCCTGACGGTCGCCAGGTCTGGGTCAATTTTGCGATGCCTGACAACGATACGGTTCAGGTGATCGATGTGCCGACGGGTGAGGTCGTCAAGACGCTGACGCCCGGCCCAGGCGTACTGCACATGGAGTTCGAGCCGCGTGGCGAAGAGGTCTGGGTCTCGGTGCGCGACGCCGACCAACTGCATGTCTACGCCACCGACACCTTCGAGCGACGGGCGACGCTGCCGGCTGCCAAGCCGAGCGGCATCTTCATGACGGCACGTGCCGCCCGAATCGGGTTGTGAGGAGCGCGGAGAGTCTGCCATGAACAACGTCCGGCCGCTGCTGAGTGAACTCGACCGCCGTCTGCTGGATGAATTCCAGCGTGACTTCCCGCTCGAGCCCCGGCCGTTTGCGCGTATCGCCGAGGAGCTCGGGACTACGGAGTCAAAGGTACTTGACCGTCTAGGCTATCTGAAACGTTACGGTGCACTGAGTCGAGTGGGCGCGGTCCTGCGTCCCAACCAGGTCGGTGCCAGCACCCTGGCGGCTCTGGCTGTGCCACCCGAAGAACTCGAGTCGGTCGCGGCGCTGGTGAGTGCCTACCCGCAGGTCAATCACAACTATGAGCGTGAACACCTGTACAACCTCTGGTTCGTGCTAACCGCCAGTGATCGGGCGGGCATCGACCGGGTACTTGAAGCGATCGCCGAGCGCACCGGCCTCCAGCCGCTGGATCTGCCGATGCTTGACGACTTTCACATCGATTTGGGGTTTGCTTTGCAATGGGCCTGACAAATGCACAGACGCACCGTGCTGTCGATGCAACCGACCTCGCGTTGCTTCAGACAATGGAAGATGGTCTGCCCCTGGTGGAAGACCCCTATGGGGAGATTGGGAGGCGCCTGGGCCTGTCTGAGGGCGAGGTGATGGCCCGGCTTTGGCTGTTGCAGTCAAGCGGCATCATCAAACGCTTTGGCGTCGTGGTGCGTCATCGCGAACTGGGTTACCGCGCCAACGCGATGGTCGTGTGGGATATCCCTGATGAGGATGTTGCCGAGGCCGGTGTGCGTCTTGGCAGTCAGGACTGCGTCACACTCTGTTATCGCCGGCCGCGCCGTCTGCCGCAGTGGCGCTACAACCTGTTCACGATGATCCATGGGCGCGACCGTGATGCGGTTCTGCGTCATGTCGACGAGCTGATCGAGCAGCTCGACCTTTACGATGTGCCGCACGAGTTGCTGTTCAGCCGTCGGCGGTTCAAACAGCGTGGTGCGCGTTACGGCACGGAGAAGGCGATTGCGGTAATCACCGATGCCGGCGGAGGGTCGTGATGGAGTCGCTGACGCCGCTAGCTCGTGCCTTCATCAACCAGTTTCAGGGCGGTTTCCCAATTGTCGAGAGACCTTTTCATAGTGTCGCGGCAAAGCTCGGCGCGCAGGAGGCCGTCCTGATCCGTACCGTCCGGCAGCTGCTCGATACCGGAATATTGAGCCGTTTCGGTCCGTTGTACGATGCTGCCCGCCTCGGCGGCGCAGTGACGTTAGCGGCGCTCAGCGCACCTGAAGCCGGGTTCGACCGGGTTGCGGAGCAGGTTAACCGGCTACCGTCGGTCGCACACAACTATCGACGGGACCACAAGCTCAATATGTGGTTCGTCGTTGCCAGCGAACGCGCGCAAGGGGTGGCCGAATGCCTCGCCGATATCCAGTCTGTCACTGGGCTGCCGGTCTACGATTTCCCGAAGCTGCGTGAGTTCTACCTCGGGCTTTGGCTGGAGTTGGATGAGGCCGGCCGAGTCATCACGGTGCCTGTGAGGCAGCCACAAGCAAAGGGTGACCAGTCTGCGGTGCCGCCGGCGTACCAGCGAATCGTCGCCGCGACCCAGGGTGGGTTGCCGGTGGTCCCCGAGCCTTTTGCGCAGCTCGGCGCTGAGCTCGGGCTGGAGCCCG
>CBFCWF010000248.1:0-6101 GCA_965601425.1 uncultured Chromatiaceae bacterium | reverse complement strand
CCCGGCACCCGTGCCGAGCCTCGCGGCACCGCCATCCCAAACGGAACAGCGGTCCACCCGCAGCCTCTGTGCAATCGCATCAGCCTGGCAGTGCATGATAGCGCCGGGCCAGCTGCTTGAACGCGGACGTGTCGCGAACCTCGCCACCGAGCTCCTCGGCGACGATCGCCGCCACATCGTCGGCCAGGGCCTCGGCCAGCTGCGCATCCAGAAACAGAATCCGCGACCGACGCGCGAGCACATCTTCCACCGTGCGCGCCCCCTCGAATCGGACGGCAAAGCGGACCATCGCCTCGGTCAAACCCATGCCCATTTCGCGTTCGTGTCCAGGCAGGTCGTCCAGCAACGCGGCCTCGGTGCCGTACAGATGGGCGCCCGGCGGGTCGGTGATCCGGTGGTTCACCGTCGCTGGCGCGCCGACCAGCGGCAGCTCCATCGTGCGGCAGCGTTCCGCAGACTCGATCAATCCGGCCCCTCTGCACCGTTCGATGACGGCCTCGGCCATCGCCCGATAGGTGGTCCATTTGCCCCCCGTCACTGTCACCAGACCGGATGCATCCACGACGATCAAATGCTCGCGCGACATGTCCTTGGTACTGCCCGCCCTGCCGCCGGGCGGCGTGACCAGCGGCCTCACGCCACCCCAGATGGATCGCACATCGCCGGCGGACGGCTTGTGGGCCAGGTATCTGCCCGCCTCGCCGAGGATGAAATCGACCTCGTCAGCCAGGGGCATGGGTTCAGATTCGATCTCGTCGCGTGGCGTGTCGGTCGTGCCGAGCAGGAGCTTGCCAAGCCAGGGCACCGCGAACATGACCCGCCCATCCGCGGTCTTTGGCACGAGCAGCGCGTGGCCGCCAGGCAGAAACTCGCGATCTACGACCAGATGGACGCCCTGGCTCGGCGTGACGATGTGGCTCTCCGGGTCGGCGTCCATGCGACGCAGCGTATCCACCCAGACACCGGTGGCATTGACGACACAGCGGGCATGGATATCGATCTGTTCACCCGTTTCCGCGTCTGCGACGCAGGCGCCGCTGATTTTGCCCTTGCCGTGCAAAAGTGACCGTACCGGGCAATAATTCAGTACCAGGGCGCCGTGGTTCGCCGCCGTGCGCGCCAACGCGACGGCGAACCGGGCGTCATCGAACTGACCGTCCCAATACTGCACGGACCCGACCAGGCCCCGCGAGCGGACGCCCGGCATGGCCTTCAGGGTCGCCGCGCGATCGAGGAATTGCGTATCGCCCAGACCGGCCTTGCCCGCGAGCCGGTCGTAGAGCATCAGCCCGGTTCCGTAGAACAGCCTGTCCCAAAAGCGCCCCTTCGTCCCGAAGGCAGGGACCAGCAGCGGGAGCGGCCGGGCCAGATGGGGCGCGTTCGCCAACACCCCCTTGCGCTCCCGCAGCGCCTCCTTTACCAGGCCGAGGTTGCCCTGGGCCATGTAGCGCACACCACCATGCACGAGCTTGGTTGCACGCGACGAAGTGCCCTTCGCGAAATCGTCACGCTCGACCAGGGCGGTCGACAGGCCGCGTGATGCAGCGTCAAGCGCAATACCCAGGCCGGTGGCCCCCCCACCCACCACCAGCAGGTCGAAGCGGTTGGTCTGCTTCAGCCGCCGCAGGCCCTCCTGCCGCGACAGCGACCCTTGAACGAGTTTCGCTTCCTTCATCGCCGGTGCCCCTCCGCGCCGCCATCAGCGAGCTCGACGGCCACGTTGCTTTCAGCGCAGATCCGTGAAAGTTCCACGTCGGGCGGCTGGTCGGTGACAAGATAATCGAGGTCGGCGATATGGCCGATGCGTACCGGCGCGGTTCGGGAAAATTTCATTGCATCGGCCACCAGGATCGCGCGGCGGCTGGCGGCCAGCACGGCGCGAGACACGCTGACTTCGCGAAAGTCATAATCCAGCAGTGACCCGTCGGTGTCGATCCCGGACACGCCGATGACCGCAAAATCGACCTTGAACTGGCGAATGAACTCAACCGCGGCCTCGCCGACGATACCGCCATCCGCGTGTCGCAACACACCGCCCGCGACGATCACCTCTATTTGGGAATGCCCCCGCAACAGCTGCGCGACATTGAGGTTGTTGGTGATCACCATCAGACCCTGATGGTTGTACAGCCCTCGCGCCACCTCTTCCGTCGTGGTGCCGATGTTTACGAACAGCGAACAGTTGTTCGGTATGAGTCGCGCGGTATGCTCGCCGATCAGCCGCTTGGCCTGCGACGAGATCTGTCGGCGGCTCTCGTAGCCCACATTGGCGACGCCCGCCGCATACGCGGCCCCACCGTGGAATCGCTGCAACACCCCCAGGTTACACAGCTCGTTCAGATCCTTGCGGATGGTCTGCGGCGTGACCTCGAAGCGGGCCACCAGATCTTCGACGACCACCCGACCCGCGGCGCGGGCCAGCTTCACTATTTCTGATTGCCGGGGGCTCAATGTCTGCATCGACGGTCGCGGTCGGCCATTCGGTATCGGTTCGTATTATTTCGTATCTTTTTCGTTTTGCAAAGTTCATTCTGCAAGCGAAAGCGGTGACATCGCTTCCTCTGCGATCGGACGGGCCGCCCGGGGGCATCTCATAAGCAGTTTTGATGCAACAAATTTTCACCGGTACACCCACCCCTGGCGCACGACCAACAGACTCGATCCGAATAACAACAGATTCCAATTCCTTGAAAAACTGATTGGCCCGGTCTCGTTTGACATTCGTTTATTTTCGTTTACATTGCCTTTGCAGCTGCGTCAACATCGATCACCCCGACAGGAGAGAAACCATGCTCAGTCACCGAAAGCTGGTCGCCGCGGCTTCGCTGGCGACATCGGCACTGCTGGCCAGCGTCGCCCATGCCGACACGGCCGCGGCAAAGAAGTGGATCGACAAGGAATTCCAGCCTTCTGTGCTGACGAAGGAAGAGCAGCTCGAGGAGCTTGCGTGGTTCGCCGATGCCGCGGCACCGTTCAGCGGCATGGAGATCAATGTCCTGTCCGAGACCATCCCCACGCACGAGTACGAGTCGAAGACCCTCGCCAAGGCGTTCGAGGAGATCACCGGCATCAAGGTGAACCACCAGCTCCTCGGCGAGGGTGAGGTCGTGCAGGCGGTGCAGACCCAGATGCAGACCAAGCGCAATCTCTACGATGCCTACATCAACGACTCCGACCTGATCGGCACACACTCACGCCTGCAGCTGGCCGTGAACCTGACCGACTGGATGGCTGGCGAGGGCAAGGACGTCACGAACCCGAAGCTGGACGTGGACGACTTCATCGGCAGGTCCTTTACGACCGGACCCGACGGCAAGCTCTACCAGCTCCCCGATCAGCAGTTCGCCAACCTTTACTGGTTCCGCAAGGACTGGTTTGACCGCCCCGACCTGAAGAAACGTTTCAAACAGAAATACGGTTACGAGCTGGGTGTGCCGGTGAACTGGTCGGCCTACGAAGACATCGCCAGCTTCTTCTCCGAGGACGTGAAGGAGATCGACGGCGTTCGTGTCTACGGGCACATGGACTACGGCAAGCGCGCCCCCGACCTGGGATGGCGCATGACCGATGCCTGGCTGTCGATGGCCGGCGCCGGCTCCAAGGGTCTGCCCAACGGCGTACCGATCGACGAGTGGGGCATCCGCATGGAGAAAGGCTCGTGCAACCCGGCGGGTGCTTCGGTCAGCCGCGGTGGCGGCACCAATGGCCCGGCGGCGGTCTACGCGATCCGCAAATGGGACGAATGGCTGCGCAAGTATGCACCGCCCGGAGCCGCGGACTACGACTTCTACCAGTCGCTCCCGGCGCTTTCACAGGGGAACGTCGCCCAGCAGATCTTCTGGTACACCGCGTTCACCGCCTCGATGGTCGCACCCCGCTCGGAGGGCAACAACACCGTGGACGACAGCGGGAAGCCGCTGTGGCGCATGGCGCCGTCGCCGCACGGCCCTTACTGGGAGGAAGGCCAGAAACTGGGCTACCAGGACGCCGGCTCATGGACCCTGTTCGAATCCACCCCGGTCGACCGTCGCAAGGCGGCATGGCTGTATGCCCAGTTCGTGGTCTCGAAGACCGTGGACGTAAAGAAATCGCACGTGGGTCTGACCTTCATCCGCGACTCTTCCATCAACCATGCGTCTTTCACTGAACGCGCGCCCAAGCTCGGCGGTCTGGTCGAATTCTACCGCTCGCCCGACCGTGTTCTGTGGTCGCCGACCGGCGTCAATGTCCCCGACTACCCGAAGCTGGCACAGCTGTGGTGGCAGAACATCGGCGACGTCAACTCCGGCGCCTTCACGCCGCAGCAGGCCATGGACCGGCTCGCCAACGAAATGGATCAGGTCATGTCACGCATGCAACGCGCTGACGAGAAGGCCGAGGTCTACGGCGGCTGCGGACCGCGCCTCAACGATGAAAAACCGGCTGCGGAATGGCTGGGCAAGGGTGGCGCCAAGGCCAAACTGTCGAACGAGAAGCCCCAGGGTGAGACCATCGCCTATGACGAGCTGATCAAGCGCTGGTCCAACTGAGCCGCCGCGTCAGCACCGGCCGGGCAGAAGGACGAGCCCGGCCTGCCCGGACAACGCCCGAATCGATCCGCAGCGTGCGATCGCCTCCCGGCCAGCGGCTGCGACCCGGTACAAGCGCGAACACAACCCAGGAAGCCCGGCATGACCCTGGCATTAAAAAATGTAGCACTGCATGTCGATGGGCAGACGCATATCTACGACACGACAGTCGAGTTCGCACCGGCCGGATTCAACGTCCTGCTCGGCACGACGCTGGCAGGAAAAACGACGTTGATGCGCCTGATGGCCGGACTGGTCCAGCCCACGGCCGGCGAGATCTGGTTCAACGGTGCGAATGTCACCGGCCTCCCGGTACAACGGCGCAATGTGGCGATGGTGTACCAGCAATTCATCAATTACCCGAACATGAACGTGTTCGACAACATCGCCTCGCCGCTGCGACTGGCCGGCCACGGCCGTGCCGAGGTCAGGCAACGCGTCGGGCGCGTGGCCGAAATGCTGAAACTGGATCCTTTCCTCAAGCGCAAACCGGCCGAGCTGTCCGGCGGCCAGCAGCAGCGCTGTGCCCTGGCGCGTGCGCTGGTCAAGGATGCAGACCTCGTGCTGCTGGACGAGCCACTGGCCAACCTCGACTACAAGCTGCGCGAGGAGTTGCGCGAACAGCTCCCCCGCCTGTTCGCCACGCGCGAGCGCAGCGTGGTCTATGCGACCACCGAACCGTCCGAGGCCCTGCTCCTCGGCGGGCATACGGCGACGATGAACGAAGGGCGCATCACGCAGTTCGGCCCCACCGGGGAGGTCTATCGCCATCCCATCGACTTATGCACCGCGAGCGTGTTTTCCGACCCGCCCATGAACACGATTTCCGTCACCAAGCACGGGAAGCAATTCAGCCTCACGGACGGCACCCGCTGGGACGCACAGGACGCCTACCTGGCGCTGGCTGACGGACCCTACGAGTTCGGCGTGCGGCCGCATCACGTGCACCCGGCGGATGGCGGGTCCGACGGGGCATTGGTTGAGGGCACGGTGCTGGTGTCCGAGATCTCGGGTTCCGAGTCGACGGTGCACTTCGACCTGAACGGTCGACCCTGGGTCTCTCTGGCTCACGGCGTGCACAGCTTCCGCGTCGGCCAGAACGCACGCTTTCAGATCGATGTCGACCACTCCATGCTGTTCTCGAAACAGGGCGCCCTGGTCGCCGCGTTGGGATACTAGACAAGGGACCATGGCGAGAATCGACCTGCAACAGCTGCGCCACAGCTACCTGCCAAACCCGACGCAAGATGCCGACTATGCCTTGAAACAGGTAGACCTGGTCTGGGAGGACGGGGGTGCCTATGCGCTGCTGGGTCCGTCAGGTTGCGGCAAAACGACCCTGCTCAACATCATCTCCGGCCTCCTCACCCCGACCGAGGGCAGCATCCTGTTCAACGGGATGGAGGTCACGGACAAGACCCCGGAAGAGCGCCAGATCGCGCAAGTTTTCCAGTTCCCGGTGGTCTACGACACCATGACCGTATACGACAACCTGGCGTTCCCGCTGCGCAACCGCGGCGTGCCGGAGAGGCA
>CBFCWF010000247.1:0-6106 GCA_965601425.1 uncultured Chromatiaceae bacterium | reverse complement strand
TCGAGGAAGACCTTGCAGCCACCGGGCGTTGACGCCCGGCTATCGAAACCAGCCCAGCTCGGGCGCCCCCACTGGTCGAGTGGACCGGAGAAATCGCCCGGGTCCATGCCGAGTAGGATCCTGGCGATGTCCTTGGCGTGGCCAGGAGGATAGGTCGTCTAAAACCGAAATGTCCGGATTTTCCATGTATTCGCAGTGCGCCCACCAAACGCAAGTTCGCCTGCGGGCCGGGATTTCGACCTGAATCCCGGCTACCAAACCGCGTCACAGCGCAATTCTTGGCACTCCGGCCCCACAGCCTGAGCGAACCCCCACCGCGTCCGAAGAAGCAAGCCTATTGATCCTATTGCATATTCTTGGGTGATGGCTGATCCTGTGGTGCGTGAGTCGGTTGATTCAATTCGTTCGAGTTTTTTTGACGTCGTCTGCCCGATCGCAAATGTCGTTGCAGGCGAAGAACGCGGCACTGCGGCACCCGTTGTCCATGTACCGAAAGTCGGGGCAAAGGCCGCGTATCCGAGCGACGGATCGCCTGCTCTCGTCCGTCCTGTCAATGTGGTCGGGGTCGCGCGCCACGCTGTTCTTTGTCCAGCCTCGAACGGTTGTCGTCTGGCAAAAGAAGCGATTCCGCGCGTACTGGCGTGCGCTCATTCAATCGAACGCTCCTGGTCGGCCTGCAATTTCGCCTGAACTGGGGGAGCTCATCGGGCGGAGGTGGAAAGCGAATCCAACGTGGGGTTCGCCGAGAATCGTTGCGGAACTCGCGAAGCCTGGAATCGAAGTCGCCAAGTCGACCGTGGAAAAATACCGACCTCGTCAAGACAGGCCGCCGTCGCCCAGCTGGCGCAGCTTTCTCGGTCAGCACCTGAGAGATCTGGTGTCGATCGACTTCTTCATTGTCCCCAAGGCTGCATGAATATTCGGGATCCACAGACCGAATTGTCTAATGCGGTGATCCTCAAGGCCATCGACTGCTCAAACGACGGCATCGTGATCACCGCCGGCGGTCATTCCAATCATCCGATCGTTTACGTGAACGAGGCGTTTTGCCGCCTTACCGGTTACTCGCGTGAAGAGGTCCTGGGTCAGGACTGTCGCTTTCTACAGGGCGCCCATACCAATCAGCAAACGCTGCGGGAGATACGGGAAACGCTGACCAAAGGAAGCTCCACCCGGGTTCGTCTGCTGAACTACCGCAAGGACGGGAGCACCTTCTGGAACGAGTTGTCTCTCTCGCCGGTCATCGACGAACAAGGCAATATCACGCATCACATCGGTGTGCAAAAGGACATCACGCAACAGGTCGAGTACGAAGCGGAGCTGAATACATTGCTCGAACGCATGGACCAGGAGACGCGCACTGATGCGCTTACCGGCCTGCTGAATCGACGCGGCCTGGAAGCGGTGGCAACACCGGTTTGGGGCCAGGCGGTACGCACAGGCTCCTGGTTGAGCTTGTTTTTTGTCGATATCGATTGCTTCAAGCAGGTCAACGATCGCTATGGCCACCCCACCGGAGACGCTTGCTTGCAGGAAGCCGCGAAAAGGTGTGCCGGCCGCATGAACCGTGGCTCCGACATAGTGGCACGCTATGGGGGGGAAGAGTTCTTGATCCTTGCCCCCGGGCTGGACCCTTCCGCCTGCAGGAAATTCGGCAATCGCTTACTTGAGGATCTAAGGTTTTCGCTACCTGATCAGCCAGACCTGAAAATCACGGCCAGCATCGGTGCGCTCAGCCTTGTGCCCTCTCCTCGGGATCGACTGTCGGCTGCAATCAGCGAGACGGATCTCGCGATGTACGCTTCCAAGCAGGCAGGCCGCAACCAGATAACCCTGCTCTCCCCAACCCCAGTGGACTGGTCACCCCAATCGTATGGTTCCAGCCTCCACGACAACTAGCCTAACCATCGAGTCTCCCGGCGCTGGCAACCCTGGCGCTTCCGCGATACGTCTCTCGTTTCGCCCACCGGCCGCGGCACGGCCGTTCACTTAGGGCCTGTTAACACTCATCCGGACCGTGTCGCCGGAGGCCATTTTTTCGCAGATCAAGGCGTAACGAGCGCTGTGTAGCAGGCTACATAAGCGAGGTGCAACGCAAAGCTGTGGAAAACAGGCCAACGGTCATTCGGGAGCGCGATGCGTTTGGGCTCGCTATTCGAACTCCATTGCGCGAAAGACGGTGCTGGCGTTGAGTCGCGCGAGTTCGTCGTAGGTGTCGAGGTGCCGATAGGCAGACTGGTCGATCTTGTGGATGTCCTCCAGGCCGCCGCCCTGATCGAGCAATGTGGCGATCTGGCTCCGCAGGTCGCGCAGATAGTCACGCGTATACCGGGTGACCTCGGCCATATCGGTCGGCGTACCATGCCCGGGTATCACGACCTGTGCGTCGAGTGCGGCGAATCTTTCCCAGGTCTCTATCCAGGCACCGGTATCCGTATGCTCAAAAACCGGTAGCATGCGCTGGTGAAAGGCGATATCGCCAGAGATCACGGTTCTCTGCTCGGGTAACCAGACGGAGATGTCGCCCGGACTGTGTGCCGGTCCCAGGTACAGCAGCTCGATCCGGGTATCGCCGAGCTCGATCACCTTCTTGTCATCGAAGACCTCGTCCGGAAGTACCAGGCGCGTGCCCATGCCCTTGTCGCGCGAACGTCTCAGCACGCGTTCAAGCACCGCATCGCCATGTCCCGCGAGTTCCGCCCGCGCATCCGCATGCGCAATGATTTGCGCACCCTGTTCCTTCCAGTAGGCCGAGCCCATGGCCGCGTGGCCCTGGGCGTTCTCGAGCACCACGTACTTCACCGGCTGATCGGTGATATGCTTGATTTCCTCGTGCAGGGCGCGGGCCAGCAGGTAATTGTCGCCGGCATTGACGACCAGCACGCCGTCACTGGTGACGACGAATGACAGGTTGTTGTTGTGTCCGGAATTTTCATAGGTCGGCGGCTCGGTGGCACCGATCGCAGACCATATCCCCTCGACGACCTGTTGCGGCTTGCTGTAGAGCATCGAATCCAGAGCAAGGTCCGGCGCCTCGACCGGCAGTCCGGCATCGCGCCAGGAGAAAAAGCCGCCCTCGTAGTTCATTACGTCCGTGTAACCGAGCCGGGTCAGGGTCTCGGCGGCCAATGGGCTGCGCTGATTGATGCCGCAATAGACCACGATCGGGGTATCCGGATCCGGAACCAGGTCCTGGACCCGGAACTCCAGCCAGCCTCGCGGGACATTGTAGGTGCGTGGCGCGTCGATCATCCCGCCGAGCAGCAGGATCTCACGGGGTGAGCGCACGTCGATGACCACCGTTTCGGGGGCTTCATCGAGCCGTTGCTTCAGCTCCGCGGTACCGAGATTGCGCACGCGATCCTCGATCGCCTCGAGCAGCGAAAGCCCGGTCCGGGGTGCGCTGACAGCGAGTGCCGGAAGGATCAGCAGTAATGCGACCATGTTGTGGCGGAACCGAAAAAACGGACAGGTTTCGCTTCTCATCCCGGTCCTCCCGTTAGAAACGTCCGCGTATTCTAGCCGTGATGTCTTCCGCCGGCATCCCGAGTGCCGGCGAGAGTCGCGGCCGATGACGCCCGTGTTTGGAACGAGCCAACCGCTGCGAGGGCTCTTGTCGCGTAGGCGCCGGACAGGTCGAAATCAACGCACGGTGATGGACTATCTGCCAGACCCTGCAGCCGAGTGGGGCCACGATCCGCGTGTCATGACAGGCTGTCATGGCCAGCCGGATCACCTTTCGCAGCAGAGCAACTGCGCTGCCACGAACCCGGTGCCGACGCAACCGCGTTGATCGGCTTTCGATCCAACGATCGCTGCGCAGGCCAGTGAGCCGGTCATCGACAAGCCGTGCTGCTTGATCGCTGTCAACGAGTGCGTAAACTCGGCCACGAGACTTACCTGAACGGTTTCTGCCTTCGCGGTCTGTTCCGGTGCCCGTATCGGGAGCCGCGGCTGCGGCAAGTTGGAAATGGGCGAGGTCCGAATGAAAACAACGGGGTGGATCGCAGCGTTTGCCGCCGGCTGGCTGGTAACGGTTGCAGCCAGCGCTCAAGAGTTGGCCGCAGGCGAGGCGATTTACAAACAGGTGTGCCGGAATTGCCACGGCCCGACAGCACAGGGCATGGCAAGCTTCCCGAAACTTGCCGGAAAAACTGTGCAGCACATTACCATGCGCCTTGAGCAGTATCGCGCCGGTGAAACAGTTGGCCCCAACACGCCACTGATGGCACCGCGCGCTGCCGTTTTGTCCGACGAGGATATCGCCAACGTCGCGACCTTCATTGCGACAACGTTCAAGTAAAAGCGCGTGAGACCCCGCGCCGATCTTCATCGGTAACGAGCGGCCCCGGGTTGCCTGCGTCAGTTGACAAACTGAGGGCTCCATCTACGCTAGCCTGTACTAAGGAGTTGTGTTCCCGCAGGATTTGCGAATGTGCTTTCGGGCCAAATAGAGCGAACCGCTTGGGAGGGCAAGATGATAGATCGACTGAGAGGCGGATTCCTGCCGCTGATTATAGGCTGCGTCATTTGTGCGGCGCCGTCCTTCGCTAAGAACTCGACGAGCCTTACTCACACCCTCGTACTCGAAGGCCTCGAAAACCCCTGGGACATGGCGTTCCTCGATGACGGGACGATGTTCTTCACCGAGAAATGCAAAGGGCTGTCGGTGCGTATGCCATCGGGCAAAGTCCATGCGCTGTTGGGTATGGGGGCCTCTGAAGGCTATGCCTCGACGGCTGACGACCTCTTTTGCGAGGGTCAGGCCGGTATGATGGGTGTGGCAGTGGATCCGGACTTTGCCCAGAACCGCCGGATTTATGTCTACTCGACTTCCAAATCGTCCAACCCACACACGAACCGGCTGATGCGGCTGGTAGTCAACGACGACTTCACCAGCGTGTCGGACCGCACGGATATCGTTGACGACGTCCCCTACAAGATGGCGGCGTCCGATCACCCCTTCGGCGGACCGGGGGCGCACAACGGCGGCCGGGTTCGCTTCAATGCTGCCGACGGCTACCTCTATCTGACGACCGGCGACAACCACAACGAAGCCATACCCCAGAGCCCGACGTTGATGGGCAGCAAGGTACTGCGCATGGATACGGACGGCAACGCGGCGCCTGAAAACACCCCACCGAAAGGGTTCGATGAACGAACCTATACCTACGGTCACCGCAATGTGCAGGGCATCGCCTTTCACCCGGAATCCGGCACGCCGATCACTGCCGAGCATGGCCCTTGGCATTCGGACGAGATCACCGTCTTGGTGAACGGTGGAAACGCAGGTTGGGATCCGCGTCCGAACATGGCAAATCGCGGCGACTGCCCCGACGACTATTGCGGTTACAGCCCAAATCAAATGGACGGGATGAATCGGTACGAGAGGGCGGCGTTCATGCCAATGACCGACTTCGCGACCTATCCGGACGCGATGCCCCCAATCTGGGACAACAACGGTTGGTCCCAGGGAACGTCATCGGCGGCCTTCCTCGTTGGCGACCAGTGGGCTGAGTGGAACGGCAATCTGGTTGTCGGCATCATGGGCATCGGCTTTGGTGGAACCCCGATCGGCCAGCGCATAGACGTCATCGAATTGTCCGAGGACGGCGCCGCGGTGGCCGACGTCACCGAGATGACGCTCCCCGACGGCATGGAGAGCGGCAGGTTCCGGTCACTTGTTCTCGGACCCGACGGCAGCCTGTACGCCGCTGTGGACGAGGGCATGATCCACAAGCTCACGCCCTAGCGTCGAGCAATGCGGCTGCGCCGGACGATGGCGCAGCCACCCTCCGTCCCGGCTGTTCGCCAAAGACCGGCAGGTCCGGCCGGCGCGGCGCGTTGAGATCGTCGACGCGAATGGGCGGCAGAACAGGCTCGCTGCGCCGTGCCGATGCCGCCCTCGGACAGGGTGGAACCGGCCGAGATCGGCCTGCACCGGGCAACGTCTGCGCGCGAAGCCGCCTGAAAGGGCGAGCTTGAGGCCGTTCCGTTCCAGGATGCAGCGCACCGGACCGTGCAGGGCGCTTGCCATTGTCGAGAAGGTCTTCGAACGACCCAGCCGCACCTGCGGTTCTGCTTGTCAACAGCGCCCCGCATGCGA
>CBFCWF010000246.1:0-6172 GCA_965601425.1 uncultured Chromatiaceae bacterium | reverse complement strand
TGATGATCCGGCGCCAACTCCTCGCCGGTCAGATCGCGCATCTGTCCGCGCCCCTGCGCGCTCTGGGTCGCAAACCAGCGGCCGTCACCGTCACCGACCGCACGACCCAGGTCGCTGGTCTCGCTCATCGACTGCAGCGCGGCCACATGATGCATCGCATAGGCGGCACCGAGGAAACCGTCCAGGGCCATCTGCCGCGACGGCAGCGTGCGCTCGAGCTCGCCCGGCTGAATCTCCCACCAGAGCGCAGTGGTATGCATCTCCTGATCCGGTAGGTTGATGTTGCCGTAGCCGATGTTCTCGTGCGTGTAATAGCGAATCTTCTTGTAACCGGCGAACCTTCGCACCAGGTGCACCTCGCCGTGGGCGGCGCGCGCGCGACCCAACGACCGCTCGGCGAAACGCTCGAGGATCTTGAGCCTGGTGTAGACGACGGCGTCCGTGTAGTAATCGGCACGGGTCGGACGGACATAGGCCTTTCGGCCGTCCCAGTCGAGTCTCTCGACCTGGTAGGGTGCTGCCTGCAGCATGTAGATGGCCCCTTCGTAGAGTGTCTCGGGTGCCGAACTGTAATCGACCTCTGCAATGACACGGCGGGCATCCCGATCCTGGTCGACGACCAGGAAATTGCCCTCGGCGACCGAACGCAACGACACCGCATTGGCCGGGTAGGCATCGGTGATCCAGTGCCAGGTGTCGCCTTCGCGATGGATCACGCCATCGTCGGCAAGGTACTGCAGAAACTGGCCCAGCGGGTGACGGTCACCGAACCGCTCAGCGGTATGGAACGGCAGCTCGAAGGCCGCACAGCGCACGTGATCGAGCAGGACCAGCAGCTGGTCGGGGTCGATCCGGGCATGCTCCGGCGAGGCGCCGAGGAAGAAATCGGGGTTGCGCACGATGTACTGGTCGAGCGGCTCGCTACCCGCCACCAGCACGCCGAGCGAGGACCGGTTGCGCCGGCCAGCCCGGCCGAGCCGTTGCCAGGTGGCGGCGATACTGCCCGGGTAGCCGTTGAGCACACAGACGTCGAGGCTGCCGATATCGACCCCGAGTTCCAAGGCGGAGGTGCTGATCACGCAGTCAATGCTGCCGTCGCGCAGGCGGCGCTCGGTGTCGCGCCGCTGCGTCGGCAGGTAACCACCGCGGTAGGCGAACACCCGCGGCGGGCGTCGCGGATCCTTGTCGAATACGTCCTTGAGGTACTTGGTGAGCACCTCCACCATCAAGCGCGAACGGGCGAACACGATACTCTTCAATCCGGCGCGGGTGGCCAGACGGGCGATGCGGTTGCTTTGGGAGCGCGCCGATGCGCGGATGCCCAGATCGGGATTGACGACCGGGGGGTTCCACAACAGCAGGCGGCGCTCGCCACGCGGCGCACCGTTGCGACCAATTGCGGCCACCTCTTCACCGAGCAGCGCACCGGCGAGTTCGACGGGGTTCGCGATGGTGGCGGAACAGAACACGAACTGCGGCGCGGAACCGTAGAACGCCAGGATGCGTTTCAGCCGCCGGATCAGGTTCGCGACATGGCTGCCGAACACGCCACGATAGGTGTGCATCTCGTCGAGCACCACATAGCGCAGCCCCTCGAAGAACTGCGCCCACTTGGTGTGGTGCGGCAGGATCGCCTGGTGCAGCATGTCGGGATTGCTGACGACGATATCACCGCGTGTGCGCACCGCCTTGCGTGCATCGCCCGGCGTGTCGCCGTCGAACGTAAAGGCGCGCACCCCCAGCCCGCCGGCCTCGTTCAGTGCCAGCAATTCGGCGACCTGATCCTGCGCCAGCGCCTTGGTGGGAAACAGGTAGAGCGCCTTGCCCTGCCCGTCGCAGACCCCTTGCAACACCGGCAGGTTGTAGCACAGGGTCTTGCCCGAGGCGGTCGGCGTAACGACGACGAAGTGTCTTCCCTGCCCGGCCAGTTGCCAGGCCTCCGCCTGGTGCGCATACAGCTGCCTGACATTGCGCGCCGCCAGGGCCTTGCGCAGACGCGGGTCGAGCGTGTCGGGCAGCGGCTCGGTGCGAGCCGGCTGAGCCGGCAGCGTAAGTTCGGCGCAGATGCGATCCGGATACTTTTTCTTCAGACGCTCGGCGAGGCGCTCGACCGGATCGTGCACCGCACCATCGAACATGAGCGGGTGAACCGACATGGCAAAGTTCTCATGATGTTCTATAATCCACACCAGTATAGAACATAGAAAGAACTTTTCAGCAACATAGGGAAAACAGCATGGTTCCGCCAACGCTCACGCGACGGCAGCAGGAGATCTATGATTTTCTGCGTCGGCACCTCGACGACTTTGCGCACCCGCCGACGCTGGACGAACTGTGCGACGCGCTCGGCCTGAGTTCGCGCGGCTCACTGCACAAACAGATTCAGGCCCTGGTCGAGGCCGGACTGGTCGAGCCGATGAACAACCTGCGCCGGGGAATTCGGCTGGCAAGCGAAGGCGCAGCGCGTGCCGCCGACCCGGGCGAGGCGTTGCCGCTCTATGGCTATATCGCGGCTGGACAGCCCATCGAGGCGATTCGCAACCCGGAGACGATCGAGGTGCCGCCGCAGCTACGCACACCCCATCCCTGCTACGTGCTCGAGGTGCGCGGCGACTCGATGGTCGAGGAAGGTATCCTGGACGGCGACTGGGTCGTCATCGAGCACCGCGACCAGGCGCGCAACGGCGAAATCGTGGTCGCACTGGTCGACGGCGAGGAGGCGACATTGAAACGCCTCGAGATGAGGGCCGGTGAGGTCGTGCTGCATCCGGCGAACAGCCACCTGTCAGCGATGCGTTACAGCCCCGACCGGGTGCAGATACAAGGGGTGCTGGTGGGGCAGATGCGACGCTACCACTGACGACAGACGCGTACAGGGCACCGGGCCAACGGTCCGACCGACGGCAGGTTCCGACCGTCGGGCCGCAAATGCCCAAATGGTAGTTGCCGCGACTCAATGCGTGCGACGCTGGTACACCCCGTCCTTGTAGCCACTGAACTGCCTGGACAGTTCCGGGTGTGATACCGGTGTGATGTCCGAAGTCGCCTCCAGGTGGCGCTCGGCAACATAGGTCTCGTACTCGCCGCCGTCTACCAGCAACCGATACCAGGGCTGGTCTTTAGGCGGTCGCGAGCGTGCGACCTGATCGTACCATGCCTCGGATCCCTGAAAGTCCGCATCCACATCGACCACCACACCGCGATAGTCGAAGCGGTTGTGATGAACGATCTGTCCGACAAAGAATTTCGATTTCGTTGTCACTCGGCAACCCCCCTCACCTGGATGTTCAGACCTCGGCTGTAACGACCGCGCGCAACGGCGCAGGGTAACCTTCGATCGTCAAGCCCCTATCGGCTGGATCGAGAAAATCTGCAAGCGATTCAAACCGCATCCACTCGGTGGCGCGTTGCTCCGCCTCGGTCGTCGGCGTGACGTCCGCGGTCTTGACATCACGGTACCCACACCGCCTCAGCCAGTTTTCCAACATCGCCGGACTGGGGATGAACCAGACGTTGCGCATTTTCGCGTAGCGCCCGCGCGGCACCAGCACCGTGCGATCGTCGCCCTCGACGACGAGTGTCTCGAGCACCAGTTGACCACCGGGCCGCAACACGCGACGCAGGTCGCTCAGGTGGTCCACCGGCGACCGACGGTGATACAGCACACCCATCGAGAAGACCGTGTCGAAGCGCGCCAGCGAATCCGGCACCGCCTCGATACCCACCGGCAGCAGATTCACCGTTTGGACAAGGTCAGCGTCCATAGGTTGCATCAACTGACGAATCGCGAGGAACTGCGCCATGAACAATGCGGTCGGATCGATTCCGATGACCCGCCGGGCCCCTGCGTCGGCCATTCGCCAGCAGTGGTAGCCGTTGCCGCAGCCGACATCCATCACCAGCCGACCCGCCAATGGCGCGATATGCGGGAGCAGCCGATCCCATTTCCAGTCGGAACGCCACTCCGTGTCGATACGCATATCCGCGACCCGATAAGGGCCCTTGCGCCATGGGTGCAACTTTTTCAATGCGTCGAGCAGCTGCGCGCGTGCCGCCGCGTCGGGCATCCGATCCGGGAACAGCCCGACGGCGCCATCGCGGCAATCGACGCGACCGGAACCCAGCGACGGCAGCTGCCGCAGTGCCTGCTGCCAGCGTTGCCAGTCACCATGTGGCGCCTCGACCAGAACCGCGTCGATCTGCCGGTCGACGACTTCCGCCCAGCGGCCAAGCCCCTCCTCGCGCATCATCCGGCGGATCTGCAGCGCATCGATCATGTTCGCCCGACCCGCATCAGCAGCGCCGGCCGCCGGAAGCACAAACGCGAGCGGACCACCCCACGAGGCGCCCGAGGTTCAGGGTGCCCCCCCATAATCGATCGTGATTTCTTCGCCACGGCGGATTGCACGGCGTGCATACAGGTCGAAACCGTCGAACGCCGCATTGCACGGCGTCGCATGATTCAGGAAACGCAGCAGGTTGCGGCCACGACGCCCGATCGGCTCATCGTCGAGCGCCGACGCATAAACCCACAGCACATGGTCCCCATCACGGCGCGCCGGGGGCCCGTGGAAGGTACCGATGTACTCGCCACGTACGAGGCGACGCGCGGCAAACAGGCCCCTGCCGTGGATGCCCGAATCGGCGACATAGACCAGTGTCCGCAGCTCGCGATCGGTCAGTCGCAAACCTGCGTTCATGCCGGGACCTGCAGACTCTGCATTGCAACCGGCGCCGCGCCGTCGGCCACGGTCGACCAACCGATCTGGTGATGCGGCAGCGTCGCCGGGTCGATCTCTCGCAGCAGGTCACCCAGCGCGTGCACGGAACCGCCCTGAGCCTTCCACATGACCAGCATCTTTTCCATCAGCCCGAGACGCGATAGCCCCTCGCGCTCCGCACTGGCCGCGAATACGTGACCCGCCGGCCGCAGGCGCTGGCTCTGTGTATAGAGATGCTCGTGGACCTTGTCCATCGCCACACCGGGCCGGCGCAGCAGTTCGTCGACCGTCGGGAGCGTGGTCGGGATTTCGGGTATCGGTGAACGCACGCCCTGTAACATCGGAAAATACGGCAACTTCCCACGGGTCAGCGTCGAGTATCGGTAACGTGTCGGGGTCAGCTCACGGAACAGCCGGGGATGTACCTGCCAGTCGGGCGTCGCGAAACTGCAGGGGGCCTCGAGGCCACTCGCGGCGAACCTCTCCCACAGGCGAGCACACTGATGTTCCACCCAATCCGCTTCAGCATAGGCGAGGCGACGCGCCCAGGATTGCGGCGACAGTCCGAGCAACCCCACCTCATGGCCTTTGTCGCGTGCCTGCGCCATCGGCGCGTCGGCCGCGCTTGCCAGCGACGGACCGACCATCAGCGTTCCATAGGCCAACCGGGACAGGCCGAGATCCGCGCGGTCCCGCCAGGCACTGAACGGGCTGCGACCCGAGAGATCACGCCCGAGTGCGAAGAAGAAGCTTGCCCGCACCTGGTAATCGCCAAACAGCCGCAAAAGGTTCGGGACGCCTTGTTGCAAGCCGCGCAGGGTGCGGACCTCGACGCGAAGGGCTACACGCATTGACGAAAGAGGTTTGGTAGGAGATCAGACGCCGAGTTTGAACATCCGCGGCGGATCACACAAGACCGGCGCCGCGTCGCAGCGCCCTTCGTACACCGCCATCACCGACTTCAGCTCGCGCGCGACCGCCCGCACCTCGGACTCGGAAAGCCCACTGACCTCGGGTATCGAAGCCCCGGAATCGAGGCTGTCGATGTCTGACCAGACGGCCTTGCAGCCTTTCCGACAGACTCTTTCCACGCACTGCTCAACGAGTCGGTGATTCAAGACCACACTCCCCTGAAAAGTCGCTGGTTAAGCATACCCGTATATAAGCACTTTTTCATCTCTGAAGCGTCGCGCAACCGCAATTCGTTCTTGCCTTGTTCTCTTTATGGGCTATAGTGGAGAGAACCAATAGAAAACTTTTGCTGGGAGACCCCTATGAACCAAAATCGCTATTTCATGCGCGACCTCAACCATGACAAGGTCGCGAACATCATGAGCTTCAATGTGGCCGCGCGCCGTGACAGGCCGCGCGCGATGCTCGAGATCAGCGTCTTTGTTGCGGCCCTTGCAGGCTATCTGTGCGCCCTCGCCTTCAGCGCCTGACGCGGGAGC
>CBFCWF010000245.1:0-6224 GCA_965601425.1 uncultured Chromatiaceae bacterium | reverse complement strand
TGCATGGCCCGAAACATGCTTGGAGTTCCTGAGCGCCGCTTTCTTGGCGCGCGCCCGGGCGGGCGGGGCTGAGCGGGCTGCCGGACCCGCCGGTGGATCGGGAAACGGCGGGACCCGCCGGGATGCCGAGCGAATCAACCTACGGTGAGGTAACGAAGCGTGCGAAAAACGAGGTCGATCGGGATTGCCGCCGGCAGCATTTGCCTGTTGCTTGGAGCGATGGTCGCCGCCGCGGAACTCGATACCCGGGTGCCGATGCGACACGGTAACGCCGCGACGTTCTACGTCGCCGGGCACCTTGGCGGTGCCGGCGACACGGAGTTCATGGTCGATACCGGTTCAGGTTACGTTACGATCAACGAGGTCACGCTGGCGGCGCTAAAGGACACAGGGCGGGCGCGCTACAGTCGTGATCTGCGCGGAATACTCGCCGACGGGCGCGAACTCATCGTCCCGGTGTACGTGATCCAAAGCCTCACGATCGGTGAGACCTGCCGGTTGCGTGACGTGGAGGCCGCGGTGTTTCCGGGCGCGACCCGTCAGATTCTTGGCTTGAGCGCACTGAAGAAGACGGCCCCTTTCACCTTCTCATTCGATCCGCCCCGTCTGACCCTCAGCAACTGTCCCGGCACAGAGGCGCTGGCCGATGCAACCGATGGTGCGCGCTGACCCGGCACGCATCACCCCTGGCGGAACAGCTCGGGTTCGAGCTGATGGCGATGCAGCAGTTTGTAGAACTCCGAACGATTGCGATGCGCCAGACGTGCCGCCCGGGCAACGTTGCCTTCGGTGATCCGTAACAGACTCACGAGGTAGTCGTGTTCGAACCGTTCCTTGGCCTGCGACAAGGGCAGGAATTCGTGTGGCCGTTCGCGCAACGCCCGGCACACGAGCTCCCGGCTGACCAGCGGCACCGTGGACAACACGACGCAATGCTCGATCACGTTGCGCAGTTGCCGCACGTTGCCGGGCCAGGTGGCGCTGAGCAGTGCCTCCATGCCGTCGGCAGAAAAACCGCGCATCCGCTTTCTGTTGCGCTGGCTCTCCTCGGTCAGGAAATGATTCGCCAGCAACGGGATATCCTCACGTCGCTCCCGCAGCGGTGGCATCTCGAGCGTCACCACGTTGATCCGGTAGTACAGGTCCTGGCGAAATGCCTCTTCGGCGATCGCCTGATCGAGATCACGATGGGTGGCCGAGATCAGGCGCACGTCGGTCTGGATCGACTCGGTCGAGCCGACCGGTCGGACCGCCTTGTCCTGTAATGTGCGCAAGACCTTCGCCTGCACGCCGAGGGGCATGTCACCGATCTCATCCAGGAACAGCGTCCCCTTGTCGGCAGCGCGAAACAGACCCGTGTGATCCTTCGTCGCACCGGTGAAGGCGCCACGCGCATGGCCGAACAGCTCCGACTCGAGCAGTTGCTCCGGTATCGCGCTGCAGTTCAAGGCCACGAAGGGCTGCTTGGACCGCAGGCTGACCCGGTGGATGTGCTGGGCGAGCATCTCCTTCCCGCTGCCGCTCTCACCGGTGATCAGGATACTGGCGCCACTACGCGCCACCAGCCCGGCCTCCTGCACCGTGCGCTCCATCACTGCACTGCGGTACAAGAGGGCCCCGGGTGGGGCAGCGTCCGCCCCCCGGTTGACCGGCGGGCTCAGTCCGACCGCCTGACCGATCCGCGTCAGCAGGTCCTGGCTGTCGAACGGTTTGGTCAGATAGCCGAAAACACCACGCTGCGCGGCCTGGACCGCATCCGGGATCGTGCCATGTGCCGTGAGTATGATCACCGGCAGCGTCGGGTGCCGCGCATGAATGGCCTCGAACAGGGCCATGCCGTCCATGCCGTGCATCCGCAGGTCGGTGACCACCACGTCGGGGCGGAAGCCGTCGAGTTGGGCCAGCGCCTGGTGCCCGTCCGCAGCGCTTCGGACCTGGTAATCGGCCGAACCGACGCGGAGGCTCAACAGGCGCAGCAAGCCGGCATCGTCGTCGACCAGCAGCACGCGCGGTTGGCGGCTCATCGCATCCCCTGCCTCGTTCAGGATCCCGGCAACGGCACCTTGCCGTGGCTCTGCAACTCGTTCATGCGCAACTCGATCGCCTTGAGCGCTTCGAGTTTCTGCTCCGTTTCCGACCGGGCGCGACGCTCACGGCGCATCGCCCGGATCCAACGTTCGCGCTCTTCCAGCTGTGCGAGCTGATAGCGCGCGAAATCCAGCTGGGTTTCCGATTTGCCCTCGGGATGCGCCAGGTAGCGCGCGAGCAGCTTACGGGCACGCGAGCGCTCGCGTGACGTGCTCCCCGGCGCACTGTGCAGCAGGGCGAGGTGCAGGGCCGCACAGTCGGCCTCGGCCGGGTCCGTCAAACGGGGTTCCCAGTCGGTGATCCGTTCCTTGCGTTCGTCGACGGGCAGGCCATGGGCCTCGTTGGCGAATCGAACCACCACCGTGACATCGTCACAGGCGATCACTTGCATCGGCGGCGCGGGGAGGGCCGGCACGGTCGTCTGCCAACTCGTGCAACCTGACAGCAGGCTCAGTGCCGTGCCCAACGCCGCTGCCGACCGTGGGGAGATCAGCCGACGCCGGTAGACAGACCCTGAGGCGTGCCCCCTTGGTACTTTCCATGACCTCGATCGTCCCTTCATGAAGCCTCACGAACTCCCGCGCGATAAACAGGCCGAGCCCACTCCCCCTGACAACCCCCTGGTCACGAACGCGCCCGCGCAGGAAGGCCTCGAACACGCGTTCTCGATCCGCTTCATCGATACCGGGGCCGGAATCCTCGATCTCGAACAGCGCCCAGTCTGCGCCCTTTTTCAGTGTGATGTGAACCCCGGTATCGGGCGGTGAGAACTTGATCGCATTGGAGATGAGGTTACCGAAAACGGCCTTCAGCTGCAGCAGGTCACCGCGTACCATTACCGGCGCGAGCGCTGTCGTTATCGACAACCGCTTCGTTTGTGCCGGGAGCTGGTGCTCTTCCAATGCCTGGCGCACCAGTCGTTCGAGCGCCAGCGGCGCGTTCTCGGTCGAGGGGCGGTTGCCGCGCGAGAGGCTGAAGCTCAACAGATCCTCGATCATCGACTGCAGTCTGATCGCATTCTCGGTCAACAACGCCGCGATCTCTCGCTGTTCGGGATTCAGCGTGCCCACCACCTCTTCTTCCAATAGCTGCGTGCCCTCACGCAGCGTCGTCAGCGGTGTCTTTAATTCGTGCGAGATATTTCTCAGGAAAAGCGCCTTGTGGTCTTCGAGTTCCAGCAGGCGCGTTCGCAGCCATTCGAGCTGCTCGCCGAGTTTCTGCAGATCGCGTGGCCCATTGATCACGATGGGCTGGTCGAACCGCCCCGAGCCCAGCCGGTCGATGGCCAGATTGAGCGTACGCAGCGGCCGGATGATCAGCAGCAGGAACGCGCCGCCGAGCAGGATCGCGCCGGGCACCAGCGCGGCGCTCTCCCAGAGCAGCAGGCGGTGTGCCGAGTCGGCACTGCGGTTGAGGGTCTCGATATTCTTCGTGATCAGTCGACCGCTTTCGTCGAGTACGCCGCGCGCCAGCGTGGTGAGCTGGGTGAACTGGCGCGGATCGAGCGCGGCCGTCGCGTCTGCCGGTATGCCGGCAGTCAATCGTCGATACAGTTGGGCGTCGTATTCATCCAGCGCATCGAGCAGCGAGCGCTGTTCGTCGATCAGGTCGAGTCTGCGCAATCCTGCCAGGGCCTGACGCATGGCCGCACGACGGCGCAGATAGACCGCGAGCACGGTCGGGTCCTCGAGTACCAGAAACTGCCGGCCATTGCGTTCCATCGCATCCGCCTCCTCGACCAACAATCGGCTTTCCTGCACGATACGGGCCGCCTGGACGATGGCCTGTTGTCCGGTCTGGCTCAGGTCGCTGACGAACAGCGCGGTCACGACGAACGCGAGCAGCAGCGGCACGGTCACGATACCGAAGCCGATCAGTACCAGCTGAAATATGGAACGCGGTCGCAGCACCCGACGTCACCCCGGCGGCGAACAGTGACGGGCCGCCAAGCATACCCGGCTTTGTGACCATCGGCACCCGTGTCGCGACGACAGGCCGCCCGGTCGCGATGGACGACAGCTCACCCCCGCGGCCATTGCGCTGATGCAATAGATGGCGCGGTGGTCAGCCAATGGGACGCCGCCGCGGGTTGTGTCGCGATGGCAGGTCTGGGTCGCTGGCCCGGCCGATCGACCCGTCGGAGAGGGCGCGCGACCCCTAAGCAGCGGTCGCGCGCCGGGCGTCAATCGATCAGTTCTTCTGTTCGGGTTCCATGGTCTGCATGGTTTCGAAGGCGCTGAACTCGGATTCGTCCACCACGCCGTCGTTGTTGGTATCGACCTCTTTCCAGGACTCGGTCAGTTCCATCGACTTCTCGGCCTCTTCGGCACTGATCACGCCGTCGCCGTCTGCATCCCAGGACTTGTAGCCCATTTTTTCACCGGCCACCGCAACGCCGGTCGTAAAGGCGGCGGCAATCAGCACCATCATCGTTTTTTTCATGTTCGAAATCTCCCAAATTTTGGTCGGTCACGGGGCGGGAATCGCCCCCCACAGCGGATAGAGCAGCTTGCGTGCCATCGGGAAATTTATTCGCAAATTCAGCGCCTTGTAAACTCGACCCTCAGATCGTCGCGGCCGGGCGCGGCAAATGTGTCGGGGCAGGGCAACAGCGATCCGAAGCGTTTGCGCCAGGTCTTGGTTTTTGCGAGGGTTTTGGTGTGTCGTTGATTAGCGACACCGGCCCGGCTCAGCCGGAGCTGCGCGCCTCGGGTGGTCCGTCGACCAGCCGCAGCAGCAGTTCGCCGAACGGTTCCGGCCGGCCGAACAGGTAGCCCTGGAAGCGTTCGCAACCCTTCGAGCGGAGAAATGCGAGCGCCGCATGCGTTTCGACGCCCTCGGCGATCGCCTCCAGCCCGAGGTGATGTGACATGACGATGATGGTCTCGACGATGACCGCGTCGTTCGGGTCGCTTTCGATGTCGTGTACGAAGGATCGGTCGATCTTGATCGTGTCCAGCGGGAGCCGCTTGAGGTAGGCAAGCGACGAATGCCCGGTGCCGAAGTCGTCCATCGCGAAACTGAGGCCCAGCGTCTTCAGTATCCGCATGCGCTGCACCGTCTGCTCGATGTCGTCTATCACGAGGCTCTCGGTGATCTCGAGTGTCAGCAGCTCCGGCGGTGCACCGGTCTCGGCCAGGATCTTGCGCACGCGCTCGACGAAGTTTTGCTCGCGGAACTGCTTCGGGCTGATGTTGACCGAAAGGTGGAGCTGGCTGGCTCGGCCGAGGTCGGCCAACTGCTCACAAGCGCGCCGCAACACCCAGTCGCCGAGCTGGTAGATCAGGCCGCTCTCCTCGGCAATGCCGATGAAATCGGCTGGGGATATCAGCCCGCGCGACGGATGGTTCCAGCGCACGAGGGCCTCCGCACCGACCAGCCGCCCGCACGCGATCACCTGCGGCTGGTAGTAGAGTTCGAGTTCGTCGTTGCCGATCGCCCAGCGCAGGTCACGCTCGATCTCCAGCCGTCGATCGACCGCGGCCTGCATGCTCGGCAGGAACAGCTGGACGTTGTCGCGGCCGAGTTCCTTGGCCCGGTACATTGCGACGTCGGCCTGCTGCAACAGGTCCTCCGGATCTTCCTGTTCCATCGGGAACAGCGCAATGCCGACACTTGCCGACAGGTGCAGCTTGTGGCTGCCGACGACGAAGGGTTCGCGGAACAGTTCGCGCAGCTCGAAGGCGAAGTACTCGGTGTTCGCCGCGGCGATGTCCGGCGTGTCGCCGACCTCGGGTATCAGCACCACGAACTCGTCGCCACCGAGGCGTGCTGCGATGTCCTCCTGGCGCAGCCGGAACCGGATTCGCGCACCGACGGCCTGCAGCACCTTGTCGCCGACGCGGTGCCCGAGCGAGTCGTTGATCTTCTTGAAGTGGTCCAGATCGAGGAACAGCACCGCCCCCATATGCCCATGCCGTTTCGAGCGCGACATCTCCTGGGCCAGTCGCTCGAGCAGCTGGCGCCGGTTCGGGAGATCGGTCAGCTCGTCGTACAGGGCCTGGTAGCGAATCGTCTCTTGTGCCTGGCGGCGCTCATGCCGGGTCTGCAGCGACTCCAGGATCATCTGGCTGAGGCGCTTCGAGGAGCCGATCAGCAGCAGCTGGGTCGATGCCTGCCCCTCGGCGACAGGTTGC
>CBFCWF010000244.1:0-6237 GCA_965601425.1 uncultured Chromatiaceae bacterium | reverse complement strand
GCATGACGCGCGGGGTCTTCGAGCCCGGTTTCCGCGTCGCGCTGCATCACAAGGACCTCAAGATTTGCCAGACGATGATGGCAGCAGACGACGTCCAGCTGCCGATGGTGGAAATGACACTGACGCACTATCAGCGCCTGATGGCCTCAGGGCACGGCGACGAGGACATCTCGGCCCTGTATCGCCTGAAACGCCCGCTATTTGGCGAGGACGCCTGACCCGCCCCGCGATGCACGACCTCAACCCAAGACAACGCGAGGCTGTCCGCTACCTCGATGGGCCGCTGCTGGTGCTGGCCGGCGCCGGATCGGGCAAGACGCGCGTGATCACCGCGAAGATCGCGCACCTGATCGAGCACGCCGAGATGATGCCAAGGCATATCACGGCCGTGACCTTCACCAACAAGGCGGCACGTGAAATGAAGGAGCGTGTCGGTCGGCTGCTCGGCGGTGATGCGAGCCGCGGCCTGACGATCTCGACGTTCCACACGCTCGGCCTGAACATCATTCGGCGCGAGCTCGGGCCGGCCGGGCTGCGGCGTGGCTTCAGCATTCTCGACGAGCAGGATGTCGAGCAACTACTGCGCGAGCTGGCGAAGCGCAACGACGCCGACCGGGAGACACTGCAGCGTGCGCGCTGGCAGATCTCGGCCTGGAAGAACGAGCTGATCGATCCGGACGCCGCGATGGGCGGGGCGAAAGACGACCTGGATGCCTATTTCGCTGCGTTGTACGGCGTCTATCAGCGCGCGCTGCGTGCGTACAATGCGGTGGATTTCGACGACCTGATCCTGCTGCCGGTGCACCTTCTGGGCGCCGACGCGGCACTGCGCGAGCGTTGGCAAAACAGGATCCGCTACCTGCTGGTAGACGAGTACCAGGACACCAACGGTGCGCAATACGCGCTGGTCAAGCTGCTTGTCGGGGTCAGGGCCGCGTTGACCGTGGTCGGCGACGATGACCAGTCGATCTACGCGTGGCGCGGCGCGCGTCCCGAGAACCTGGCCCGGTTGCGTGAAGATTTCCATCACCTGCGGGTAATCAAGCTGGAGCAGAACTATCGATCGACCGGGCGCATCCTGCGCGCCGCCAACACGCTGATCGCAAACAACGAACACCTTTTCGACAAGCGCCTGTGGAGCGAGCTGGGTCCCGGCGATCCGCTGCGCGTGATCACCTGCAGGGACGAGGAGGACGAGGCCGAACGGGTGGTCAGCGAGATCATCCATCGGCGCTTCAACAGCGGGGCGGCCTATGCAAGCTTCGCGATCCTGTACCGCGGCAACCACCAGGCACGGCCGTTCGAGAAGGCGCTGCGTACCCAGAACATTCCCTATTTCATCAGCGGCGGCACCTCGTTCTTTGCGCGCAGCGAGGTCAAGGACGTGATGGCCTACCTGCGCCTGGTCGCCAATCCGGACGATGACAGCGCACTGTTGCGCATCATCAACACGCCGCGGCGCGAGATCGGCAGCAGCACGCTCGAGGGGTTGGCGGCCTACGCGGCCGAACGGGGATGCAACCTGTTGTCGGCGATCGGTGAGTTCGGGCTGGACACCCGACTCAAGGCCCGACCGCTCGCCAGGTTGCGCGAGTTCGGCGCGTGGCTCGGTGCCGTTGCGCGCAACGCGGAGACCGAGGCACCGGTCGACACCGTGCGCCAGCTGTTGGCGGACATCGGCTACCGTGAGTGGCTGGATCAGACCAGCAGCAGCGAGAAGGCCGCCGTGCGGCGTTGGGAGAACGTCGAAGAGCTGCTCGACTGGCTGGCGAGGCTACAGCACGACGCGCAGCGCGGTGACAGCCTCGGCAGCATGGTGAATCATCTGTCGCTGCTGGACATCCTCGAGCGCCAGGACGAGGAGGCCAGCGGAGATCGTGTCGTATTGATGACGCTGCACGGCGCCAAGGGCCTGGAGTTTCCGCACGTCTTCTTGGTCGGCATGGAGGAGGATCTGTTGCCGCATCGCAGCAGCATTGAGGAAGACAACATCGCCGAAGAGCGCCGCCTGGCCTATGTGGGGCTGACCCGCGCCCAGCGTACGCTGGTGATGACCTGCGCCGAACGGCGGCGGCGGGCCGGCGAACTCACAGGCTGCGAGGCGAGTCGCTTCCTGCAAGAGCTGCCGGCCGACGACCTGCGCTGGGAGGGACGCGGCGCCAAGCTGTCGAGTGAAGAGAAACGGGCCCGCGGAAAGGCCCAGCTGGCCAATCTGAAGGCCATGCTGGGGACATGAGCGCCGGCCGCGGGCGGAAGCCCCGTTACTGGGACTGCTGCACCAGATAAGCGACCGCGGACAAGACATCCTGGTCTGACAGGTCGGTGCGCCCGCCCTTGGGCGGCATGGCGTTCTTGCCGCTGATCGCGTTGTGCACCAGCGTCTCCATGCCCTGCGCAATGCGCGGTGCCCAGGCCGCCTTGTCACCCATTTTCGGCGCGCCCGCCGCACCGGTCATATGACAGGCGAAACAGGCGACGTCATACACGGATTTGCCCTTTGCCAGGTCAGCGGCCGGCGCGGCGGCGGTCGCGGATTCCGCCGCGACGGACGGTGCGGCACTCGCGGCATCCGGTTCGCTGGCCGTATCCGGCGTCACCGCGGCGGCAACCCCGGCGACGGCCGCGACCGCGTCTGAGGCGACTTCCCCGACGGCCGAGGCCGCATTGGAAGCCATCGCCTGCGCCGCATCTACCGGACCGGCGTCGGCGGCCGGGGCCGCGTCGCTGCTCGCCGCGACGATGTCGGCGCCGCTCTGCGGCTGCGCCTCCGCAGCGGTGGCCGCTGCGACGTTCACCGAACCCACCGGCTGTATGCGCTCGATCAGTGCGTCCCGTTGCCTCGGGTCCTCGCCGCGCTGCTCCTCGACGACCCCCATGATCCGGTTCGCAAGAATCAGGATCACGATCGTGAAGGCGACCAGCGCCCCGATAACGATCAAGAACATGCGCAGAAAGGCGGCGTCGTTTTTTGCAGACACGGTAGTCGCTCCTCGAAAAATCGGCGGTCCAGTGGACCCGGTCGCGAAAAAATTCCGGATAATTATACCGGCTCGCCCCTGCCCGGGATACCGTCGCCGATTTCAGGCGATATAGCTGGGTCGATAGTCGCCGATCTCCACGAGGCGCCGAGGATCGAGGATCGCAATTCGCTGCCGATCGCAGACCATGACGCCGTCACTGCGCAGCTTCCTCAACACACGGTTTGTATGCACCGGCGTCAGGCCCGCGAGCTCCCCGAGCATCTCCTGGGTCAGCGGAAACGGCATGCTGCCGTTCTCCCCGTCCAATTCCCCGCGACGGCCGAGACGATCGTAGAGTTCGGCGACGACATACGCAATCCGCTGCTCGGCCGACTTTCGTCCGAGGCCCAGCACGTTGGATTCGCATGTCGCCAGGTAGTGCGCCTGTATATCGTTGATCTGGCGCGCGATCTCCAAGTGCTTGTCGATCATCTGGTGCAGATCGGCCTGGTCGAAGCCGCACACGACCACATCGGTGATCGCCATCGCTCCATGGCTGTGGTCGGAATGCAGCGCGGAGTAGCCGATGAAATCACCCGGCAACGCGATGCGCAGTCCCTGGCGGCTGCCGTCCGAGTGGGTCCTGTGCAACAGCAGCCAGCCCTCGAACAGGGTGTAGGCCATGGTCGCCGGGGAGCACTCCTGATACAGGTGACTGCGGGCCGGCACCCGAAACTGACCCGCCCGCAGCGATTCCGCGTCGCTCAGATAGTCTTCTGCGACCACCTGAAACAGCGCCTTCTGCCGCACCGGGCAGTCGACACAGCGCGTGGGCGGGCTTTGCATCTCGGTAAGCCTGGACTTGGGCACAGACTGGGAATCTCCATCTAGTGTTGCGGCATCGCCGGCGACCATCTGGGTGTCGGGGTGACGTGCCTGCCGCCGACAGCATCCGATCTTGCATCATAGGCCAGTAATGCCAACGGTCAAATAACCTATCCGACGGGGAGTCGGGAGGGGCGGTCTAGGGCCGGTTGGAAAGCAGGCCGATACGCCACAGCGGCTGCTGCTCCGAGCGTATCGCGAGCACGTGAAACAGCTGGGCGAAGGTCAGGACATTGAACACGACCGTCTGCCAGTTTTCGCTGCCCGAGTGGAAGGCCCAGGCCTGTGATGCGATGGACAGGCCGCCGATAAACAGCCCGATGCCGAGCATATGCCAACCCATGCCATGGGCAAACACGGATTCGCCCGGCGGACGTGGCGGGCGTCGCATCAAACCCCGCTCACCCGGCTCGAACGACAGCGCGAGGCCGGGCAGGCCGTCGGTCACCAGGGTGCCGCGAAACAGCATGTTGCTGCGATCGCCCACGCCGAGCCCGGGATCATCGAGCGCCTCGACAAGCTTCATGACCGGGGTCGACTCGCCGGTCAGCGCCGCCTCGTCGGCCTGCAGCGCGGCTGCCTCGATCAGGCGCACGTCGGCCGGGACCAGGTTGCCCGCCTCCAGCAACACCGGATCACCCGGCACCAGGGCCTCACTGGGCACCGTGACCGGCCGTCCATCGCGGCGAACCGTGGCCTGCGGCACGGCAAGCCGCTTGAGCGCTTCGAGCGCGCGCTCGGCGCGGTATTCCTGGACCACGCCAATGACGGCATTGAGCGCAATGATGACCAGTATCGCTATGCTGTCGATCAGCTCGCCGAGCAGCCCGGAGATAGCGGCTGCGGCGATCAGCACCAGGATCATGAAGTCACCGAACTGACCCAGCAGAATACGCCCGAGGCCACGCCGCCCCTGTTCGATCAGCCGATTCGGCCCGTGCCGGACCAGCTCACGCGCCGCCCGTTCGGTCGGTAGGCCGGTCCGCACATCGACACCGAGTGTCTGTGCGGCCTGCTGCGCCGAGCGGCAATGCCATGGTTCGGTCATGCGGACGGTCATCTGCGAGACTTTCGTACCCAGTGCAAAAGGTTCCGTCAACGCTTCGCGCCGGCCCACTGCAAATCCGCAGGGGCACCATACGGTTACAAAGCGTTGCCCGACTGCCAGTTGCGCCGGGGTCCGGCCAACCGCCGACCACCAGCCAGCACCGCGCTTTGGTGTAGACTCTGGCGTTTTTCGCGACCGAACCGAGAGCCTGATGCCCGACGGCAACGCCGGAACCCCCCTGCAGATCGACGGCTTGAGCTGCGTGCGCGGCGACCGTGTGCTGTTCAGCGGCCTGGTCTTCGGCGTCGACGACGGCGAGCTGCTGCGCGTCGAGGGACGCAACGGCAGCGGCAAGACCACGCTGTTGCGCGCATTGGCGGGCCTGCTGCTGCCCGAAAGCGGCGAGATCCGCTGGCAGGGCGAAAGCATCCGCAAACTACGCGAGGAGTATTCGCGCCACCTGCTCTACCTCGGGCATCTGAACGGCATCAAGGGCGACTTGACCGCGGTCGAGAATCTGCGGATCGCGGCCGTGCTGGACGGATTCGAGCTGTCCGAGCAGCGTGCCTGGGAGGTTCTGGGCGAAATCGGGCTGCGGGGACATGAGGACCTGCCGAGCAAGCACCTGTCGCAGGGCCAGAAACGTCGTGTCGCGCTGGCTCGCCTGCTGGCCAACGCGGCGCGCTTGTGGATCCTGGACGAGCCATTCACCGCACTCGACGTGGCCGCCGTCGAATTGCTGCAGGACGTAATCCGGCGTCATATCGAACACGGCGGTATGGCGGTCGTCACCACGCACCAGGAGGTCGCGATGCTCGGCGAGCAGACGCGCACGGTGACATTGGGGCGCGACCATGCTTGAGCCGCTGTACTGGATCATTCGGCGCGACCTGACCATCGCGCTGAGACGGCGCTCGGACATCTTCACCACGCTGGTCTTCTTCGTCATCGTGGTCAGCCTGTTCCCCCTGGGCATCGGCCCGGAGCGCGATACGCTGCGCCTGATCGCGCCGGGGATCGTCTGGGTCGGCGCGCTGCTCGCGTCGATGCTGTCGCTGGAGCAGATATTTTCCGCCGACCACCGCGACGGCTCGCTGGAGCAGATGCTGCTGACGCCGCAGCCGGTTGCGCTGTTGGTCACCGGCAAGGTAATTGCCCACTGGCTGGTGAGCGGGCTCCCGCTGGTGCTGATCGCACCGGTACTCGGACTGCAGTACGACCTTTCATGGGACGCGTTGCGGACGCTGATAGTCTCGCTCCTGCTCGGCACACCGGCACTCAGCCTGATTGGCGCGATCGGCGCCGCATTGACCCTCGGGCTGCGGTCCGGCGGGGTATTGCTCG
>CBFCWF010000243.1:0-6240 GCA_965601425.1 uncultured Chromatiaceae bacterium | reverse complement strand
AGATTGCGGCGATCAGGATCGCCTGCTTGACGGTGATGGCACCGGAACCGACCGAGGTGCCCATCGCGTTGGCGACATCGTTGGCACCGATCCCCCAGGTCATATACAGCCCGAAGACGATAGCCATGACCATAAAGACGGTGCCGTACTCAGAAATGATTTCCATAGCAGTTACCTAGTTCTTGTTTTGTTCGAGCACCGCCCTCGGCGGGGGGGTGCGGGATGAACACCTGCCGTCCCATGCGGGCCGGCGGACGGCACCTCAGCGTGCGATCAGCAATCTGAGTCGGTCGCCAACCTTTTCGGCGTAGTCGGCGAGGTCGCCGATCCACTGGATCAGCTGGTACCAGAACATCACCGATACCGGCGACATGCTGTCCTCCTGGGCAAACAGCTTGCGTGCGAGCTGCATCCCCATCTCGTCCGTTTCGTCCTCGATCCGGTTGAGCTCGGCCATCATGTCCTCGACCTGGCTCGCCTCGCGGCCGCGAAAGCCCATCTCCACGAGTTCATCCAACTCCTCGATGATCTTGCCTGCTGCATTGCAGGTATCGACACAGCGGTTGACCAGTGCCATCAGCGGCTCCGCCATCCCATCGGGCACCTCCATCCGCCGCTCGATCAACAGGCCGGCGATATCCTGGGCCGTGTCTGCAATCGAATCCTGCATCGCCAGCACTTCGAGCAGGTCGCGCCGGTCGACCGGCATCAGCAGGCTCTTCGGGAGCTGTCCACGGAGTTGGTTCTTGATCTCGTCGGCGGCTTGCTCTTTCTCGAAAATCAGGTCCTTCTGGGTCGCCAGTTTGTCCTGATCGCCATCTACCAGCGCCTGGAACAGCGGCGGAATCTCGGCCACACATTCCGTAACGATTCGCATATGCGCCTGGATGGGCTTGAACGGCGACTTGCCGAACAGTGCGGCCATCGGATTGGTCGACTTCATTTTTTTGTCTCCTTTGGGCAAGTGTTGACTGACTGCACCGCCAGCCGGGGTGTCGCGGCCGGGCGCGAATCCGTCTGCAGCAGAGATCGAAACGGGTCAGGTCCCGTCGCCTGAACATGCGCCAGTTACGCTGTCACGGCAATCGCGATTTCGACTGTCTGTAACATTTCTGACATTTTTCTGACTTCGAGCAAGTTTCACGGCGTGAAAAGCGGGACTGCGCCCGGTGTGGACGGGACCGGGAGTCCTGCGCGCTCAGTATTTCGCGAACAGCTTGTTGAGCCGGGTGCCCAACCGTTCCAGGTCCAGTAGCATGTGATCGTAGTCGAGCTTGTCGCCCGTGAATCGTGAACGGCCGTCGGCGCCAGCATCTCGGTAGGCCGACTCATCCTGCTCGAGGTTGACGAATATCGCCCCCAAAGCCATAACGGCCTTACTCAGGGCCTGCGTGTACTCGAGCATGACCTGCTGGAGTTCTCGCTCAGTGCCGCGCCGGGAGGCGGCCTGCGCCGGCTCCGCAATCTGTGCTTCCAGTGCAGCCAGCTTGGCCTCCAGGCCCTGGAGCGTTGTCGAGAACTCACGGTAGGCGCGGCGCCGCCTGCCGCGCAATGCGTTGACGACCAGTCCGAACGAGCCCGCGCCGAACAGCGCACCATGGATTTCGTGATATCGGTGGTGTACGTCCGCAACCCGGCACCCGAGGTCGATCAGGTTCGACATGCGTCAATGCCCGTCCGGGTCGTGGCGCAGGTGCAGCTGATATCGCGTCTTGAGCCAAAGGCCGAGGAAAAGCATGCCCAACACGATCGAGGCCAGGATCAGGTTCAATTCCCGGTTGAGGAACGCGACGATCCCCAGCACGCCCGCGCTGACCCAGAACGCGATGACCGACGCCACCCATTGCGTCTTCAGGGTGTCCCGGGTGCGTGCCCATGACGCTGGTGAGTCTGTGTCGGCATCGACAGGCCGTCCGGCCTGCTCCGCGGACTGGCAGCCCGCGTCCCCTGCCGGGTGCCGGTGCCCACAACGGGCGCAGGTCGGGTGTTTCGGTTTTGCACGCTTCATGTTGGGCCTGGTTTCGACAAGGTTCGACGAGATCGCGAATGCACCCGCTGGCCGGGACAAGCAGGCTTTCGCCAATCGGGTTCGATATTGGCCAATCGTCCGGCTCGCCGAGCGGCCCGGGCACATGCTGCACGGCCCGATCGACCCGTCTCGTCATCGATCTGCAGACGGTCGAGCGGGGCCCGCGGGATTTCCGCGCCGCAGAGCGATGCGGACAAGCCGCGCAGGCCGTCGAAGGGCACCCTTTCGATCCGGAAAGTGAAAACCGATGTCGCCCAGACCTCTCGTTTGAGGCCAGGGGGCCAACACGAAGACCCCCAGCATCTGTTCATTCAAGCAACGTAACAAAAAAAGTATGTAGCGACTACGGGGGCTGCCGCCCGGGGTCCGCATCATCCTGTTCGGATCGGCGATCCGACGGTGGGCGATGAACGGTATTTGTCGGCACGGGGGTGGGACGCTTCGTGTCGCGTCTGGCTGGGTGCCACCGCATGGCGGCAAAAGGTCCGCCCCGGCGACCTGGTGCGTTGCGCCGCCCGGTCATCCGTCTTTTCGGACTGCGGACTCGGCGTGCGACTCGACCAAAGCAGGTATCGGCGCTATCCTCCTTCAGGGTGCGATCCGGGTCTTTGCGTCCTTCCTTGCGGTGACAATGGCTGCCAGCAGACGCGTGGCGACCACCCGGCGGCCGGCCTGAGCGATTCGGCCGCGACGCTTAACAACGAGAAATTCCGGGCACGAATATGGGCGACATGAATGCGCTGTTTGATACGGTCGCCGTCAATCTCCAGGATCTGGAGCTTTACTTTCGCATCTTTCTCCAGGCGCTCTTGTTGCTCTTTTCCGCGATCTTTTCCGGGTCAGAGACCGCGCTGTTCTCGCTCAGCCGGATAGACCTGCAAAAGCTGCGGCAGTCCCGGCATGCCGACTCCGAGAGTATTCACGCGATGCTGGACGAGCCGCGGCGCCTGATCATTTCGATCCTGTGCGGCAACGAGCTGGTCAACATTGCGTCGGCGGTCAATATGACCGGGATTCTGCTGTTGCTGTTTGGTGAACAGGACGTGGGTTGGATCAACGTGCTGATCATGGTGCCGCTGCTGCTGCTGATCGGTGAAGTCACGCCCAAGACAATCGCGGTCAGTTTCCCGATCAAGTTCAGCACCCTGATCAGTGCCCGTATCCTGCCGCGCTGGATGGTGCTGATCACGCCGCTGCGCGAGGCGGTCAGGGCGATTGCCGACCGGATCACGACCATGGTGGTCGGGGATGCCGTTGATCGGGAGAATATCCTGCAGCCCGACGAACTCCGGACGCTGCTCGAAGAGGGCGAGGAGACCGGGATCATCGACGCCACGGAGCGGGTGTTGATCGACAATCTGCTGGAGGCGTCGGAAACGGATATTTCACGCATCATGACGCCCGGCCCGCGGATATTGTTTCTCGACGCGAGTCTCCCCGTCCCTGCGTTGATCGAACAGTTCCGAAGCTATCGCCATCCCCGTGTGCCCGTATATCAGGGACATTGGGACAACGTCATCGGCTTCGTCCATTCCGAGGATATCTTGAAACTGGTAAGGGGCGGCGGTGATATGTCCTCGGTCACCCTCGACATGATCCTGAAGCCCGCTCATTTCGTGCCGCCCACGAAGAAGGTGGATGAGATGTTCGACTATTTTCAGGCGCACAATACCCGGGTCGCTATCATTCTGGGCGAATACGGCGAGGTGTTCGGCATCGTCACGATGAAGGACGTGCTCACGTTCATCTTCGGTGAGATCTCCGGGAAGATGGCGGGCCTGGAGTATTACAAGGAAGATGACGAGAACAGCTATGTGGTACCGGGCGACATGCGGCTCGCGGACTTCTACAATTTGACGAATTTCGATATCGAGGATCCGGTCATGGCCACGATCGGGGGCGTGGCGTTCCGCCTCTTCGATCGCCTGCCGGAACCCGGGGACCAGGCGATTCACGACGGTTATCGCTTCGTCGTCAAGCAACGCAGCGGCCTGAGGATCAGTCAGCTCCAGGTGACGCGCCTGTCTTCCTCGGCCTCGGATTCCGCGGATTCGGCAGGCGTCGAGCCTATCGGCGACGCGTCGGCGGCACGCCCGGGCGAAGACGTCAATGAACAGGCAGCCGGGCCTGGCGAGGCGCCGGGCGCCCGTTCCGAGGCTGACCGCCGGTCGGGAGAGGCCTGATGGACTGGTATCTCGAGCTCCTGCTGATTGTCGCCTTTCTATTGCTCAAGGGTTTCTTCTCGGGTTCCGAAATCGCGATGGTGAACTCCGACAAGGTCAAGCTGCGACATATGGCAAAGACCGGCGACCGGGGTGCCGGCATGGTGCTCAAGCTGTTCCGTTCGCCGGACGTGATCCTGGGTACGACGCTGGTGGGTACCAACATCGCGACGGTGACCATATCGACGCTCGGCGCGCTGATCTTCATTGATCATTTCGGCGCAACCGGCGACCTGATCTCGGTCATCGTGTTGACACCGATTCTGCTGATACTGGGCGAGGTCGTCCCCAAGAGCATCTTTCAGCAGAAGGCCGATACGGTTGCCAGCCGGGCGATCTACGGGCTGCGTTTCTTCTCCTATCTGTTCTATCCAGTGATCTTCGTCTTCAGCCGCATCGCGCGTCTGGTCACGCGCATCGTTGGTGGTGGCACGATTCCTCAGAACATGTTCATCACGCGCGAGGAACTGCGCGTGATGTTGGACGTATCCGAGTCCGCCGGCGGTTCGTCGACGATCGACCGCAAGAAGATCCGGCGGATCATCCGCTTCGGTGACACCACGGTGGGCGAGGCGATGATTCCGCTCGCTGACGTGGTCGGCGTGAACGAGGTCCGGCCGATGAAGGAGGCGGTACGTCTGGTGATGCGTTATGGATACAATCGCCTGCCCGTCTATCGCGGCAACATCACCAATATCAAGAGTGTCCTCACGCTGAGTTCCTGGGACCTGATGGACCCGGAGATCATGGAGAAACCGACAGCTGACTTTATAAGTTCGGTGCTCTTTCTATCTCCGAAGCAGACCATAGACCTCGCGCTACCCCAGCTGCAGGCCCGGGACGATCACATGGCGGTGGTGGTCGATGAGTTCGGTTCGGCGGTGGGAATCCTCACCATGGAGGACGTCTTCGAGGAGGTGGTCGGTGAGATCGATGTGGGTTACGACTTTGACGAGTACCACCCCAAACAGCGCGCCTACATTGAGCACGAAAGCGAGGACAGTCACCTGATGAGCGGCAGGACACCGATCTCCGAGGTGAACGATATGCTCTATGCGAAGTTTCCGGTGGGCGAGGCGCATACGATTGGCGGCCTCATCATCAGTCGGCTGCGGCATATACCGGCGGTTGGCGACCAGGTGGTCGACCAGGGTTACCGGCTCAGCGTACTCGAGGCCGACGAGCGCTCGGTGATCAAGGTCCGGGTCGAGCGGCTGTAACCGGCCCGACCCGCGCCGTCATGAAACGGCGCCTTGCCCTTGCGCCCCAAAATGCGAACTGTGGACCGCCGGCTCGGGCGCATGCGGAATCGCTTCGCCCGGTATGTCGGTGTACACGACGGTCACCGGGACATTGCACCGGTTGGCGACCCGCTCCGAGGCGGGGGCGAACAGGCCACCGAAAATGCTCCTGACCCTATGCTGCCCAATGACGACCTGGCCGGCATCGACGAGCGCAGCCACTTCCGGGATTCGAGTGCAGGGGAGACCCGCAACCAGCAGGGTCTCCGGCGCCTCGAGGATGGTCAGCTCCGGGTTGTCGCGCCGAACCTCGCTCACGAACGCGTCGAGCATCCGCCGGGCCAGTTCGTCCATCGGGATAGAGGTGCTACGCTGCGCGTCGCGGTGGTAATAGTTTGGCTTGTTCGCCGGTACGTGAACGACGTGCAGGATCTTCAGCGGCGCATTCGTGCTCATCGCCATGCGGGCGCCGAACACCAGCGCGGCCCGGGCGGGCGGCTCAAAGTCGACCGGTACGAGGACCGGTCGGATCGGGCTGCTGCGTTGCGGCGAACTTGACATGACGGCGTGGCCTTGTGTGAACATAACGGCCTCGATCCTGCATCAAATTTGTTACTAGATTGTGAATCCTGTGTGACAAATCTGAGTCCGACCGACGCGGCGCGCGGTCCCTGCCGCCGGCGCCAGGGTCTTGCGTCCCGTCGCCGCCGGGCCGGCATGGGGCCTGAGTCGCGTGCGGGACGGCGGC
>CBFCWF010000242.1:0-6281 GCA_965601425.1 uncultured Chromatiaceae bacterium | reverse complement strand
ACCTGCCCAGGTCGCAGAGCGCTACGCGGCCTATCCAACGCCGTAGCGCCTCGCATAATCCCCGCCGGGTTGGAAGCCTGTCGCGCATAGACCGTTTACGATCCGATCCATCAGGACCTATGCCGCATAGGGTTTTCCGCAACGAAAAACACCCGCCTGAAGCGAGTGTTAGCGGCCAAGACTTCCGGTTTCGTGCATCCGTGCATCGGCCGCCTCGTGACTGTGGCGGCAGTGGATTCGAAAACCTGCGGGTTGGCGTGCGACGCCGGCAGTTTGGATCACGCATTCGACCGAACGCCTGAGGCGGGTCCACTGTTGACCCCCAGGACTATAGTCTGTCGGACTTCAAGCATCCGTGAAATAGCCGATATGATTCAGTGTCCTTGATGATTCGTTCAGTCGCGGCGTGTCCACTTTGATCCCTGCGATATTTAGGCCCTTATCCCGAGCGACACTATTGCAGATCAATGGGTTGTGAGGTTTCAAGCCAGGATACACGACAGAATCGTGGAAGAGATATCGGACGCATGTGGGATATATTTGGGTGGCTGCAAGCAATCTCGTCGTCGAGAAGACTAGGCCCATTCACAACCTGACGCGACCAACGTTAATGATTAGTCAATATCGAGGCGGAGCGAAGAAGGTTCGAAAGACCCCGGGTGATTTCTCGTTCAACTAAATCCGAGCAACAGAGAAATAGAGATGAACGACAAGATTGTTCGAATCGGAACTGAGTACGCTCGAATTCGCCGGATCACGTCCGCGCAACTAGACTACGCGCTCGAAGATGGACGACTGGAAGCGATCAACCTCGACGATTGCACCAAGAACTGGGTTCAACTGTTCGAGAAAGAGCGAGGAAATATCGTGATCCTCACTTCCGAAGATGAGGTTCGCGCCTGGAATTCTGCATGCGTCGGAATGCGTGATGCGCTTGCAGAACGGCCCTGGGTAAGGTTTATGACCAACCCTCCGATCCGATTGGAATTCGACGACCGTGATGCCTTATACAGCGAGCTTCTCGATCCTCTGATGGCCGTAGGAAAACACACGTTCGACTCTACTTGAAGCAGCGGAGATTCTTCGGATGATTTTCAGAGTGGCCGGTATTCTTTTTGGTCGGCTTCTGCCCGCATTCAATTTGCGCTGCCGAACAAGGCGTTCTGGGTGTTCGCTTTGCTCACTCGGATGGCCTGCTTCGCCAGCCGCCGCTATATAGCGGCGGTAAGTGTAAAAAATGAGAAAGAAGGATCTTGCACCTCTGTTGCCGACAATTCTGCCTCTCGCAGTCCAATGGGCTGAAAAGCAAAGCGCGGAAATTCAACGGAGCGGTGTCGGCCTGAGTCCTGCGGACATGGAGTTGGCTAGGTGTGTTGGCGTATCAAGCCCTGAGAAAGTCCGAGTGATGGAGTCGCCATCCATTGAACTGCCAGAAAATTTTATCGTTCGAGAAGCATCCATCACCGCGGGCCTACTCGGTCCCAATACGCTTGGTCTTGCGCTCGGGCATTCGATTTTTATTAACCAAGTAAGATTTTCGAAACGCCTTCTGTCTCACGAACTCCGGCACGTATCACAATTCGAACAATTTGGTTCGATTTCAGCGTTTCTCGCCGAATACTTGCTTCAAATCGTGACTTATGGCTACGAGTCGGCTCCGCTAGAGATCGATGCACGTTCACATGAAGTACACACTTAACAAATCGGTCAAGCCGTTCGCCTGCGGCTCACTCGGACGTCCAGCACTCCGCCCCTTTCTGCACATCGCTTCGCCATGATTTCGCAAAGCGGTCATCGAACTCCAGAATCGGGATGACTTTTCCTGGCCGACTGCGCGGTGGTCCTTTCGGCCGCGAAAGGTTGTTTCGGAGAAAGCTGACGCTGGGATTGTGCGGTGCAATCTGCGGAAGTCGACCCACTGGTCCCGGTAGTTGGCGCCCAGTGAGCGACCGGTGTGTAACAACTGCGGACCTAGCCCAACTTCGCGGATTCGCCCTTGATTTTGGCAAGGGCGAAAAAGTTTTCCCTTGCGAATCAATGCCCGGTCTGTGGATAAGCCCCGAAAACCCGCTGTAGTGAAGACCTTGCTTGTTTCCATCGGCACCGGCGTACGGATAATGGGTGGCCATGTTTCTGCGTGCGACCAACCGAAAGAAGGATGGCAAGGTGCACCGCTACTGGAGCATCGTCGAGAACCGACGGCTGCCCGGTGGCCGGATCTCGCAGCGGCATGTGCTGTATCTGGGCGAGATCAATTCCTCACAGGAGCGGGCGTGGCGCAAGTCGATTGAGGTGTTCGACGAGGACGCCGAGCAGACGCGTTCGCTGTCGCTGTTTCCTGAAGACCGCATTGACGAAGCCCTGTTGGACGATTCGGTCGTGCGGCTGTGTCTGTCGCAGCTGCGCCTGTGCCGCCCGCGCATGTGGGGCGCCTGCTGGCTGACGCTGAAACTTTGGGAGCAGCTGGCATTGAATCGGTTCTGGGCGGAACGCCTGCCGAAGAGCCGCAAGGGGACACGTTGGGAGCAGGTCTTGTTCGTGCTGGTCGCCTACCGCTTGCTGTCGCCGGGCAGCGAATGGCGGCTGCATCGGCACTGGTTTGAGCAAAGCGCCCTGGCCGATCTGCTCGGTGCCGACGCGGGCCTCGCCGACAGCCACAAGCTCTATGCCTGTCACGACAAGTTGCTGGCCCACAAGACGGCGCTGTTCGATCACCTGGTCGGGCGTTGGCGGGATCTGTTCAACGTCGAGTTCGACGTGCTGCTCTACGACCTGACCAGCACGTACTTTGAGGCCAATCCGCCGTTTGGTGATGAGGACAAACGTCGCTTCGGTTACTCACGCGACAAGCGCCCTGATTGCGTGCAGGTCGTCATTGCCCTGGTGGTCACCCCTGAGGGTCTGCCGTTGGCCTACGAGGTGTTGCCGGGCAACACCGCGGACAAGACTACGCTGCGTGATTTTCTCGATCGTATCGAACACCAGTATGGCAAGGCCCGACGGGTCTGGGTGATGGACCGCGGGATCCCCACCGAGGAAACACTGGAGCAGATGCGCCAGTCTGACCCACCGGTGCATTACCTGGTCGGCACCCCCAAGGGACGGTTGACGCGTCTGGAAAAGGACCTGATCGGCAAGCCCTGGCAAGAAGCCCGGCCGGGCGTGCAGGTCAAGCTCTTGCCGCAAGACAACGAGCTGTATGTGTTTGCCCAAAGCGCCGATCGCGTGGCCAAGGAGCGGGCGATGCGTCAGCGCCAGCTCAAGCGGCTATGGGCACGCCTGAAACAGCTCTCGGGCATGACGCTCACCCATCAAGAGCTGCTGATGAAGCTCGGCGCGGCACGCAGTCAGTATCCGACCGGTTGGCGCTTGGTCGACGTACACGTCGATCAACAAGACTCACACTTCACCTATCGCCTCAAGCGCGACAAGCTCAGGCAAAGCCGCCGTCGCGAGGGCCGTTATCTGCTGCGCACCAACCTCACCGGCAGCGACCCTGCCGAGCTATGGCGCTACTATCTCCAACTGACGCAAATCGAAGAGGCCTTCCGCAATCTCAAAGGCGATCTGGCGATTCGGCCGATCTACCACCAACTCGAGTCGCGGATCGAGGCGCATATCTTCATCGCCTTCCTGGCCTATTGCCTGCACGTAACCTTGGCGCAGCAACTGCGCCCGCATGCGCCGGGACTCACGCCGCGCAGCGTGCTCGAGAAGTTTGCCGTGGTGCAGATGATCGATGTCGAGATACCCACCACCGACGGTCGCGCTATCCAACTGACGCGCTACACCGAACCGCCGAAGGAACTCAAACTGCTGCTTGAGCGGCTGCACCTCGAACTGCCCCCTCAGCCACCGCCAAAGATCACCGCGACCCAAGCCGAAGCCGCCACCCCCGTGTAGTGCAGACCTTTGCGGGTCGGGTCTATACCGATCAATGGCTTAGCGTCTTCGAAACGATGAATCCGCGAAGTTGGGCTAGAAATCGAGCGGGTCGTCAAACGGCAGTTCGCATTGTCCTTCGTCGCGATCGCCGCAGTCGGCGTCGCGCAGCATCGCGGTGATGTCATCGCCGTAGGTTTCCCAGAGTTGATCGCGTAGGAGGTCGAGGAAAGCGATCACGGTGTAGGCCTCACCGGCATCCCAGTGCGTAGGCAGATGAGTAAACGACAGACTCATGCGGTGTTGTCTCCGTTGTCGGTTGACCGGTCACGGCGCTTGCGGGACTTGGCGGCGGTTTTGCGTGCGGCGCGTTGCTTGGCCTCGCGCATGCGATAGGACTCGCCCTCGATGACGAGGATCTCGGCATGGTGGACCAGCCGATCGACGATCGAGACGACGCAGGCGGCATTCGGGAAGACCTCGCTCCACTCGGCGAAGGGTCGGTTGGTGGTGATGATGGTCGGCTTGCGCTCGTAGCGGCGGTTGACGATCTCAAACAGCAGATCGGCATGGCGGGTGCCATAGGAGAGGTAGCCGATCTCATCGACCACCAAGACGTCGGGCCGGGCATAGTGGGCGAAGCGCCGGCGCAGCGCATTGTCGCCGTCCTGCGCGGCCAGCTCGCCGAGCATCTGGGCGGCGTTGACAAACAGCGCGCTGTGGCCGTGGAGCACAGCCTGGTGGGCGAGGTTCTGGGCGATCAGGGATTTGCCGACGCCGTTGGGGCCGACCAGGACGAGATTGACCGTCTCGGCGATGAAGTCCAGGCGCATCAGGGTGGTGATGGCGGCCTTGTCACACTGGGTGGGCCAGTCCCAGTCGAAATCGGCGAGCGGCTTGAAGCGGCCGATATGGGCGGCGCGCAGGCGCCGCTGCAGGCCGCGTTGCGCGCGTTCGCGGGTTTCCCAGTCGATCCATTGTGCCACCCAGGCCAGGGCATCGTCAGTGAGTTCATCCCAGTGCGCGAGCAGGCCGTGGAGTTTCAGCGCGCTCACCTGCTGTCGCAGGGTGTCGAGGGCCGGTTCAGTGGTCGTCGTCATCGGCGGTCTCCGTGGGCGGTGTGTAGAGTTGGTCGTAGGGCGCCAAGGCCGCGGGCCGCACGACGATGTGGTTGAGCTTGTCGTTGTCGGGCAGTGTCAGGGTCAGCGGGGGTGGCTGGTCGCGTTGTTCGCGGCGGCGCTCGAGCACCTGGCGCACGGCATTGAGGTGCGGCACCTCGTGCGCGAGGGCCTCGTCGACGGCGCGGGTCAGTTCGCTGGCGCCATAGGCGTCGAGCAGGCTGACCAGTTGCGCGGTGACGCGGGCCAGCGGGGTACCGCGTTCGGCGGCCTGGCGCAGCAGCGTCTGGCTGGCCGGCACGGCCTGGGCCAGGCGGTCGATGCCGCGGTGTGCGCGGGCGGCGCGCTTGGCCGCGACCAGGTCGGCGAGATGGGCCGGGTCTTCGATCTGCCGGCCCTTGTCGAAGGTCCGCAGATGCGTGGCGATGACAGTCTCGCCGTCGAGGATACGGACCTGCGTGAGCGAGGCGGCCACCTGCAGGGTGCGGCGTACGTGGGTGTGCGGCACCGAGTAGTCGTTAAGGTCGAAGCGCACGTAGGGGGTCTTGCCGACGCTGACCTCGACCCGCTCATCGACCGGATACGGATTGTCGGGCAGGCCGATCAGGTGCGGCTGCTCGTTCGCGAAGGCATCGGCGACGGTCAGCGCCGGGTCTTCGGGACAGGGTCGTTGGGCACTGGGGCCGCTACACCAGGCATCGGCCTGGGCGTTGAGGTCGTCGAGATCGCGCCAGGTGCGCCCGGCAAAGAAGGCCTCACGGATATACCGGATCGCGCGCTCGACCCGCCCCTTCTCGTTGCCGCGTGCCGGTGCCACCGGGCGCGGCTCGAAACGATAATGTGCCGACAGATCCAGCAGCGTCGGATGGAAGCGGATCGCCTCGCCGCGGCGTTCGAGCACGGCCGAGCGGAGATTATCGTACAGCGCGACGTGGGGAACGCCCTGAAAGGCGGAGAAGGCCGCGACATGCCCGCGCAGGAAATTGTCCATGCGCTGATTCAGATAGAAGCGTAAGAAGATCTGGCGGCTGAAGCTCAGCACCATGACGAAGGCCATCAGCGGGCGCTTCGCACGGCCGATTTCGACATGGCCGAAGTGTCCCCAGTCGACCTGACCCTGTTCACCCGGCAGGGTTTTCAGGCGCAAGTAGGCCTCGGCCGGCCGGCGTGGTCGCAGTTGCGCGACATGGGCGCGAAACTGGCTGGCACCGCCGGTATAGCCGCGGGCCTGGGCCATGCCGAGCAGGCGCGCCGCACTCAAGGTCGGGTATTGCGCCAGCG
>CBFCWF010000241.1:0-6283 GCA_965601425.1 uncultured Chromatiaceae bacterium | reverse complement strand
GCTTCTTGCCCGACTAGCAACCCATCACCACCATCATGGCCGGAGACGAAAAAGCGCCCACGAGGGGCGCTTTGTTCTCCGTGCGGACGGCCAACACTGTCGTGTGGGGTCCGTTGACGAGTATATCGACTGACCCTCATGCAAACAAAGAGTACTGCCGTTCATTGTAAGTAATTCCATCGACGCGTTCGTCCGCGTATGCGCGCTCGACCTCGCGCAACGTAACATCCGGCCCCGTCCGACAAACATCGCGTGCGATCACCATGGCGATCGCCAGGCCTTGTCGGAAATCGATGCCCTGCCCCAGTCCCTCATAGGCGACGGCGTCGGACAAACCATCAACAAGGTATTCAGGCGCACTGTGTGCGCGGCACAACTCGTTCGGCGTGAACAGTCGTTCCTTGCCGTCAGCCCGTGTCAGGAACGGCGAGGTGCTCTGCCGTTTGGCGTACGTACGTGGGGCCGTCGCGATCGAAACGTCGTCGGGCGTCAGTAGACAGCGTTTGGCAAAGCCCTTGCCAGCGGCCGCGTCGCGTTTCTGCTTGGCTTTCAGGTAATCATTGTCGCTCCAGCTTTTGTGATCCTCCGGCAGATCATCGAGCAGCTCGCCAATGCGCGAGAACTCGCGCTCAAAGACCGGCATGGTGCCGAGATCCACTTGCGGCAGACCCTTGGAAACTGCCACAAACCAGTAACGACGCCGAACTTCCATCGACTGTGTCAGCTCCGGGCCCAGGTCGACCTCGTGGACAACGTAGTCCATCAAGGACAGATAACTCTTGATCATCAGGTAGCTGGCCGAATCCCGCGCAGCGCAGACGTTCTCCGAGATGCAGATGCTGGGCCGCACCTGCTCGAGAACGCGCACGAACCCAAATACGGCGGTCGCATCGGTCTTGTGGGCTTCGGCAACATCGATCTTGTTTTTGCTCTTCCCGGCGCGGCTGTGGCCGGTGCACGGCAACGACACCTGCAGCACCGAAACCGGGCTGAGCAACTCGGGCTCCAACTCTTCAAGCGAAGCCTCGAACAGCGTTGTGCCGTCGTCCACGCAATGCGCGTTGCTCATCGAGGCCTGGATGTAACGCCGGTCACGATCCACAACCCACGACAGCGACGCCCTAACGCCCATGCTTGCGAAACCCTCGTGCATCGCCTCGGCGCTCATGCCAATGCCCGAACACAGAACGCCCTCGGTCAGTAGGCCTCGATCCAACTCGTCATAGAAGCGCGCCTCGCGCTCGGCGCGGGCCTGATCGCGGTGCGAAATCGAGATGGTGATGCGGCCCACGAAGAAATCGGCGCGCACCCGCGTTGCATCGCCGACCAGGCGACCGACCGAGGCGTTGCAGATGTCGACAATCGACTCAACCCGCGCACCGCGCTTGCGGCCGGACACGACACGATCGCCGTTGGCATCGGCCACCATGTGAATCAGGCCGGTGTCGAACTCGAAGTCGACCCGGTAGCGATCCCCTTTCGAGAAACCACAGTCCTCAAGGCGCAGACCCTGCAGCCACAGTCGCTTCACGCCGCGCTGCTCAGAAACCGTCATGTACGTGTGTTGCTTGCTCTGCACCGTGCCTCTCCCGTAATCATTGCTTAGGGAATGTTTTAACCGCGAAACCGGCGGCGACAACGCGGCCGCCAGCCATTCCGCTATCCGTTAACAGCTACAGAAGGTCTTCGCGCTTGGCCTGGAAGACGCGCAGCGCGGTCTTTGCCGAGACCCCCAGCACTCGCCGTAGGCGCCGAACCTCTTCGACGTCCTTTCGCTTGAAGAGCACGCCACACCCGCGGCGCGCATTGGGCTTGGTTCGAGAGCGGCTTCGATGATCGAGACCAAAGTATGGCAGCCGCCCACCCATCAATGCCGACACGAAGGAGCTATAGGTCAACGCCAGAACGCTCGCGGCCTGGGGTGTCGTCAACCAGTCTCTTGTAGGAGGCAGCAGCCCCTCAACGAGCAACTCGTCTTCGGTACGTGCACCGTGTTTCTCAGCCCGCTTACAGAGGCGCTCGAATGGCACATCGTGCCGCTTGGCTAACGTCGCCAGCCAGTCGTAATCAATTGCGCGGATATCCTGTGACATCGTCGTTCTCCGAAAAATAACCGGACAACGACAGCCTTACATTGAACGCCCGTTCGACAAGGGCGCAGAACTGTGGCATCTCGCCTAGTTGAGTCGGGACTCGCACGAGCCGCGGATGTCGTGGAACTCGGCCGACACCACCGCGATCTCGCGATTGTGCTTGGTGTTTCGGATCCACCGATCGATGAGCCGAAATACCACTTCATCCTCAAGCCGCTCTACCTCAAGCCCTCCGTCGCGTTTTTTTGCGACGGCGCGCAGTCTCTCGAGCAGCCCGTATTTCTGCGCGTCGTATTTCAGCCAGCTTTTCACCGTGTCCCGATCATCGATCGCTTGGCTCAGTAACCACATACACCGCGACAAGGGATCTGAACGTTTTCGGAGCTGCTCGTAGTGATAGTGCTTCATCCATTCGATCACCATGGTACACACCACGGCCGCCAAAACGGCGCCCGCCACAACGCTTGTGCCGCCAATCACCCAGCCATCCCAAAGGGCGGCACCTACGTATTCACTCAAGCGGCGTACGCCCAGGTAGCTAAGGCCAATCGTGAACGGCAACACCGCGACACCAAGCAGCGCCAACTCGCCGTAGCGAGTCTGGAAGAGCGGATTGTGCTGCTCAAAGTCGCCGACGTCCCACTGTTCCGTTTTCATGGTGACTCCTCGGTCGCGGGCGGGTCGTCGGGCGCATTGGCTGTGGCCATGTACATCATGCCGCCCGACCACAGCACACCCACCGCCGCCGCAATCAGTACCAGGCGCTTTCGCCGCCGGGCGGCGTCTTTGCCCTGCATAACCGCGCGCAGCTCGATGGCAAAGCGCTGCACCGCCTCTTTTTCCCAGTACAGGGTCATTGCCAGTCCAGACAGGACAAAGGCAATCACCGTGTAGGCGCCAATCATGCCAATCAGCTCTGTATTCATGGGCGACTCCGAAGACCCCCTCTACCTACCAGTCTATGGAGACGCCGAATTTTTCCCATGTGCCGTGGCGACGACGGCGGGGCCGCCGGACCGATAAAGCCTTGCGATCAGCTCGCGCGCCAGCACCGGCCGGTAATGGCGCTGCTCATACCAAAGCGTGTCGTCCTCGGACCCCAAGTCCGAGAGGTCCACCACCGCCGGCAGGGTGGTCAGCCGGTCGTTGAAGATTGGCATTAGCGGCTGCATGCGCTCTCGCCACTGGTGATGCATCGGCTGCACGAAAACGGTGGTGCGAACCTCGTCCTCCGCCAGTTCTTCGAGCCACTCCGTCAGTTCATCCCATTGTTTCTGGTCGAACTCGGACACGAATGCCCGCGCCGCCCAGGCCGAGAACGTATTGACCATGTATTGCTCATGGTCCTCTAGGATGGCGGCATCTTTTCCGACCAAGGCGTATGTCCCCGTTTCCCAGTCGAAGCGGATCTGCTGTGCCTTGCGGGCCGCCCACTTATCGGCGATCGCAATGAAGCTGGGTGCCAACAAATAGTCGAACCAGTACCCGAGCCACCCGGCAGCATCGACACTGGGGTGATGCCGCCGCGACAGATCATCCTCGTCAGGCTCGGACAAGAACGCCATCGCATCAAGCCCGATGGTGACCGACCTGGGCGCCTCATGCTGTAGTCGGTACGCGCGGTAGAGCGCCCGCATGTCCGTCGGCTTTGCCGAGAACACGGACAGGTTGTACGTGCGTTCGCCGGTATGTCCCTCGACCCACTCGGGCTGAGTCATGCCAGATCGCGAGGAGCCGAACATCAGATGCTCGTACTGCACGGACGTTTCGGCCAGGTGTTCTATCTTGCGGTAGCGTTCATTGCTGGCCGGTCCGTCCGGCCAAGTCGACACGCCAAACATCGCAAAGGGATCCACCAGCACATTCGTCGCCGCCAGGCTCAGAACCAGCAGGCTCCCGATCACGATCATCGTGCGATTGAAACGGCGGATCGATGCAGTGGACAAGTGCTAAAACCTCCAATAAATGTTCGGGGAAGGTCCGGTGATTGACACCAGCACCAACACCAATGCCGTACTTAAACCGGCCGTCATGCGACGCGTTGGCTGCATCGCCACCTCATGCACATTCGGCAGCCGCCATACCCACCACAGCAGCCCCGCCATGGTGAACACTTCGAAACCGGTCATCGACGACAATGTCGCGGCGCTTACCCCGACAATATCGGCGAACAGGGCTGGCGCGATGTAGCCGTTGGCGTCGACCAGGCTCGCGTACACATTGAGGGCGACATCCACGTTCGGTGCACGAAACATCACCCAGGCCAGCGTCACGAAACCGAAGGTCAGTAGCAGCTGCGCGGCACTGGGCATCGAGAAACGCGAACGTGAAAAGAACTTCTGCACAACGAGCGCGCTTCCGTGCATAACGCCCCAGATCAAGAACGTCATGCCCGCGCCGTGCCAGATGCCCGAGACGAACGCGGTGACGAACAGGGCAACATACATCCGGGCCGGACCGTGTCGATTACCGCCGAGTGGCGCGTAACAGTACTGGCGAAAGAACCCGCCCAAGGTCACGTGCCAGGTACGCCAGAACTCGGTGATCGAGCGTGCTTTGTAGGGCGAGAGGAAATTGATCGGAATGTGGTAACCGAACAGCAACGCGAGGCCCATCGCCATTTCGCAATAGCCGGCGAAATCAAAGTAGAGCTGGAATGTGTACGCCAGCACACCAATCCAGGCCTCGTACACGGTGACCGCCCCGGTGCCATCGAACACGTGCGTCGCGTACGGGGCCAGTCGGTCGGCGATCACCACTTTCTTGAACAGCCCCGCGATGATCAGCACCAGCGCCCGCATCAGTTTCTGTTCGTCGAACGAGAACGGTTTGCGGAACTGCTCACAAAGGTGCGAGTGGTGCACTATCGGGCCGGCCACCAATTGACTGAAGAAGGTCACGAACAGCGTGTAGTGCCGCACGCTGACCTCCCGCACTTTGCCTTGGTAGGCATCGACCACGAAGCCGATCTGCTGAAACGTGAAGAACGAGATCCCGAGCGGCAGTGCAATGTCGGCGAACAGGTGACCCGCTGTCAGCCAGCCTGCATATTTGGCAATCAGCAACGGCGCCAGGTTAGCGAGCACGCCGGCGATCATCAGCGAGCGCTTCTTGTGACGCATGAGGGCGCGCCCGAGAACAATATTGAACGCGATCGTGCCGAGTAGCAGCGGCAGCCACCGCATGTCCCAGGCGCTGTAGAACACCAGGCTCGCGAGCACCAATACCCACTGTGCCGCTGCCTCGCTGATACGCAGCGCGGCGCGATGTGCCGCGACCGATAGCGGCACGAACAGGAGCAGAAAAACGGGGTCGCTGAATACCAACGGCAGATTCCTTGCGGGCCTACCGCCAGTATAGGAAGCGCGCTATTTCATCAGGGCCAGGCGGGGCTCCATCCGGCGGCGACAGCCTCTTTCTCGGAGCAGAACCAGCGTTCGCCCTTCTGCGGGCTGATCACGGTATTTGCGTAGGACCGGTCGCCGGGTCGATGGTAGAGGCGACGACCCTTGGAATTGATGTTGCCCTTGATGTCACAGCCGTTGGGCGGCCGTTGTGCCTCGGCGGGCGCGGCGCGATAGCGCCATGGCTCGATGAAGGAGCCCGCCCAGAGCCCCAGGCGTTTCTGGCGCGCGTGATCTTCATAGCCGACATAGTCCAGGCCGTACTTGCGATACGCCAGCGCGTACCCCGACGCCACCATCTCCGCGTTGAGGTTGCGCTTGCCAACGAAGCACACGGAAAGGTTGCGCCCGTAGCCGTCCTGACCAGAAATCTCGCAGTACACGTCCCGCGAACGGATCATCTTGCGCAGGTGCTGCGCCGCTTCCGCGCCACACAACCACTCGACTCCGTCGCGCCGACACTTCTGCGCCAGCTCCGGCGCATCAATCTGTGCAAGGCGGTGCCGCGTACCGTAGATCTTCAGCGTGTCACCGTCGATCACGGTTGCTGGCCCGACCTGAGATTCGCTTGCGCCGGCCGACACAGCCAATACGCTGAGAGCGATCGCCAGCGCGCTAAGCCGCCGCATTGCGCCGCTCATCAACGTCATCGTCATACACCCATAACCATCCATTGACCCACGTACCGTTATCCGCCCGGCTGAAAATGCAGTCGTCGTCGATCTCAACATCGTCGCTACCGTACTGGTCCCTGGCAAGCTCGATGACGATCGGATCCTGCTCTTC
>CBFCWF010000240.1:0-6339 GCA_965601425.1 uncultured Chromatiaceae bacterium | reverse complement strand
GGCGCTGACGCTCGAGGCCGAGCGCGGCACGAGCAGACCGGGAGAGATCCTGTGGCTGGCGCTGCACTATGATCTCGCGCCGCATTGGCATCTCTACTGGCGCAACCCGGGCGATTCTGGCGAACCCCCGCGCGTGCAGTGGGAACTGCCGGAAGGATGGCAGGCCGGCGAGATCCACTGGCCGGTTCCACAACGGATACCTGTCGGGCCACTGGTCAACTACGGCTACGAGGACCAGGTGTCGCTGCTGGTCCCGGTGCGCATCGGCGCGCCGCCGCCATCGCCGGACAATATCGCCATCGTCGCCCATATGACCTGGCTGGTCTGCCGCGAGGAGTGCATTCCGGAAAGCGGCAGCCTCACGATCGAGCTGCCGACCGGGGGCACGGCTGCCGGTCATGAAGGGACCGCCGCGACGCGCTTCGAAGCCGCGCGCGCTCGATTGTCGAAGGACTTTCCCGGGTCCGCCCGGTACGAGTCGCTGGACGACGGCACGCTGCAGCTGCATCTCGGCGACATCGGGTGGTCGCCGGGGCGGATCGACGAACTCTGGTTTGCATCGGCGGACTGGGGCCCGGTCGCCGCATCCGGAGCGCAGCAATGGACACACGACGGGGACGGGCTGGTACTGAGCCTCCCGGTCGGCGAGGCCCCAGCGGCCGCCGGCAGCGCGCTGCCCGGGTTGCTCGTGGTGACCGAGCAGACCGGCGACGGACCCGTGCGCCACGGCTTCGACCTGCTCGCAGCGCCTGCGACACCGGCCGTGCAAGGACCTGGCATCACGCTCTGGACAGCCCTCATTTTCGCCGCGATCGGCGGCCTGCTGCTCAATCTGATGCCCTGCGTCCTGCCGGTGCTGGCAATCAAGGTACTGGGCCTGGTGCGCGATGCGGACGGTGCCGGGGCCCGCCACGGCCTGGCCTTCGCCGCCGGAGTCTTGACCACGTTCGCCGCACTGGCCGCGCTGTTGATCGGGTTGCGGGCGGGCGGTGCGGCACTGGGTTGGGGTTTCCAGCTGCAGGAGCCGTTGGTGATCGTTGGGCTGATGTACCTGATGCTTGCGCTGGCCTTGAATCTTTCGGGTGTCTATGCGGTCGGCGGCACCTGGACCGGCGCCGGACAGGGCCTGACGGGTCGCCCGGGGCTCACCGGAACCTTTGCAACCGGTATCCTCGCCGTCATCGTCGCGAGCCCATGCACCGCACCCTTCATGGGGGCCGCCCTCGGTTTCGCGTTCACGCGCCCGCCGGCCGAGGCATTGCCCGTGCTCCTCGCGCTGGGCATCGGTTTTGCGTTACCTGTACTGCTGCTCAGCATCTGGCCACACTGGCTGCGGCTGCTACCGGCACCCGGCGCCTGGATGGAGCGGCTGCGCAACGGCCTGGCATTCCCGATGTACGGGGCCGCCGCCTGGCTGCTCTGGGTACTCAGCCAGCAGGTCGCCGCGCAGGGCCTGGCGGCCGTGCTTGCCGGCGCTGTCGTGCTCTCGTTTGCGCTATGGTGGTACGGACAGATGATGCATCACCGGCGGCGCCAGTTCGTCGTGGCGCTGATCGGTGCATCCGCCGCGCTCGGCCTCGGCGCACTCGCCGCGACCGGTCAGACTCAGCAGACACCCCGGTCGCCGGCCGAAGGCTGGAGCGCAGAACGCGTCGCACAATTGCGCCAGCAGGGCCGGCCTGTCCTGGTCAACTTCACCGCCGCCTGGTGCATCACCTGCCAGGTTAACGAACAGATCGCGCTCGGCACGGATAGGGTCCGGACGGCACTGCGCGACAGGGACATCGCCTACCTGAAGGGCGACTGGACCCGGCACGACGCTGCGATCACCGCCGAGTTGCAGCGCCACGGCCGCAGCGGCGTGCCGCTGTACTTGCTCTACCCGCCCGGACAGGGGCAACCCGAGATACTGCCCCAACTGCTCACCGCGGGGCTGGTCCTGCGGGCCATCGACACTATCCATCACCCGGAGTGAACGACATGTGTGACAGACTGCCTTTCCTTTTGCTGACGCTCGCGCTCAGCGCCGGCGCACCCGCGGCCGTCCAGATCGGACAGGCGGCACCGGATTTCACCGGCATGGACACCGCGGGGCGCGAGCACCGCCTGAGCGACTATCGCGGCGACTATGTGGTGCTGGAATGGACGAATCACGACTGCCCTTATGTACGCAAACACTATGGCGCCGGCAATATGCAGGCGCAGCAGCGGGAGGCCGCACGACAGGGCGTGGTATGGCTTTCTGTCATCTCGTCCGCGCCCGGCAAGCAGGGTCACGTCAGTCCGGCCCAGGCCGACGAGCTCACTGCTGCCCGCGACGCCGCGCCGAGCGCGGTTTTGCTCGATGAGGCGGGTGAGATCGGCCGCCTCTATACTGCCAAGACCACGCCGCACATGTACCTCGTCGACCCACAAGGCAAGCTGGTCTACATGGGTGGGATTGACAGCATCGCGTCAGCGAACCCGGACGACATCGGCAAGGCAACGCAGCATCTGCGTGTGGCCCTGAACGAGGCGCTGGCTGGCGAACCGATTGGCGTCCCGGTCACCCGGCCCTATGGCTGTTCGGTAAAGTACTGAAGCCGCAGTGGACGCCCTCCGTGATTCACCGCTGAAGGTGCAGGTGATGGCACCGGGCGAGACGCTGAGCCTGTAATCGATCGGCACCCTGGTGCGGCGCGTCACGCCAGCCGCCGCGCCAGCGGCTCAACGGTACTGGCGCAGGTAGTTCCATTCGAACGCCCGTTTCGCCCAGTGGAAGCCGACAAATTTCGGCAGCACCAGGTTCCTGGTCGGGGAGCGCGCCACCAACATGCCACTGGTACGCGTGTCGACGATACACACGAGCTCGGCCCTGAAGGTGTGGCTGGCCGATTTGCCGCGGAACGCGTCGAGCAGGTTGGCAACCGCCGCGGTCGCCTGCAGGTCCGCCATATGGGCCTGCTTCGGGAGCCAGTCGGGCCCTGGGAAGCTGCCCGAGTCGCCGGCCACATAGACCCTGTCCCAGCCCTCGACCTGGCAGAAGCGGTCTGCCTTTATCATTCCACCGGCGGAACGCGGCAGCTCGGTGTTGTCGAACCACTGATTGCCGGTCATCCCTGGCATGAAAAGGATCATGTCGGCGCCGAACTCGCCGCCCTCGGTCATGACCTTATCGGGTGCGAAACCCTTCATCTTGTGCCCGAGGTGGGTCTCTATGTCGCGATTGGCCATCTCGCGCATCAGGCCATCGACCGCCTTCGGTCCGAGGCGTTGCCCCGGCTTTTCTGCCGGCGTAAAGAACACCAGCCGGAACTTGTCGCGGCGACCCTGCTTGCGCAGAAAGGAATCGATGCCGAACAGGAACTCGAACACCGGACCGCCACGCATAGCCGATGGCTCCTTGGGATTGCCAGCGAAACCGAACGCGAGCGTGCCGCCGGCAAGCCCGGCGAGGCGGTCGCGAATCTGCGCAGCCACCTCCACCCCGCCACATGGCAGATAGGCGTGTTCGATGCCCGGCAACTTGCGAATGAAACGGCCACCGCAGGCGATGATCAGACCGTCATTGGACACCGTGCCCTGATCCGTGAGCACGCGGCGGCCGGCATCGTCCAGTCCCTGCGCAGACGCCCGATGGTAACGCACGCCCATGCGGTCGAAGAACGGCTGCAGCGGCAATACCAGATCCTCCGGCTGTCGCAGGCCGGTCGGAATCCAGATGGTGCCCGGGTAGTAGACGAACGCCGGATCGGGCGCGATCAGGTCGATTTCGATCCCCGCGTCTGCGGCACGCAGCTTACGAACAGCGGTCAGCGCAGCGAAACCGGCGCCAATGACGGTGACTCGTGACATACGGGCGAACCTCTTGGAATGCAATGCCGTATTCTAAAGCGGCCGCCGAGGAATGTCAGACGCGCCAATCCCTCGTGTTGCTTAGGAATTTAGACCGCCAGCCGTTATCCTGGCCATGCCATCGGTGGATTCAGAGACGCTCATGACGGACCTGGCTTCGAGCTCGCTCGGCACCCTGAAGGACATTTCCGGCGCACGCTTCATTGCCCGGCTGGAACGCCGGGAGGGCGGCTTCGAGTCGTATCGCCAGACCGGGACCGAGAAGGTCACGGTCGGTCAGATCGGCGGCTACGTGATCGCGCGCGGCGAGCAGGAACAGGTGCTTTGCCAGATCGTCCGGGTCTGGGAGGAATCGACGGCCGAGGGCGGCATACACCTTATGCGCCTGTTGCCGCTCGGCGAAGTCAGCAGTGATGGGCGATTTCTTCGCGGTGTCGGTCGTTACCCGCCGCTGGGGACGCCGATCTACATGGCCGACAGCCAGCAACTGGAGGCGATGTTTGATGCGGTCCGGCGCCATGGTCTGCATCTCGGGCGGCTGAGCCAGCATGCCGAACTGCGCGTGTTCGTGGACCCCAACCTGCTGTTCAATCGCCACTTGGCGATACTCGGACAATCGGGGTCGGGCAAATCCTGGGCGGTCAGCAGTCTGCTGCAGCGCACCGTAAAGCTGATGCCCAAGGCACATATCGTGTTGCTCGACCTGCACGGCGAGTACGGCTGGCGAGACGCCGACGGCCGCTTCCATAGCGCGTTTCCCGGCGACACGGTGCATCACGTGGATGCACGCACGCTGGAGATGCCCTATTGGCTTCTGACGTACGGCGAGTTGGTCGACCTGTTGATCGACCGCACCGACCCGAATGCCTCGCTGCAGGTCTCGTTCATGCGCGAAGTCCTTTATACGCTGCGACGGAAGGGCAACCAGGCCCTGGGAATCGATCGCCTGTCGGTCGATTCCCCGGTTTATTTTTCGCTCAAGGAGCTCTATCTGCACTTCAAGCAGGCGAACGAGCAGCAGTTCGATTTCGGTAAGACCAAGGGGCCACTGTTCGGCGCTTTCGACGAGTTCCTGGTGCGTTTTCAGGCGATGTTCAACGATTCGCGCTATGATTTTCTGTTCCGGCCGAAACGACGCACCAAGTCGCTCGACCTGGAGGGCTTGCTGCGCGACTTCGTCGGACTCGGCGAGCCCAAGCGCCAGATCAACGTGATCGACCTGAGCCCGGTCCCGCACGATGTGCGGCCAACCGTCTCGGCACAAATCGGCCGCCTGGCCTTCGAGTTCAACTACTGGAACCCACGGCGGCACGAGTTCCCTATCCTGTTGGTCTGCGAGGAGGCGCATCAGTACATCCCGCGCGAGGCCGACAAGCAGCACCAGGGCAGCCGACGCGAGATGGAGCGCATCGCCAAGGAGGGGCGCAAGTACGGTGTGGGTCTGTGCGTGGTCAGTCAGCGGCCGAACGAGCTGTCTGAGACGGTATTGTCGCAGTGTGGCAATTTCATATGTCTGCGCACGACGAACCCGCAGGATCAGGCGTATATTCGCAAGCTGATGCCGGAGGGCGAACAGGACCTGGCGGACGTACTGACAACGCTGCGGCGTGGTGAGGCACTGACCGTCGGCGAGGCCATCCCGATTCCAACACGCTGTCAGCTGTATGCGCCTGATCCGGCACCAGCGAGCAATGATGCGCCATTGGCCGAGAGCTGGCGGTCCGGGCCGGACGATGTCGACGTGGGGGCAATCGTCGATCGCTGGTGGCGTCAGCAACGCTGAGCAACAAACGGAAAACCGAATGTCAGACGACAATGTACTGCCCTTTCCCGACCGCCTGAAAGACGCCATCGACGAGGAACAGTGGCGTGCCCTGCAGGGCGAATTCTATCTGGACTGCTATTTCGCACAGCACGGCAAGCCGGCGGACAACCCAGAGCAACTGCGCGAATGGTTGACCGAGGCTCGCCTGTTCGCCGACACCGACAGTGCCTTCTTTCGCGGCTGGCTCATGCGCCGGCTCAGCGAACCGAACAACTGAACGATTGCAGATCAGCGGCGGCGGTTCGCTCATCGCGGTCGCCCGCGTTCAGCGCGCGCTGCTTCTCGTCCGCCAGCCCGCTGATCAGTGCCATCAGTTCGTTACTGTGGCTTTCGACCGCGCCGGGTTCGGCGAGGATTTTCTGCTGCAGCGCAATCAAGCCTTCCCAGTCACCCCAAGCAAGTGCCAATACCTGGTGAACGCCCTCATGGACCGCCCGGTGCGGATTGTCGGTCGATAGGAAACCTGTTTCACCTGGCACCAGCTTTGGCGGCATCGAGGCGCTATTGTTCAGCCTCGCCGTTTAGTCGGTTGGGTGATGCACGGGCACCTATTGAAAAGGCCCCACGACCTCGGCGGTCGCGGGGCCCGCTGCGGGCGCGTCTCGCCGCAAAAGGCTATCTGGCCGCCGCGAGTGCCTGATCGATGTCGGCGATGATGTCGTCGACGTGCTCGATGCCGA
>CBFCWF010000239.1:0-6370 GCA_965601425.1 uncultured Chromatiaceae bacterium | reverse complement strand
GGGTGACGCGGTAGCGGCTACCTTCATGAAGACGTTTTCGACTTTGCTAATCAAGGAAAAGCCATGTATCGAAAAAAACTCTTTGGGTTGGTGCTGCTCATCCCAATCGCGCTTGGTGGCAATCTGGTGAAGGCCGAAATCACCACCAGCGGCGCGGCAGGTGGGCAGTCGTTTCATCAGACCAGTCAGTTCCGCCTACAGTGCTGGCAGGAGGGCAAAAAGGTTGTCGACGAGTCTGCGCTGCAGGGGATGACCGTGGGGCCTGCGCTGAATGGCAGTACGATATCCTTCCGCCGCCGCGGCGAGCAGGGTGCGTCGGTGGTGCTCATTTCGGTAGACCGCAACCTGTGCATGACCAGTCCGAACTGAGCCGCGCGTTAGACATCGTAGATCGATCTGGCGCGTCATTGCTTGACGTAGCGCCAGGAGATTCGGTTTGATCTTCCGTTGCGGCTATGGTCTTCGCACGACTCTTCTAACGGCCGATGTGTGTGTCATCGCGGACTAATTCATGCGCGTTTGACAGAACGCAAAAACCGCCCCTTGAAACCTGGCCTGGCGCACTTATGTACAGGTCAGGAGGGCGGGGCGCCGGCCTCGCTGCATGTGTGAAAGCAAATCAGCCAATAGGGAGGAAACAGTCATGAGCATGACCCGATACGAACCCTGGAGTCTTCTCGAGCAGATGCGTCGGGAGATGGACCGTGCGATGGACACCCGGACCGCCGAGGGCAGCAGTGTCGCGACCAGCGACTGGGTGCCTGCCGTCGACATCAAGGAAGATTCTGAGGCCTTCTTGATCATGGCCGATATTCCGGGTGTCGACCCGAAAGATATCGAGGTGCACATGGAGAACGGGCTGCTGACCATCAAGGGTGAGAAAGAGTCCGAGAAGAAGGAAGAGAAGGCGGGCTACAAGCGGGTGGAGCGCAGCTATGGCAGCTTTTACCGCCGCTTCAGCCTGCCCGACACGGCCGATCCGGAAAAGATCACCGCGAAGAGCAATCATGGGGTGCTCGAAGTGCGGATCGGCAAGCACGAGAAGGTCCAGCCGCGCAAGATTTCGGTCGACAGCTGATGTCTCACCCGGCCCGGCGCCCGCGCGGTGCGCCGGGTCCATCGTGACCGGTTACCGGGCGCCACAGGCAAATAGATGGATTACAAAGACTACTACGCCGTGATGGACGTGGCGCGCGACGCGAGCCAGGACGACATCAAGCGCGCCTATCGAAAGCTGGCGCGCAAGTATCATCCCGATGTCAGCAAGGAGGCGGACGCGGAGCGGCGTTTCAAGGAACTCGGCGAGGCCTACGAGGTGCTGAAGGATCCCGAGAAGCGCGCTGCCTATGACCAGCTCGGCAGCAACTGGCGGGCAGGACAGGATTTCCGTCCGCCACCGGGCTGGGATGCCGGTTTCGAGTTTTCCGGCGGTGGCTATACCGAGGCCGACGGCGCAGGCTTTTCGGACTTTTTCGAGAGCCTGTTCGGCCATGACGGACATGCGCACGGCGCGGGTTTCTCGGGTCGCAGACGTCCCAGGGGCCGCGGCGAGGATCACCATGCCCGGGTCGAAGTCAATTTGGAAGATGCGTTCCACGGTGCGACGATGAGCCTGCAGCTGCGGATCCCCGAATACGACGCGCAGGGCCGGCTCAGCGACAGGTCGCGTAAGCTCCAGGTCAAGATCCCGCGCGGCGTTACGGCGGGTAAGCGGATCAGGCTGGCAGGTCAGGGCGGCGCCGGATTCAACGGCGGCCCGGCGGGCGACCTGTTCCTGGAAGTCGGCATTCGGCCGCATGCGCTGTACCAGGTCGACGGTAAAGACATCTTCCTGAATCTGCCAATCACGCCCTGGGAGGCCGCGCTCGGCGGTCGCGTCGAGGTACCGACGCCGGGCGGTCGCGTGGACCTGAATATCCCCGCGGGTGCCCGCAGCGGACAGAAGCTGCGTCTGAAGGGGCGCGGTATCCCGGTGCCCGGCGGGCCGCCGGGCGACCAGTTCGTCGTGTTGCAGATCGTCGTGCCACCGGCCGACACGCAGGCCAGCAAGGACCTGTACCGGCAGATGGCGCGCGAAATCCCGTTCAACCCGCGGACGCATCTGGGAGGCTGATGTGGCAGGCGAGCGACAGGCATTCCAGCCGGATATCGATTACAGCTTCACCCTGGCCGAACTCTCGCGCTGTTGTGGCGTGTCGGCCGAGAAGATCCTGGTCCTGGTCGGGGAGGGTGTGCTCGAACCGTGCGGTCGGACGGAGCGGGAGTGGCGCTTCGGCGGCAGCGATCTGGCCCGGGCGATGCAGGCCTTGCGGCTGGAGCAGGATCTCGGGATCAACACCGCGGGCGCCGCATTGGCGCTCGATCTGCTGGACGAGATGCAGCAGTTGCGCCACCGGCTGCAGCTGATGGAATCGCTGATCTTCCCACGCTGAAGCATCAGCAGACACGAGGGGGAATCTATGGCTACCTTTGAACAACTGCGTCGCGGACTGGGCAGGACCTGGGAGAGCATCGCCGAGGGTTGGCACACGCTGAGTGAGCGCGCCGGACAGGCGCTGACCCGGTTTCATCCAGTGGACAGCCGTGGCGAACTCGATACCTGGGAGGACCAGGTCAGCCGTTATGCGGCTGACTGGGGACTGCTCGCGACCGAGATACAGGAGGACGATCAGGGCCTGATCGTGCGCCTCGAGGTGCCGGGCATGGACCGGGCGGACTTCGATATCGACGTCCTGGACGATCACCTCGTGGTGCGCGGCGAGAAGCGCGTGCAGCACGAGCAGCGCGAGGGACGCTTCCATCTGATGGAGTGCGCCTATGGCCGATTCGAGCGTGCGATATCCTTGCCGTTCGAGGTCGATGGCGGTAGCGCCGACGCGCGCTACCGGCACGGTGTGCTGAGTGTGCGGCTGCCGCGGCTGCGTGCCACCGCGGGTCGACGCATCCCGGTCAACGGCGGCGCCTGAGAGCGCGCTCCCTTTAGTCGTCCCGGCGCACCGTGAGTTGTGCCGGCGGAAGGCCCTTGCGCCAGTCGTCGAGCGGCTGCACCAGCGGTGGCTCGCCGTTGGCCCGGTACCAGGAATCGACGGCGTAGCGGGTGTCCGTGTCGCTGGCGCGGACCACCGCGGTCCAGTGGATCGCGACCAGCCAGCGCTGGCGTTTGGTGCGCGCCTCGACGCGGTGCCAGCGCAGCAGCCCGGCCTGCTCGAGCAGCCGCAGATAGGTCGTCGTGTTGATCGATTCGGCGATGCAGTCGAGTTGTCCCGTCTGTCCGTCGCCGGCGCTGTTGCGCGGGCGGTCCTGCCAGGTCCCGGTGCGGCGTCCAACCAGTTGCTCGAGCAACCCAATGCCGCGAGCGATATTCGCGCGCTCGACGGCCGCACTTTCGGCGTGCCGGAACAGGTCCCGAAGCTGTCGCCACGCCGCGGCGTCCAACACCACGGGTTTGCGCCGGTCGCAGTGGTAATCGACGCAGGCCTCGATCAGCCCCGGGGTGTCTGCTGAGACCGGGTGGCAGAGCAAGGACAGCGCGCAACTCATTGGCCAGAGCAGTCGGCGTGCATGTTTGACGGTCCGGGTCATGCGAGCCATCTTAACCGATCAGACATTGGCCGCCCCAGTCCGTGCGCCTTGCCCGAGAGGCGGCGGGCTTGCCTGCGCGGCCGCACCCGGGCAACCTGTTCCTCGGACGCGAACCCGGAAAAGATGCGCGAATGAAGACAGACCCACAACCGAGCCGGCTGCGATGGTTCTTCTGGGCGGCGGCGCTGCTGCTCGTCCTTTGGCAGTTTCTGCCCTGGATCGAGCGTCAGCTGATTGCGCTGACCGCCGAACCGCGCGCGATCACAGCGCGCGGCGATCTCGCGGGCGACGAACTGGCGACTATCGAGATCTTCGAACGCGCGAGCCCCTCGGTGGTGTTCATCTCGACGCGCCAGCGGGTGGTCGACCCGTGGTCGCGCAATGTGTTGAGCGAGGAGAGCGGTAACGGGTCCGGCTTCTTCTGGGACGATCTTGGCCATGTGGTCACGAACAATCACGTGATCGAAGACACCTCGGAGGCCCGGGTGGGCCTGAACGATGGCCGCAGCTACCGCGCGGTGTTGGTCGGCGCCAGCGCCGCGCACGACCTCGCGGTGTTGCGCATCAACGTACCAATCGACCGGCCACCGCCGGTTCCGGTCGGCACGAGTGCGGATCTGCGGGTCGGGCAGAAGGTGTTCGCGATCGGTAATCCCTTCAACCTCGACTACACGCTGACCAGCGGGCTTGTCTCGGCGCTGGACCGTTCGCTGCCGATCCAGCGGGGCGTTGCGATCGAGCACCTGATCCAGACCGACGCAGCGATCAACCCCGGTAACTCCGGTGGGCCGCTGCTCGACAGCGCCGGCCGGCTGATTGGGATCAACACCGCGATCGTCAGCCCTTCCGGGGCCTATGCCGGGATCGGCTTTGCGGTCCCGGTGGATACGGTCAACCGGGTGGTCCCGCAACTGATCGCGAAGGGCAGGTATACCCGCCCAAGTCTGGGGGTCTCGATCGACGTCGATATGAATCGCGTGATCACCAAGCAACTCGGTATCAGCGGCGTGCTGGTCCTGCGCGTGAGCAGGGATTCGGGTGCCGAACGGGCCGGGCTTCGCGGTACCCGAGTCGACGGTCGCGGTGATGTGATCCCCGGCGACGTGATCCTCGCGGTGGACGACACGCGGGTGACCTCGGTGTCCGAACTATTGTCGGTGCTCGAGGGCTACCGGGTGGGTGACAGGGTATCGGTGCGCATCTGGCGCTCCGGAAAGGAACAGCGCCTCGCGGTCGTACTCCAGGCAAGCGATTAGACGGATCCGCGAACCACATCAGCGACCAGCCCGGCCAGTCGCTCGTAGTGGCTGCCCCTCCAGTACAGCTTTCCGCACCCGGTGCATTGCCAGAAGCGGTCGTAATGCGCCCGCGTCAACGGCTCCAGACCATCTTGTATCGCCGCCTTCGCGACCGCCTGCAGCGGGCCATTGCATTCCATACAGCGGGTAAAGGGCCGAGCGGACCCTGCCAGGTCGCAGCGCTCGACGACCTGGGCAAGCTGGTCGAGCGGCCGGTCCCGTCGGATATGCAGGCCGTGGGTGACCGCACGGCGCATCAGCAGGCGCCGGTCGCGGCTCAGCACGATGCGCCGTTCGGCATTCGCCCGGCGCACGAGCGCGGCGTCGCCGACGTCGTTCTCGTACAGCGTATCGAATCCGAGCAGCCGCAGATAGCGCGCGAGCCGCCCGAGCTGGGCATCGGCGAAGAAGCGTGTATCGCGTAGTGGCGCCGATCGCAGGCGCAGCAGTGGTGTGACGTCCAAAGACTCGAACATCGGGTAGACGGCGACCCGGTCACCGTCCTCCACGGGCGATTCCAGATCGGCCGAGGTGCCGTCGATGAGCACGAGTTCGATCTCGGTGTGCGGTACGCCGAATCTTTCGATCAGGTGGCGGACCGGGCAGGGCGGTTCGAACTCGACCGGGATGTCGCGTCGGCGATTCGCCCTGGCCAGGTATTCGTTCAGTTCTTCGTAGAATCTCAACGTGGCCTGCGCCATACCGTATGGACCACTAGCGCACCGACCGGTAGACGCCGCGGCGTTGGTGTTTGTCCAGCACCAACTGCCAGAGTTGACCCTGCCGGGCGCGAAAGAAACCTGCCGTGCTCGCGAGATAGTACACCCACATGCGATGGAAACGTGCGCCATAACGCTGCGCCAGTTCCGGCCAGGCGGCCTCGAAGTTCTCCCGCCAGGCCATCAGCGTGCGGTCGTAGTCCTGGCCGAAGTTGTGCCAGTCCTCGATCAGGAAACGCCCCTCGAGGGTCTCCGCGAGACGGCGCGCCGACGGCAGTTGGCCGTTCGGAAAGATGTACTTGTCGATCCAGGGATCCGTGCAGTGGCGGGTCGTCCGACGGCCTATCGTGTGCAACAGGAACAGGCCGTCGTCATCCAGCGCGCCCGCGACGGTGTCGAAAAAAACCCGGTAGTTCTTGTCGCCGACATGCTCGAACATGCCAACCGAGACCGCCTTGTCGAAGCCGCCGCGGACATCGCGATAGTCCATCAGTGCAATCTCGACCGGCAGCCCAGCGCAGCGTTCACGTGCCAGCGCCTGCTGCTCGCGCGACACCGTGATACCGAAGACCTCGACGCCGTAGTGCGTGGCCGCATAGTGGGCCAGTCCGCCCCAGCCACAGCCGATGTCGAGCAGGCGTTCGCCGGGTCTCAGCTGAAGCTTGCGGCAGATCAGGTCGAGCTTGTCACGCTGTGCGTCTTCCAGATTGTCGGCCTGGGCCCAGTAGGCGCAGGAGTAGTTCATGCGGCGGTCCAGCATCGCCTCAAACA
>CBFCWF010000238.1:0-6477 GCA_965601425.1 uncultured Chromatiaceae bacterium | reverse complement strand
TCCGGTCATTTCTTCCGAAAAACGCCGTTAATACGTTCCTGTAGGCTCGACGTCGGCGTCCATGCCGCCGACGTTTTCTCCAGAAACGACCGGAATCAGCTCAAGTAAGCGAGAGCGCTTAAGGCGCACGGATTCCGGGCATTTCTTCCGCAGAACGCCGTGAACACGTCCCTGTAGGCTCGACGTCGGCGCCCATGCCGCCGAGGCCTGCTCCGGAATCGCCCGGAATCGGCTCAAGTCAAGTGCGATCGGGCGATAGGGGTGGTGCCGCGAGCCGGAGTCGAACCGGCACGATCCGAGGATCGAGAGATTTTAAGTCTCTTGTGTCTACCAATTTCACCATCGCGGCGTGTCGCCGCGCATCGTAGCGAAAAAGCACCGCGTTTGGGAACGCCAACGGACAGGCAGGCCGTTCTTTTCACGGCCGTGCGGGCAGATTCCTTCCATCGATCGGGGCAATATCGTGCGCCGCGCGTAGTGCCGGGATCAGATGAGCAGCCCGATCACGGCCCCGGTCATCAAGGTCGCCAGCGTGCCGGCCGCGATGGAACGCATCCCCAGCACGAGGATTTCCTCGCGGCGCTCGGGCACGAGTGTGGACAGGCCGCCGATCATGATTCCCAGGCTGCCGAAATTGGCGAAACCGCACAGCACATAGGTCATGATGAGCCTCGAGCGAGCCGACAGCTCGCCATCTGGGGTCTGCGCCAGGCTGAGGTAGGCGATCAATTCGTTCAACACGGTCTTGATGCCCATCAGCCCGCCCGCGGCAACCGCCTCGTCCCACGGGATACCGGCGAGCCAGACCAACGGCGCCATGCACCAGCCGAGGATCCGTTGCAGCGTCATCGGGTCGCCATGGACGCTGGGCAATAGCCCCAGGAAGGTGTTCACGATATGTACGAGGGCAATGAAGACGACCAGCATGGCGACGATATTCAGGAGCAGTTTCAGCCCGTCCATCGTGCCGCGGGTGACCGCATCCATGCTGCTGGTCGATAGTGCGGGGAGTGTCGCGGTCGGCCGCTGCGCGTCCACGGAACGCGCCGGTATCATCAGGCGCGCGACTACGAGCGCCGCCGGCGCGCTGATCACCGACGCCGTCAGGATGTGCCCCATCGCGTCCGGCACGACAGAGGCGATGACCTGCACATAGAGCACCATCATGGTGCCGGCAACCGTCGCCATGCCGCAGGTCATCATCGCAAACAAGTCGCTGCGGCTCATCTGCTTCAGATAGGGCCGAACGAGCAGCGGTGCTTCCACCATGCCGACGAACACGTTCGCGGCGGTACCCAAGCCGAGGGCACCGTCAACGCCCATGATCCGGCGCAACATCCAGGAAAAACCCGCGACCAGCAGCGGAAGGATGCGCCAGTGGTAGAGCAGCGCGGACAGTGCACTGACCAGGACGACCAGCGGCAATGCACGAAACGCGAGCACGAACTCGGCGCCCGGCGACGTCACATCGAATGGCGTCGGCCCACCGCCGAGATAACCGAAGACGAATGCGGTGCCCGAAGCCAGCGCCGCATCCAGATGCAGCACCAGATCGTTCAAGCCGGCGAACAGGGCCTTGGATTGGGGCATTTTCACCAGCAACAGGGCGAGTGCGATTTGCAGCGTGATGCCACCAATGACCATGCGCCAGTCCGGCCGGCGGCGTTCCTCGGCCATCAGCCAGGCCAAGCCGGGCAGCACCATCAGACCAAGCAGACTCTGCCACATCGTTCAGAAACCCGGCGATTCCAGGCCCCAGCTTACAACATCAAACATGCGCAACGGCCTTTGATTGCGCTCAGTCCTGTGCGCCACCCGGGCGCAGCAAGCCGGCCCCGATCGCGGGCGCCGATGTCACGGGCGTTCCGGCCACGTGACCCAGCGCGGCCGGTCGGCCGCTTTCTCGATGACCTGGTCCAGATGTTCCTGGCGCACCAGTGCCCTGACCACGTACTGGTCGCGCTCGTGTCCGAGATCGTCGATGCTGAGGAGGCGCGTCAAGCAGCCCCCACACATCAGCGCTTCCAGCGATCGATGACTGACGGTAAACAGCAAAGTCTTCATGTCTCTCACTCCACCGGTCTGTCGTGCGGGGACCGTAGATTCCATGCACGATGCGATGATTCAGCATCGCACGACCGCCTGTGTCGATCCCCCCGATGTCTTGAAGCATAGACCGCGGTCGTGCGCGATGTCCGAGGGACAGCGTCGCGACGATCGGTGTGCGGGCGACAGGATTGAGGTTCAGATCGCGCGCTTGCCCGGTTTGTAGGAAAAGTCTGAAATCGAGCGCCGGGCGTGGGTTCGCCTTGCCTAGGGGCGGCCGGTGGCATAGCTTTATCGGCAGTTGTGCCAAGGACTGGCCAATTGTGTTGCTTGCCGGAGGGTGAGTTGCCGCATCTGCGAGGCGGTGCCTTGCGGATCGTGCTGATCGACCCTGGCCCGCAGCAGACAGGCGTTCGCCGCGTGCCGCGCCGTAAGTTACATGCCCAAGGAAGGGTAGCAACATGCCTTACAGTACCGATCGCAAACCCCGCGACACGGGGCTGTCGTGCCTTGTCTTACTGGCCCGATTCCATGGGCTGGCGGGCGATGTGGACGCACTCCGGCACGGGCTCGGCATAGCGGAAGACGCCGCGTCTGTCGCTCAGATCCTGCGGGCCGGCCGGACGCTGGGACTGAAGCTGCGTTGTCTCGAGTCGTCGTGGCAGCGGCTCGACCGGACGCCGTTACCTGCGATTGCGGAACACCGTGACGGGCATTTCTTCGTGCTTGCCGGGGTGCGCGGTGACCAGGTTCTTGTCCAGGACCCGCTCGAGGCAAAGCCGCTTACGCTGCCCCGAGACATCTTCGAGCAGGCCTGGTCGGGCAGACTGATCCTGGCGTCGCGTCGCGCTTCAGTTGGCGAGGTGGGTGGTCGCTTCGGCGTGACATGGTTCCTTCCGGCGATCCGGGAACACCGCAGGCTGTTCGGTGAGGTGCTGGCGGCCTCTTTCTTCCTGCAGCTTCTCGCACTGCTGACGCCGCTGTTCTTTCAGGTGATCATCGATAAGGTGCTGGTGCATCGTGGTCTGGCGACGCTGGACGTGCTCGCGATCGGGCTGTTGCTGGTCTCGTTCTTCGAGGTGCTGCTCGGTGGGCTGCGCAGCTATGTCTTTTCGCATACCGCGAACCGGATTGACGTGTTGCTCGGCGCCCGCCTGTTCGATCACCTGCTGAGGTTGCCGCTGGCCTATTTCGAGGCACGGCGGGTCGGCGACTCGGTCGCACGCGTGCGCGAGCTCGAGAACATCCGTGGTTTTCTGACCGGTTCGGCACTGACGCTGGTGATCGATCTTTTCTTCACGCTGGTCTTCTTCGTCGTCCTCTACGTCTACAGCCCCGTGCTCACCGCACTGGTGGCCGCAGCGGTCCCCCTGTACGTCCTGCTCTCGGCGATTGTGACGCCCGTTCTGCGTAGACGTGTGGAGGAGCAGTTCAACCGTGGTGCCGACAATCAGGCATTCCTGGTCGAGGCGGTAGGCGGGATCCAGACCCTGAAATCGATGGCGGTCGAGCCCCAGATGCAGCGCCGCTGGGAGGATCAGCTCGCGGCCTATGCGACCGCCGGGTTCAGCGCGACGAATCTCGGCAACATCGCCAGCCAGACCGCGGGCCTGATCAACAAGGTCACCGTTGTGATGATCCTCTGGGTCGGCGCGACCCTGGTGATGAAGGGCGAGCTGTCGGTCGGACAACTGATCGCGTTCAACATGATCGCCGGACGTGTGAGTGGCCCGATCCTGCGCCTGGTTCAGCTATGGCAGGACTTTCAGCAGGCCGCGATCTCGATGCGCCGTTTGGGTGACATACTGGATACACCGACCGAGCCGGGCTACCGACCCGGGCGCACCACACTGCCACAGCTCGACGGCGCCGTGCGATTCGATCATGTCAGCTTTCGATACGGCACGGATGGTCCGCGAGTGTTGCATGATATTACGCTCGCTATCCGACCCGGTGAAGTGATAGGTATCGTCGGTCGCTCGGGCTCCGGCAAGAGCACGCTGACCAAGCTGATTCAGCGCCTGTACGTGCCGGAAAGCGGACGTCTATGCATTGACAATATGGACCTGGCTCTGGTCGAACCCGCTTGGCTGCGCCGACAGGTCGGGGTGGTGCTGCAGGAGAACTTTCTGTTCCACCGTAGCGTACGCGAGAACATCGCGCTCGCGAATCCCGGGCTGTCGATGGATGCGGTGATCGCGGCAGCCAAACTTGCCGGTGCGCACGAGTTCATCCTCGAGTTACCGGAAGGCTACGACACCCTGATCGATGAACAGGGCGCGAACCTCTCGGGTGGGCAGCGTCAACGGCTCGCGATCGCACGCGCTTTGGTCACGAACCCCAGGGTACTCATCCTGGACGAGGCCACCAGCGCGCTCGACTACGAATCCGAGCATAGGGTCCAGCGAAACATGCGTGCTATCTGTCGGGGCCGCACCGTGTTCATTATCGCGCATCGGCTCAGCGCGGTCCGCGACGCCGATCGTATTCTCGTCATGGATCAGGGGCACATGATCGAGCAGGGCAGTCATGCAGAGTTGATGCGCAAACCGGGCCTCTATGCGCGGCTGCATGCGCTGCAGGCCGGATCGAGGACGCGAACCGCAGGAACGCGATCTCGCGTCGGTGAGGGCCCGTGAAGCGAGGCCCTGAAACTGCCTTCCTTCCGGCCGCGCTCGAGGTACAGGCAACGCCGCCGGCACCGGTGGGCCGGGCCATCCTCTGGGCCATTCTGTCGTTGTTCACGCTGGCAATCGCCTGGGCCACGCTCGGTGAGGTCGACATCGTGACCGTGGCGCAGGGCCGGATAATTCCGAGCGGCCATAGCAAGACGGTCCAACCCCTGGAGATCGGGACAGTCAGCGCGATCCATATTGTCGAGGGGCAGCAGGTCGGCGCCGGTGACCCGCTGATCGAACTCGACGCGCGCCGTGCCCGGGCCGATGTGGACCGACAGGCGCATGAACTGGATGCCGCGGTCCGCGGCCTCGCTCGGTTGCAGCAACTGGCCGATTGGTTGCAGCACGACGGGTCGCCCGATCGGCTGCCGGCGGCAGGTACAGCCGATCGGCTGCTGCTTCGGCAATGGCAGGAATTCGAAGACCGTCTGTCAGTGCTCGGGCGCGAGCAGGCGCAACGTCTGGCCGAACAACGCACCGCGCAACTGCAGATAGAGAAACTGAACGCACTGCTTCCGATCGTCACGCGCCGTGCGAAAGGCGAGCAAGGGCTGGCCGAACAGAAGCTATTGCCCCAACAGCAGTATCTCGAGACCGAGCAGGAGCGCCTGCAGCTACTGTATGAGCTGCGAACCGAACAGCGGCGGGTCGCGCAGTTCGATGCTGCGTTGGCGGAACTCGACGCGCGCACCCGGTATGTGCGCAGCGAGTTTCACCGACAGACGCTCGAGGGCATCGAGGCGGCGGAACGCCGGCGCAGCATCGCCGAGACCGCACTGGCCAAGGCGTTGGTGCGACTCCGATCCCGTGTGATCTCCGCGCCCGTGGGTGGCGTGGTGCAGCAGCTTGCGGTCCGCAATGTCGGTGCGATCGTCACCCCCGCCCAGGAACTCATGGTGATCGTCCCGCACCAGTCAGCCCTTGAGGTCGAGGCCGTACTCGAGAACAAGGACGTCGGATTCGTCGGGCCTGGACAGCCGGCGGAGATCAAGATCGACGCCTTTCCGTTCACCAGATACGGCACTATCGCTGGTCGGATTGTCGATTTGTCGAACGATGCCGTTGTAGATCAAGCGAGAGGCCTGGTCTATAAGATGCGGGTGCTGATGGGACAGGCAGCGATGCCGGTCAATGACCGTTCGGTACCGCTCAGCCCCGGGATGACGGTGACGGTCGAGGTGAAGACCGGGACGCGACGATTGATCGAATACTTTCTGAGTCCGCTGCTGCGTTATGCCGATGAGAGTGTCAGGGAAAGGTGATCGGCCACGCGAACGGTCCTATCGGCGAACGGCGGATCAAGGGGGTATGCGGATTGCGCCCGGCATCTATCGTAGTCGCTTGGCTACGCACGGTAACGAGGCATGGCCCGCCCCGGCATTTTTTTGGTTACGCGCGAGGAGCGAGTGATGGCGTTTGTGAACGAGTATGCCTCGGACGAGGATATCGAGAAGTATGGATTGAAGGAGATATGGGACAAGTACTATCCATTTCGAAAGGGCAAATATTTCGGTGGGAACCGTCCGGCCTGGACGATCGACCGCGAAAGGAACGCTTTCTTGATGGTAGTCGCAAGGGGAACTGGTGAAGAAGGCAATCAGGTGAGTTTCCTTCTTTGGTGGGATGGTGCTCACGTGGTCGCCCGAATGAAGCAAAAAGGGGGGAGTGCTGACCTTGAAGAGGTGCCATTCTATCGAATTTGGCATTTGGTCAAGCTGGCAACACCCTCCGACTTACCTATTTCAAGGGAAGA
>CBFCWF010000237.1:0-6589 GCA_965601425.1 uncultured Chromatiaceae bacterium | reverse complement strand
CGATGACGCCTGTGGATCGGCTGAGTGTTACCGAACTTACCAAGCAGCCCACTAGGCTGCGCATCATGAGCCAACACCCGGGTGTGTTCCGTGTTGCGTTTAGGCTCGCCCGAGGTCTGGACACGGTTGTGGGTGCCCTTCGGCGCAACCGATCGTCGATGGATGCCAACATGCCATTGTCCTCCGGGGATTGGGACCAGGTGCCGGATGCGGGCCGTAAACCAAGGCCAGACGCGGCGGCCCGTTTCTTTGTGGCGCGCTGCCCGCAGTTCCTCCGGGCTCAGTGAAACTGCCCGCTCGGCCTCGCTGGCCGCCTGCGCATCCGCGCCGGCACGCGCGCTACGATCGGCCATCGCCGCATCGGCCTCGGACAGGCGACCGGCATCTCGGAGGATAACGACACGCTGCAGATCCGCAATGCTACCGCTCAGCCCTCCGCCTTTCGCGGCACGATCGACGGTCAAGCGCGCGTCATCCGTTTCGCACGCGATGGCCAGATGGTTGGCGTCCTTTACCGCTGACGAATCACTTATCGTGCCGCATGCCGCGCCAAGTCACGTTGATAGACCGCAGGCTTGACCCAGACAGACGTCAGGTCGGCGACGACGAAAGGCGCGTCTGCGGTTTCCTGTCGGAGGACCTCGCCGACGGTGATATGCCGCTGCGTCACGATGCGGCCCGGCGTGGCTCTGCGAAGGAACACGCGCCTGGAGGCAAAGAATGTTCGAAGCCTCTGCAAATAGACCTCGCTCCGAGGGGGTAATCAGCTATGAAAATGGACAGCGTGGGTGATATCCATTAAGTTATTGATTGCGTTGAATAGGGTATGAAATTTGTTTTCTTTTCAAAGCGTTGCATTAATGTCTCTCAGTGCCGATCCGGAACCGGCAATATGCGAGCGCTTAATCCGGTACATTAGATCGACCCATGGCAGTGGGTCGGATTCGGGCGCAGGGATCTGAAAAGAAATGGCGACATACTCGGAAGGTTCAGAAAGGACCGTCGGCCACGCGTTCCAGCGCGGTTACCGCCGCCGTTTCCATTTTCTGACGCCAAAGCAGCGTCAACGCGTTGCCACGATGCGATCCGTCTTGCGCGAGCCCCGTGGGCACGTGTTGCTATCCGGGCCCGGAGGGACCGGCAAATCCACCCTGCTCGAGCGGATGGTCGAAGAGTTCCGCGCTCAAGACGCTTGGGTCATACACTTTCGCACGCCGCCCTCGTCGTTCGATGAACTGACAACGGCTCTGTTGCGCCGAATCGAACCGGGTACGGATGACACAGACGAAACCGGTCGTGGCGCCGAGGCGCTGATTGGCGCATTGCACAAGTGTCAGACATGTCGTCAGGTCGTGATCATTGTCGATGAGACCCAAGCGGCTCCCGACGCTGTGCTTAGCGGGCTTTTCTATTTTGCCGGTATACCCGACGACGAGAACCGTGGCGCACGCGTTGCCCTGTTACTGGCCGGGACGGACGGCATCGGAAATCGCCTGGCCAAGCTCCTGCGCAAACCCTTGGCTCAGTTGGTTCGCATGACGGTTCCGCTTGCTCCACTCGCGCCGGATGAGGTTGGCGCATACATCCGGCATCAGCTTTCTGCCGCTGACATCGACGCCGCACAGATTTTTCCGGCGGAAGTGATCGACCAGATTGCGAGGCTTTCCGGGGGTGTGCAGAGCGAGATCAGCTCGTTATGCGCTCTTGCAATCGTGGGTGCTCAACATGAGCGCTCCACGCAAGTCACGCCAGAGATTGCGCATCGGGCATGGTGGGATGCCTGGATCGCCCCTATCGAGCGTGAGGTAGAGGCCATCCTGGGAGCACAACCTGAGCGATCGGAACCTGTTTCGCCACGCATCGCGGAAGCGTTAATTCGGGATTCCTGGGTTGCCCCTGTTGAGCGTGAAGCCGTGGCCTTCGATACGCTCGATCGGCTGTCTGAAGGTCCCGCTGAGCTTTGCGACAGCGCCGCAATGCCGGCAAGTGACGAGTCGGACCTGGCCGATCGCGCAACTGCCAGACGCGAGATCAGTCCGGTCGATCGCGAAGAATTTTTTGTCCGCCATGGTCGGGTTTCCCCGCATGACCACGTCGGGAACGGTCGATCGTCGCAGAGTCGACCCTGGGCCTGGGCACTCCTTGTGTTGGCGTTGCTGACAGGCATCACATCGTACGTGTTTCGACACGATGTTCCGGCCCAGTCTGTCGAAGAACTCGTGCGGTTGGTAGGTCTCACCGAACCGTCCACGACGAAGCAGCGACTGGTTGAGCCGTCCGACGTATCGGTGACTGAGCGGCCCTCGGCCAACGCGCACACCAAACCTGCCGAGCGAGTCGATAGCGATGCCACACGCCAGCTTGACAGGAGGCGCGAGGTCGCTGCTGAGGTGCTTCCGGGAGGGGTAGTCGATCATCCGATTTTGGTGCAAAGCGGGTTCGGGGAGACCGACGAGCCGATACAGTCGCTGCCACCGCCTGCAGCTGGCTTGCCAGTGCCGGCGGCGGATCCGACGCTCACCGTGCCTCTCGGGGGCGACATAACCGCAAGCCACGAGCCGATGGAGACGCGAGCTGGCGGCCGGATCGATGCGTCGCCACGTTCGAGTCACCCAATGCCTTCCAACGCGGATGCAGGCCCAGCGTCCTTGGTCACGGACATGCTCGAGCGCGCCAAGCATCACCTGGCGGCCGACCGCCTTTTGTCTCCGAAATTCGACAACGCCTTCTTCGCCTATGGTGAAGTGTTGCGAATAGACCCCGGCAACGACGATGCAAAGCAAGGGATCGAAAGCATCAAAGCTAGATTGATCGCCCATTCGCGGACCGCGCGGATGCACGGGGATCTGATCGGAGCAAGGCGCGCACTTGAAAAGGTATTGTTTGTCGATGCGTCCGATCAACGCGCGCTCGCCCAGCTCAATCAGTTGGACCGTGGCAGCGAAAGGGCCGCTGCGATAACCACGATAATCCCCTGAGTCGGAGATGAGTATGAAACATTTGTCGAGGCAGGACCTTTTAGTCGTACCCAAGCCGGTCTTGGTTCTCTTGTTCTTGATGGTTCCCCTGCCACCGGTCATGGCGGCGGACGTCAATCTGACCGAGAGCGTGCCGTATCTCGATGTCGAGCACGAGGGGCGCATGGTCCGGATTGAACGGATACAGGATTCGACGAACAAGCTGGACAACAGCTTTGCCAAGACGTCGCGCCCGTGCCCACCATTCTGTATCCACCCAATGCGTGCCGCGATCGGTGTCGAGACAGTCGGCGAGCTGGAATTGCTCGACTTCCTGGTGTCGAAGGTCCGCCAGAACCGCGGTCTGTTGATCGATGCCAGGTTACCGGAATGGTATCAGAAGGGCACCATCCCCGGTGCCGTGAACATTCCCTGGACGATACTGGCCTCGGGACCGGACAATCCACATACCGCACGCATCCTGCGCGCCCTGGACGCCGAGGACGTTAACGGCGAGTGGGACTTCCGAGATGCCCTGGATCTGCTGTTGTTCTGCAATGGTCCGTGGTGTGATCAGTCGCCGCGCGCGATCAAGAACCTGCTGTCGCTAGGTTATCCGCCGCAAAAGCTGCAGTACTATCGAGGCGGCATGCAGTTGTGGCAGCTGATGGGCTTGACCACGGTGCTACCCGAGCTATGAGTCCGGATCAAGTGATCCAGAGAGATACAATGAAAACCACTTTGCGCAACTGCCTGCTTCTCGTCTCGATTGGTGGGTTGCCGTTTAACCCGCTGTTTGCCCAGGCGCCTGCCAGTTTGGATGCAGAGGCCCGACCGCCTGACGCGAGACCGGTTTTGGAAGCTGAAGCAGAGGTTGTCGATGAGCCCACGGAGGGTGAGGCGATTTCGTCGGTTGAGACAGTCCGGTCAGTAGAGGACGATGCAGCATCCGCTGGCGCGCCAGCGGGTGACGTTGCGACACCCGATCCAACAGGTGAGGCAGCCAACACGGCCTCGACAGCGGCCGAGTCAAGTCCGGCTGTGTCCGATCGCGAACGGACCAGCGGTGCTGTCTACCTCTCGGCCGAGGATCAGCCGGCTTCCGTTATTCTGGCAACGGATGACGTTGCGATACCCGAGGCGCCCAGTGACGCGATGATCCCTGCTTCGGGAATGGCCGAAGAAAGTTTGGCCGAGTCCCCTATTGACCCAACTGGCCGCGCCCCTTACCTCGACGCCCTCGGAGCAGAGGCACGGGCTGAGGATCGGCCCGCCCCGGCGGCACGGGCTGAGGATCGACCCGCCCCGGCCGCACAGCGCAGGGAGCAGGCCAGCGACGGGAGGGTAAATGCGATCCGGAGCATCGTTGCCGATGCGCTAGAGAAACCGCGCGAACAGCCGGAACCGGTGAAGACGCTGATTTCGCCTGACTCCTCCGCACCTGCGGCCCGGTCGCGTCGGGACGAACTTCGGAGCGCGGTCAGTCGTGCCGCCCGGGAAACCGGCAGTAGCGCGGATCTTTACATCTCCACGTTGAAGCAGGAAGGAGATCGTACCCGGGTTATCGACGAGGAAGCATCCCGTCGACCCGCCGTCGCAGAGCAGGTTCCAGTGCCAGAGCTGGCTCTCGAACCTGACGAAACGGCCGGCGATGGGCGGACCTATCGCGTGCAGGCGGGTGACTCTTTCTGGAAGATTGCCGAACGACTGTACGGCGATGGTTACAGGTTCCGGGAGCTATACGAAGCCAACAAAGATCAGGTTACCGACGAGAATCTCCTGGTCGTGGGCCAAGTGCTACGCATACCGCCGCTGGATGAGTCCGCGATTCCGCACGCATTCGGCAATTGAAAAGTTAACCTGCAGTGCTCACAGATTTACTACTGCGGTCGCCGATACCCTGATCAGCGTTTCCCTAAGCGACGGAGCGCACAGGCCGGCCAGACGCCGCCTGCTGGAAGGCGCCACATTTCTTGCGCTTCGCAGGAAAGTAGCTGTAGCCCTCCTTACTCTCCAGATAGTTCAACAAATCGACCAGATGGTTCTGGGCTTCCGCCAGGCGCTCGCAACCGTCAATATCTTCGGCACACTTCGCCGTGCGTAGCGCTTCGAGTGTCTGTGCGACCGCCAGACTCTCCGGCATACGATAAGGTGATTGAATAACCTCTCTGAATTCGTAATAGGATATTGTATCCATTTCGTGACCATACTCCCCTTCCATGCTGTGCATGACCATCTTGCCGAGTGCCTTTTGTTCGGCGGGGAAAAAGTTGAAAGGTCCAACCGTACGGTCTTCATTCGAGGTCGCAAACGCCCGGCGGATTGCAGCCGAAAACCTTATCATTACAGCATCTTGGGTATATGGACCATAGCGGCTGACCGCGGCCAGCCAGCCGAAAAACCGAACGATAAGATAAAGCGTCTCTTCGGCGTATGCCCCGTCCGGATAACGCTCTCGCAGCTTACTCAGGCCATCGAGTTCGATGATTTTGTATATCCTGCTTTGCAGATCCTCGCATGCTGACAGAAAGGGATTGACGTAGAGCGCTGTAATCCTGGCACGCTCCCTCTCCCGTTCAAGCGATTGCTCATGAGCCCATGTCCAAACTGCCCACGCGGCTGTCGCCGCCGGCACAAACCAAGCAGTAGAAAACCGCCATGTAGCAGGTAATCCCAACATAACGAACTCCCCAGCATTTAACTCGTGACTTAAACGATGGAATCAGCGTTGCAGCAACTTTAACATCGCCAAACGTCTTCTGCGAAATAGGCGGGTATCATGCCTATGTGCGCACCAATTGAAATTTGCACCCGATGTACCGTCGTGTGCATGCGTAATTCCCCCGCCCGAAAGCACTCACCGAGCATGTGCTCACCCGATCCGCTCTTTAATTCTAACAGGCTGTTTATCGGTCGTCTGATCACAACGACAGCGGTTACGCACCGAGGGCCACAAAAGGCAAGATGCGCGAATCCGGGATTCAGCCGGATGCCCCGTCCTGCACGGTCAACCCGGCGTCGCAGGGGCCGAAAGATCACCCGTTGCGCCCGCTTCGCACGATGGTCGATCCGGAATTCAGATCCGGGCTTCACTACCCTGTCCGTCGACTCGGGCCATGACTCGATCCCGCCCCAGAAGCCGTTGCGGGTACCCTTGCTGACGGCGTTCCATTCCATCCGCAGCGAACGATGGCTGATGGAGCCGATGGGCCAAAAGTTGTTGCGCCGCCGGTTCGTCGACATTTCGACGGGCATGCCAAATGCGCTCACTTCGCTTGACCTTCACCAGGAACAGCGACCATTTTCTCGATGACACCACCCGCCATGCCGATATTGCCGCGGCTTCCCCAAGCGGCTCCAGGAATGCCCTGCTTGGGCCAAGACCATCGACGACCTGTGCACCGCCCCCGGTTCGTCAGGCGCGGGCACATGCCTCCCGTTTTCCCCGACGATTACGGCCTACGACCTGGTTCGAATGCGCTATCTCGAGATGGCATCGTCATTGTCGGGGAATCAGGCGCGGGGTACGCCTGCCAATGCGATCTTTCGGCGCACCGGCAGCCCGAAAACCTCAATTCGCCTCGCGCGCATGGCTCGAAAACCCGAGCATGCCGCACAATGGCCGACGCATA
>CBFCWF010000236.1:0-6628 GCA_965601425.1 uncultured Chromatiaceae bacterium | reverse complement strand
TAACGCATCAACAAGCAGGGAAAAGGGTGCGGTACGCATGATCGTAGCCTTGTCCGGCGCGCCTGTCCTTATCTTATGCACGCAGGCGACCAACGGGATAGCCGAGTACGCTTCGATCATCACACCCGCACCCGCGGCGCATGGTCAATGCGGATCGGGGCTGGGCGAGGAAAGCCCGGCAACAATATCATCCGATGGTGCGTTCCCGCTTGATGCCGGCGCGTGCCCGCACCGCCCACGGGGCCCCTATTCCTTCTCGAACAGCTCCTCGAGAAAGGCCAGCATGCGCAACCAGGACCGGCGGTCTGCCTTCTCCTGGTAGGCCAGACCGTCCATGCCATAGCCGTCCGCATACGGGTTGGTGAAACCATGCTTCGCCCCGGCATAGATGTTCATCTCCCAGTCGACGTTCGCATCGGACAAGGCCTTCTTGAACGCCTCGACGCGATCCGCCGGGACGAAACCGTCGGCGTCACCGTGCGCAATCAGGACGCTGGCTTTCACCTGGGCCGCCTGCTCAGGCGTCGCCGGCGGCAGCGAGCCGTGGAAGCTGACCACGCCGTCGAGGTCCGCACCTGAATACGCCATCTGCATCACGGTCGCGCCACCGAAACAGTAGCCGATCGCCGCGAGCTTCTCGCTGTCCACCTTCGGGTGCGTCTTCAGCTGTTCGAATGCCAGGTTGGCACGACGCTGCCAGAGCGCGACATTCGACGCAATCTGCTGCATCCAGCCCTTGGCCTCGTCGGCATGCCGGGTCATCTTCGCATCGCCGTACATGTCGGCCGCGAAGGCGACATAGCCGGTCTCGGCGAGCATCTCGGCACGCAGCTTGGCATAGTCGTTGAGCCCCCACCATTCGTGGGCTACCAGAACACCCGGTCGCTTACCGGTGAATGCGTCGTCCCAATACAGATAGCCCTTCAGCTCGACGTCGCCGTCCTGGTAACTTATCGCTTCCTGCTGCATCACCGCGCTGGCCGAACCGCCGGTCAGCAACATCAAGATTCCGACCTGCCAAGTTTTCATAATCCCTCCGTTACATTGGTCAACGCAACACTGGCGCAGCCCGCTGCCGGCCTAGTCGAGCGAGTAGCCGTGTTCGGCCAACACAAAGCGAAAATTGTCCCACTGCTCTTCGTTGAAGGTGTCCAGGATGTTACGCCGGCAAGACAGCTGGTACTTGAGGACCTTGCGGTGCAGCTTGAAGATCTCCTCCTGCTTGGCATAGAGCACTTCTTCGCGGGTCTCGGGATTCAGCGCGATGCGCTGGAACGCCGCGCGCTCCTGAATGATCTTGTTCATCGTGTGGATCAGGGGGACACGGTTCTTGTTTCGCCATTCGCGGAAGACCTCGATCTGCTTGTTGTCCAGCCCGATGGCATCCCGATTCTGCATGACCAGCGGCATCAGGAACGGATGGTAGCCCATCTGACTGAGCATCAGCATGCGCTGCTTGGCCAGGTCCCAATCGATCAAATCCAGGTCACTCGGTGCAGTATCTGTCTTGCTCGGCGCAGCGGCCTGCGCGCCCACAGCCTGCGCCAAGGCCAGCAAGAGGCCTAGCGCCAGGGTCAATCCCATGAACCGCCTGTTTCTCATTCCTTCCATCCCCTGCCGTTGGTGATCCAATGCGACGCTGGTCAGCCTGTCCGCCTGCCCGGCCACGCACACCCACTATGCGATCCGACACCGCACGTGGTTCAGATTAGCCTACCGGGCCCGCCAACCCAAGCGCGCTGGCGCGCGCCGGACTCAGGGGTCGAGGGCACCGCGTTGGACGCACCAGACGTTGGCGTCTAAGCTTTACCCATATGAGACGCCTGGAGTCTGCTGCCCATATGCAAGTTCTCCGGTTACGCGATGTATAAAAAGAACAACGACACTCAGCAATCAACAGCCGCCAAAGCCATGACTCCGATGCGTCGACCCTACCCCGACACCGGGCACCTGGTCCGGGACAGCCTGCTCGAGGCGCGCTTCAGCGCGCTGTGGCGGCGCAGTCTGCTGCCAGGCGCGACCAGCGACCCGGATGCCGTCTGGTTCGCGCTGGCGCAGCGCTATGCCGAGCCGCACCGCGTTTATCACGATCGAGCGCATCTGGCGCACTGCCTCGAACAACTGGACCTGGCCGCGACGCAAGTCAGGCAGCCCGACGAGGTCGAAATGGCCATCTGGTTCCATGACGTGGTCAACGAGCCGGGCCGGCGCGACAATGAGCAGCGCAGCGCCGATTACTTTCACGAATTCGCCGACGGACGGATCGCGCCCGGCTCCATCCAGCGCGTGATCGGTCTGATCCTGGCCACGACTCACCGAGCGGCCCCGACGGATCCCGATCAGCGGTTCATCTGCGACATCGACCTGGCCAGCTTCGGCTGCCCCTGGGAGTGCTTCATGCGCGACAGCACCGCGGTCAAGGCCGAGTTCACCGGGACCGAGGAGGAGTATTACCGGGGCAAGAAGACCTTTCTGCAGGCAATGTTGCTGCGGGACAGGATATTCCTCACCGACTTTTTCCACGAGCACTATGAGCAGCAGGCTCGGGAGAACATCGATCGGCTGTTGGATCTGATCGAGCGCGGCGCCGACTGAGCCGATGTAGCCTGCATGTTGCACCCGTATCCGGGGTGATCGCGCCGAACGGTGCCAACGCCGTCGCTATGGCGAGAGTGCAGCGCAAGTCCAAACGTGCCGGAACAAGCAAGGGTCCGGATAGATCGTGGGCCCGAAGACAAACTGTACGCATCAGAGAAACCCGGTAGATCGCGTTCCAGTGCATTCGTTTCAGGCTCTTCACCGCCGCCCGCGATCGGCGGGTGCAACACGTCTAGCAGCAGCGGCCGGGAGGCCGGCGGTTTGCGTTGCCGGTCCCGCGACACTGTCAGGACACAGCGGTGGTGATCATGGCTGAAAGACGTACTGTCCCGGCGCGTCGTCCAATGCCGGGTATCCAGCCGTCGACGCACCAACATCGGGTGGATCGCTGAGTCCACCCGAGTGTGCACTGAGCCAGCGTTCCCATGCCGGCCACCAGGAGCCTTCTTTGCGAGCTGTCGTTTGTTCCCATGTCTCGGCATCCACAAAGGCTTCCCCGCCCTGCCGCGACGCCATTTGGTAACTTCGCCGCGGATGGCCTGGCTCGCTGACAATACCGGCGTTGTGACCACCGCTGGTCAACACGAAGACGACCTCCTGGGAGTTCGACAGCAGATTGATCTTGTATACGGACTTCCAGGGTGCGACGTGATCCTTAACGGTACCGACGGCAAAAATCGGCACATGAATGTCGCTGACGGCGATCGGTCGCCCGTCGACACGGTAACGCCCGGCTGCCAAATCGTTGTTCAGAAACAGTTTGCGAAGGTACTCGGAATGCATACGATAGGGCATCCGGGTCTGGTCGGCATTCCATGCCATCAGGTCATTCGGCGGGCGGCGCTCACCCAGCAGGTACTCGCGCACCATGCGAGACCAGACCAGGTCGTTGGAGCGCAGTAGCTGAAACGCGCCGGACATCTGATGGGCGTCGAGCACGCCGCGGTCCCACATCATGCTCTCGAGAAAACTCACCTGCTCCTCGTTCACGAACAGCATGAGTTCGCCGGCCTCGGTAAAATCTGTCTGCGCTGCCAGCAGCGTGACTGTCCGAAGCCGCGAGTCGCCGTCGCGCGCCATCGCGGCCGCCGCGATCGACAGCAGGGTGCCGCCCAGACAGTATCCGACCGCGTGGACTCGCCGGTTCGGCTGCAACTCACCGATCGCCTCCAATGCGGCGAGGATGCCCAGCCGCCGGTAGTCATCCATCCGCAAGTCACGATCCTCTTTGGTCGGATTGCGCCACGAGATCATGAATACCGTATGTCCCTGATCGACCAGAAACTTGACCAGCGAGTTATGCGGCGACAGGTCAAGGATGTAGTACTTCATGATCCAGGCCGGCACGATCAACAGCGGCTCGGCGTGGACCTTGGCGGTGCTGGCGGCGTACTGGATCAGCTCGATCAAGTGATTGCGAAACACCACCTTGCCCGGTGTGACTGCCACATCTCGCCCCGGCTCGTATCGTTCGGTACCGGCAGTTTTCTGGGCACTCGCCAAGCGTCGCCAATCATCCAGCCAATTTGTCCAGCCACGTACGAAGTTCGCACCTCCCTCGCGCAGCGTCGCCTCGATGACCTCGGGATTGGTAAACGGGAAGTTCGCCGGCGACGCCATGTCCAACATTTGGCGGGTCACGAAGTCCACAATGTTTTTTCGCCGCTGCGACAGTGCCGGCACACCCGTACTGGCGTTGGCCCACCACTGCTGGGTCAGCAAAAAGGACTGACTCAGCACGTTGTACGGCCATTGCTGCCAGACAGCCGCACGAAAACGCCTGTCTTGCGGCAGCGGCTCGATCGCCACCGGCGTTCGGGGATCAACCAGCGATTGACCCGCGTAGATTGCGAGGCGGATCCACTTGCGCAGCGCCTTTTCGGTCAGCCGGGCATGCGTGCCCGGCGACCAGGTCAGCTTCACCCACCAATCCAGAAACGTCATCGGTATCACCCGCGGATCGAGACCACCGGTGACGTGGGCGAGGTTGGCATTGAACAGGCGGTCGAGCATCTTCGCCACTTCGGGGCTGAAGGCAGACGGCATAAGCGGATCGAATCCACGTGCCGGCGCCGAGTCACTCGCTGCCGTTTCGGCATCGGACGACAGCGGCGTAAGCGACGAGTCGGCAGCTGCTCGCGCGATTTGGCTATCGGCGGAAGGCGACATGGTGACGACTTTCATCAGATTCGACAGCGCAGTGCGATGCCCCATAATTGCTGCACTGCATCATTTTGGCACTGCAACGCCGGCGAATCAATGCCCGGCGCCCCCACATCGTGCGTGGCGACAAAGCAGGTTGGCGATATCGACAGAGCCCTACGACACGTCTATGCGCTTTTGGGCGACAGATCCATTGGTCGATGCGATGGGAAACGGGAGTCAGAAATCGCCCGGCGTCCCGGCGTCTTCCACCCTGCCGATCGCTGCGGGCTGGCGCGACGTCTCGTCGAGTTCCCAGCCCGGCGGGGCGTCGGCGTTGAGGACGGCGCCGACGTGAAAAGGTTTCTTGAGTCTCAGCGGCAGGACGGACGCCTCGTTCGCGTCACGCAGTTCGCCGACGTGGACAGGCGGAGAGGCGGGGTCGATGGCGAAAACGATCGGATCGTCCGCATCGATCAGGGGCCCGACATCGACGGGTTCGGGCGCTGTCGGGAGGGGCGCGTCCACCGGGAGGGGTTCGATGTCCGATCGCGCATCGGAAATGAATTTTCCGCCCATCTCGCGCCCAGGGCGCTCGGGTGGCGCGTGGATCGTGCGGCCCGCGGCTGCGATACCATCGCGACGGGGCCGGGAGGCGACAGATGCAGCGCGCAGCGGGTCTGTGGCTGGCAGCGCCCGATCGACTGTCGTGACAGTGTCGATCGACAATGTCCAGGGATTGGGCGGGCGGCTCAGAGACACCAGGACATAGCTGATCCCGAGCGCGCCGAGCCCGGCGGGTAACAGCCAGCGACGCTGCATTACCCTGTGAGTCTACCGCTGCACATCAATGCGATACGCGAAACAGTAGCCGTTGTGGGTCATATCGTCGCGGAAAAAGATCTGTGCCTGCTTGTCGGTCGCGATCGCCAGCTCTGCGAGGTCCACCATACGATAAGCGCTCAGAGCGTCCGTGAACATGCCCGAGCAGCTGAAGGTCACCCACCAAGACTGACAACTCGGCAGCACGGTTTGGGGATTCACGGACAAGGCCGCCATGCAGCCTCCGTAGGTGCCATCGGCGGTCATCAGCACGCGGTCGATCTGAGCGACGACATTGCCGGCTGCCGCCAATGCCTGCGCTGTCATGCCCAGCATCAGGATAGGTGCAATCAGCGTGAGGTGAGGAGACCAGGTAGGAGGTCGCATAGCTTTATCTCACTTTGAGAGAATTGAGGGGCGCGCGGGCGTTCACTTGAGTATGGACCGCCAGCCGCCGCCCCAGTCTGGAAGGCATGCCCAGCAGATACAGGCGGTATCTCGGTAAGGCAGGATGTCGGGTGTCACCCGCACATCGGTTGTGTAGATCTGATCGCCTTCCAACGGGGTAGGCAGCAGGGTGGACGGCGGGAAGGTCAGCTCCACAGTGTAGGCCGTCCAGCCCTCGAGGGGACGCTCGACTTGCCCGATGTAGACCCCGTCTGCGCTGGCTTCGAGTTCGGTACTGGTCCAGGCTGGCCCGATCGCCTCCAGGCGAAAATCCCGGGCCCTCGGATTATGGGCCTGCCACAGGCGCACGCGCTTCGGCTCGGTCTGCGTCTCGACCCGAATCGAACCGTCAGGCTCAAGCGACCAGGCGTATTGCGGTCCGACTTTGTCGTCACGCGCGTCGCTCAGCCAGGACAGCGCGGGCAATACGATAGCCCAAAGATCCTGTCCCTGAGAGTGATCAGTATTCAGCGTATAGCGCAGGTGTTTCGGACCCGGCAGGTCGGCGAAATAGAACTGCGACGAATCGGGGACGAAAAACTGATCGCCCGCCGAGTTCAGGACCAGCTTGGGCATGGTGAGCCGGTCTCGGTAGGCGTAGGGGTCGATCAACGCCAGC
>CBFCWF010000235.1:0-6629 GCA_965601425.1 uncultured Chromatiaceae bacterium | reverse complement strand
CAAGCCGCCGAACCATATCGTCAGCTCGAACCAGTGCGACGCGTGCCACAGCACCCGTTACTGGTCGCCGGCGCGGGTCGACCACGCCGAGGTGACCGGCAGCTGTGTGACCTGTCATAACGGCACGACCGCGCCGGGCAAGCCGCCGAACCATATCGTCAGCTCGAACCAGTGCGACGCGTGCCACAGCACCAGCTACTGGTCGCCGGCGCGGGTCGACCACGCCGAGGTCACCGGCAGCTGTGTGACCTGTCACAACGGGACCACCGCGCCGGGCAAGCCGCCGAATCATATCGCGAGTTCGAATGCGTGCGAGGCCTGTCACAGCACCAGCTACTGGTCGCCGGCCACGCGGGTCGACCACGCCGAGGTCATCGGTACCTGCTTTAGCTGCCACAACGGCACGACCGCACCCGGCAAGCCGCCGAACCATATCGTCAGCTCCAACGACTGCGATGCTTGCCACAGTACGACGGCCTGGATACCGGCAATCTTCGATCACGGGGGCATCGTGTCGGGCTGCATCACATGCCACAACGGTGTCACCGTGCCCGGCAAGCCCGCGGACCATCCGCCAACCACGGATACCTGCGAGGCCTGTCACCGGACCCTGTCCTGGGTCCCGCTGCTGCGCATGGATCACGACGAGGCGATCGGGAGCTGTGTCACCTGCCACAATGGCCAGATAGCCGACGGGCAGTCGCCGGGCCACATTCCGACGACCACCGATTGCGCCGCCTGTCATAGCACGTTCAGCTGGCAGGTCAGCCCGTCGCAGGTTGATCACACCCAGATCCCGTTGGCCCAGTCGCAGTGTTCTGTCTGCCACGAGCCGGACCGCCCGCCACCGGGCAACAACCACCCGCGGGGTCGGGACTGCATCCAGTGCCATGTCGCGCCTCCGGAAGGTGACTGGTGCAGCCAGCCCGTGCAGGATCGCCCGGGGCTATGCGAATGATCGGTGCTCTGCCCGGATACCGCCGGCTGACCGGCTGGCTGCTGGGCCTGCTGCTGTACGGCCTTGCGCAGGCGGCCGGCGCGGTCGGCACCGAGCGCTTCCTGGAACGCCTGACGAGCGAGACGCGTGACGGCCGGCTGGTCGTCAGCCTGCATTTCATCCGACGGGTCCAGTATCTCTCGCATACGCCGTCGGATTACGGCGACCGCCTGGAGATTCGGCTGCGCAGCGTTGCCGCCGCGCCGCAGCTGGTCGCCGAGTCCCTCGGTGAGGGTTTACGGGCAATCGAGCCCGCGCAACTGCCGCAGATACGCAGCGTCACGGCCAGCGGTAATCTCGATAGCGACCCTGGGGTCAGCATCCGTTTCGACCGGGCGCGCGGCTTCGACGTAAGGGGTGGCCTCAACGACCGCACGATCGACATCGTGCTGGCGCCGGATCCGGCGCCGGCGCAGGCCGACCCGGCGGCCGACGGGTTCACGGCGATCGATCCGCCGGCGCTGCCGGCCGGCGACACGCCGCAGGAAAAGGAACTCGTCGAACTCTTCCGTCAGGCGCGCCTGGCCTACGGTGCCGGGCAGTATCAGCGCACGAATGCGATCTACGACAAGATCATCGCCTCAGGCATCGAGCCCTATGTCCGTGAGGCGCGGGTCGCGCTAGGCGTCGCCCGGGCAGCGCGTGGCCAGGATGCGCAGGCCCGCGCCCAGTTCGAGCGCTACCTCGAGGATTACCCGGAGGGCCCCGAGGCCCGGCGCGTCGAACGACTGCTGGACGACCTGCTGGCGCGCGCCGACGCGCGGGACGCCGACGGCGCACCGACCGCGGAGCGCGAACAGCCCTGGCAGGTGTTCGGCGGTTTCGACCAGTTCTATCTGCTCAACCACGGCAAGCTCGATGGCCGCGACAGCGAGACGTTTCGCTCCAGCCTGTTGAATACCGCGAACGTCAACTGGCAGGGGCGCAGTGGCGACGTCGACGTCAGCGGACGCTTCTCGGGAAGCTACGATTACAGTTTCCTTTCCGACCGCGACAGCCAGTCGCGGGTCAGTTACATGTACCTCGACCTCGCCGGCGTCGAAGGCCCCCACCAGGCAAGGCTCGGGCGTCAGCGACTGCCTTCGTCCGGCGTGCTCGGTTACTTCGACGGCCTGCACTACCAGTACCGTGTCGATGATCGCCGGGCGGTGCGCTATGTGGTCGGCTCGCCGATGCGCTCGACCCGCGACGGCGTCGACACGGATCGCCTGTTCAACGGCCTCGCGGTGGATTTCAGTGGCGCCGACGACCGCTGGCTGCTCAGCCTGTACGGTCTGTACCAGAGTTTCGACGGTGCGATCGATCGCCGGGCCTTCGGTTTGGAAGGGCGCTATCTCGGCGAGCGGGTGACGGCCTATTCGCTGGTCGACTACGACACCTATTTCGACGAACTCAATCTGTTCTACCTGTTCGGCAACTGGCGCGTGCGGGAAGGGACTGTGGCGAGCCTGACGCTGGATCGGCGGCGCAGCCCGAGCCTGGCGGTCAGCAACGCGGTCTATGGGCTGGGCGGGGACGATTTCGACGATCTGGCCCCGGAGTTTGATCGCGAGGATCTGGAGCGCCTGGCCGAGGACCGCAGCCTGATCTACCGTTCCGCCTACGCGTCGTTGACCCAGCAGCTCGACGAGCGCTGGCAGTTGTTGCTCGACGGTGGCCTCTACAGCCTGCGCGACGACAGCGGGAACCCGGACAACGAAGACCTGGAAAGCGACGACTGGTATGTCTACGGCCAGTTCATCGGCAACGACCTGTTCAAGCCCGGTGACCTGCTGTCCGCCGGACTGCGCTACACGGATGCCGAGCGCATGGACATCACCTCCTTGCTGCTGCGGGGACGGATACCGGTGAACGAACGGCTGCGGCTGACCCCCCGGTTGCGCCTGGATTTCCGCGACCGCGACGACGGCGACTCTCAGCGACGCGTGCTGCCGAGCCTGTTCACGACCTATCGCCTGGGCAAGCGTACCTCGCTGGAAATCGACATCGGGGCCGAGTTCAGCCACTTCGACCGGACCGAGGGCGAGGACCAGGACGACCGCTTCTTCTACCTCAGCGCAGGCTACCGGTACGATTTCTGACAGCCTGGCTGTCGGTCGCTATCGGCTCTGATCTGTTCAATTCGGGCCGGGCTGCTAAGATTGGGCGCTTTCCCAACGCGGCGGTGCCTGCATGACCATCAAGACGCGATTTGCCCCCAGCCCGACCGGGTATCTGCATGTGGGCGGTGTCCGCACCGCATTGTTCTCCTGGCTCTACGCACGCAAGCACGGGGGTAGGTTCGTGTTGCGGATCGAGGACACCGATCTGGAGCGATCCACCCAGGCATCGGTGAACGCGATCCTCGAGGGCATGACCTGGCTCGGCCTCGAATACGACGAGGGCCCGCTCTACCAGACCCACCGCTTCGAACGCTACAACGAGGTGGTCGGCCAATTGCTGGACAAGGGGCGTGCCTACCGCTGCAACTGCAGCAAGGAGCGCCTGGAACAGCTCCGCGAGCGGCAGATGGCGCGCAAGGCGAAGCCGCGCTACGACGGACATTGCCGCGACCGCGACGTCGGCGCGGACGAGCCGCATGTCGTGCGCTTTCGCAACCCGGCCGACGGTGATGTCGTGATCGATGATTTGATCCGGGGCCGCATCGTGGTCGCCAATGACGAACTGGACGACCTGGTGATCCGGCGGACCGATGGTTCACCGACTTACAATCTTACCGTCGTGGTTGACGACCACGACATGGGCATCACGCATGTCATTCGCGGCGACGACCACATCAACAACACCCCGCGGCAGATCAACATGCTGCGTGCGCTCGATTGGGAGGTGCCGCGCTATGCACATCTGCCGATGATCCTCGGCGACGACGGGGCGCGACTGTCGAAACGTCACGGCGCGGTCAGCGTGATGCAGTACCTGCAGGATGGCTTTTTGCCGGAGGCCGTGCTCAATTATCTCGCGCGTCTCGGCTGGTCGCACGGCGATCAGGAGATATTCTCGATCGATGAGCTGATCCAGCTGTTCGACCTGGACGCGGTCAATCGCTCGCCGTCGACGTTCAACACGGAAAAGCTGCGCTGGCTGAACCAGCAGTATCTCAAGGCGTCGGACCCGTCCCGCATCGCCCACCTGCTGTCCTCGCACCTCGGTGATCTGGGCATCGATCCCACACAGGGCCCGGATCTGCTGGCAGTGATCGAGGCGCAGCGCGAACGCGCCAGCACACTGGTCGAACTGGCCGAGATCTCGACCTTCTACTACCGGGATTTCGACCGCGTGGACGACAAGGTCGCGAAGAAGGCATTCAAGGCCGGGGCCGACGAGGCGCTCGACACGGTGCGGGTCAAGCTCGCCGCATTGCCCGCCTGGGAGCGCCCGGCGATCCATGCGGCGATCGAGGCGACCGTGAAGGAACTCGACGTCGGTTTCGGCAAGGTCGCGATGCCGCTGCGTACGGCGGTTACTGGCGGGGCGCCGTCGCCCGACCTCGACCTGACGCTTCACCTGGTGGGGCGAGACGCGACCATCCGTCGCATCGACCAGGCCATCGAGCGCATCCACGCCGGCCGCTGAATCACATCGAGAGGTTGCAAGCACGCCATGAGCGACGAAACCAAGCCTTCAGGCTCGAATTTCATCCGCCAGATCATCGAGCAGGATCTGGCGAGTGGGAAGCATCAAAGCATCCATACGCGCTTTCCGCCCGAGCCCAACGGTTACCTTCACATCGGCCATGCGAAATCCATCGTGCTCAACTTCGGCATCGCCGATGCCTACCCCGGCAGCTGCAATCTGCGCTTCGACGATACCAATCCGGCCAAAGAGGAGGAGGAGTTCGTCGCGGCGATCGAAGACGATGTGAAATGGCTGGGCTATGCCTGGGCCGAGCTGCGATTCGCTTCGGACTACTTCGAGCAGCTCTACGGCTATGCGGTCGAGTTGATCCAGGCCGGCAAGGCCTTCGTCTGCGATCAGACCCCCGAGGCGGTGCGCGAGTATCGCGGCACCCTGACCACGCCCGGCCGCGAAAGTCCCTACCGCAACCGGTCGATCGCGGAGAACCTCGACCTGTTTCAGCGCATGCGGGCCGGCGAGTTCGCCGACGGCAGCCGCACATTGCGTGCGCGCATCGACATGGCCTCACCGAACATCAATATGCGCGACCCGACCCTGTACCGAATCCGCCATGGCCTGATCCATCATCAGACCGGCGCGGAGTGGTGCATCTATCCGATGTACGATTACACACACCCGATATCGGATGCGATCGAGGGCATAACCCACTCGCTGTGCACGCTGGAGTTCGAAGATCATCGACCGCTGTACGACTGGGTGCTCGACAATATCAGCATCGGCTGTCATCCAAGGCAGATCGAGTTCTCGCGCCTCAATCTCGAGTACACGGTGATGAGCAAGCGCAAGCTCACCCAGCTGGTACAGGAGGGCTGTGTCTCCGGGTGGGACGACCCGCGGATGCCCACCATTGCCGGGCTGCGCCGACGGGGCTATACACCTCAGTCGATCCGTCGTTTCTGTGAGGCGATCGGCGTCACGAAGTCCGAGGGCACGGTCGAGATGGGCGTGCTGGAAAACAGTATCCGGGGTGATCTCGACGCGGCGGCACCGCGCCGCATGGCAGTCCTCGATCCGCTGCGGGTGACCATTACGAACTTCCCCAAAGACGGCGCCGAGGTACTGCGGGCGAGCAACCACCCGAAGGACGAGTCCCTGGGTACCCGCGAACTGCAGCTGACCCGCGAGGTGTACATCGACCGCTCGGACTTCCGCGAGCAGGCGAACAAGAAGTACAAGCGCCTGGTGCTCGGCGGCGAGGTGCGCCTGCGCAATGCCTATGTGATCCGCTGCGATGAGGCGATCAAGGACCCGAACGGCGAGATCGTTGAACTGCACTGCAGCTACGACCCGCAGACGCTGGGCCGAAACCCGGAGGGGCGCAAAGTGCGTGGCGTAATCCACTGGGTATCGGCAAGCCTGGGACAGCCGGCCGAGGTCCGCCTCTACGACCGGCTCTTCAAGTCCGCGGAGCCGGGTAGGGCGGGGGACTTTCACAGCGACCTCAACCCCGATTCGCTAAGGGTCGTGCACGGCTGCTGGGTCGAACCGGCACTCGCCGGGGCGAGTACGGAACAGCGGTTCCAGTTCGAACGCGAGGGCTATTTCTGCGTTGACAGCGTAGACAGCCGGCCAGACGGCCTGGTCTTCAACCGCATCGTGTCGCTGCGCGACTCCTGGTCCAAGCTGGACACGGGATGAGGCGGCCCGGTCATCGGTGAAAGCATGCGAAAGGCTGGACAAACGGCGAGGGCTCGCATACCATACGCGGCTCGTTTGCGGGGCCATCGATCAGCTGGGGTGAACGAAGACCGTTTGTCCAGTGGACAAACGCAGCTGAGAGAACGCGAGGCAGGGAGCCGAGCTGGACGTGGCCCCAGGGACGGGTGGCAACACCGGTCCGGAATGTTGTTTTGGGGCCATAGCTCAGCTGGGAGAGCGCAACACTGGCAGTGTTGAGGTCGGCGGTTCGATCCCGCCTGGCTCCACCAAAAATCAGGTTTTACGTCCCGTTCGTCTAGAGGCCTAGGACATCGCCCTTTCACGGCGACGACAGGGG
>CBFCWF010000234.1:0-6721 GCA_965601425.1 uncultured Chromatiaceae bacterium | reverse complement strand
CAGTACCTCTTCGATCATGCCCGGCTCCTCACAGCAGGTAGTAGACGTGGGGCTGGTTGCCCGTCTCGGGCAGCAGCGTCTTGGCGCGGCGCTCGCGCAACAGCCGACTCACGCCGCTGTCGCGATCGTCGAGGACGCCGAAGTGCATGCAGTGCGTCGGACAACCCGAGACGCAGGCCGGATCGAGTCCCTTATCGACGCGGTGATGACAGAAGGTGCACTTGTCCACATAGCCTTGGGGATGCATGATCAGCCGCGCGTCGTAGGGACAGGCCGCGATGCACGCCTTGCAGCCAGTGCATTTTTCCTCGGCCACCAGCACGATGTTGGTGTCTTTCCAGTAGTGACTGGCGCCGGTCGGACAGCTGGTCACACAGGTGGCATGGCCGCAATGGTTGCAGCGTTCGGAACGGAATTCGGTCTCGAGGTCCGGATACTCGCCGCGCGTGGCCTCGACGACCCAGTCGCGGTTCAGGCCGACAGGCACCTTGTTCTCGTTCTTGCATGCCACCACGCAGTCACCGCAGCCGATGCAGCCACGGGTGTCGATTACCATCGCATAGGTCGTCATCTCAGCTCACCTCGTCGCCACGCACCAGCCTGACGAAGCTGGCACGCATACCGGTGCCGCCCATGACCGGATCCAGCTTCACGTTGTGCATCAGTGCCGCGTCGTCGGCGCCCACGCCACGGGCCAGCCGCTGGCGCTGATCGGTATGACCGAAGCCGTGCACCATGAAAACCGAGTCCGGCCGGATGCGCTGCGTCACCCGGACACGGATGCGGTTGCTGCGCACCCCCAATGGATTCTCGAGCTGCACATAATCGCCGCTTCGCACGCCGATCCGCGCCGCGACAGCCGGGTGCACCCAGACCTGGTTTTCCGGCATCAGCTCGAACAGCTGGGGATTGTTGATGGTGCGCCCGAAGGTGTGGGCGGGTGCACGTCCGTAATTCAGATGATAAAACCCCTCAGGCGGCCGATCCGGCGGCGTGTAGTTGGGGAGCGGATCCTGGCCGATATCCTCGAGCAGCCTCGAGTAGAGCTCGATCTTTCCGCTCGGTGTATTGAACCGCACCGGCGCCCCATCCACGAAGTACGGGGCCGTCTTGCGTGCAAACCGTTTCACCCCGACCTGCTCCATCTCGGCCAGTGAGCTGCCGACCTGCCGCAGCTGCCAGTCGAGCACCTCACGGTAGTCCTCCCACGGGAAGAACTCACCCAGGCCGAGGTGCTCAGCGATACCCTTTGCGATCCACCAGGCGGGGCGGCTCTCGTACCTGGGCTCAAAGGCCGGCATGCGCAATGCGAGCGTGGGCACGCGTTCGGCCTTGTTGCGCAGGTCGTCGTAGCGTTCCAGGTAGGTGCACTCGGGGAGCACGACGTCGGCGTAGCCGGTGATCTCCGCCGGCATGGTGTCCACGACCACCATCAGCTCGAGCGACTGGGCGGCTGCATGGATCTGTTCGACTGCGCCCGGCAGGGTCATCGGCAGGTTCGTCGCATAGACGAACCAGCCTTTGAAAAACGCATCGTCACCTACCGATTGCTCGACCAGCCGGTTGCTGATGCCTGTCGAGACCAATGGGTAGTCCGCCTGGACGACCGACTTCCAGTCCTGCGCCGGCTCGGGGGGTTTGGGCGCCGGGAAGTCGGGCAGCGCGACCTTTTCCTGTCGATAGAATCCGCCGGCGCGCCCCCAGGAACCGAGCAGTGCATTGAGGATCGCGATGGCTCGACAGCGCTGGGTGTCGTCGCCGTACCAGGTCACGTGGCGTCCCGGATGGACCAGCGCCGCGGGCGCCGCGTCCGCGATCGCGTGCGCGGTCTCGCGGATCCTCTCGGGTGCGAGACCGGTCTCCAGGTAGGCCCACTCGGGGGTATAAGGCCGGACATGCCGGGCCAGCTCAGCGAAACCGACGCAGTGACGGGCGACGTACTCGCGATCGTACAGGCCTTCGTCGATGAGCACGTGCATCCAGGCGAGCAACAGTGCCATGTCGGTGCCCGGCTTGATCGGCAGCCAGTAACGGGATTTGGACGCCGGCACCGAGAAACGCGGGTCCACGGTGATCAGCGTCGCCCCCTGATCGAGGGCCTGCATCAGGGTCTGCACCTGACTGTTGTGCAGATTCTCGCCGATATGCGAACCGATCAGCACGATGCAGCGCGAGTTGGCCATGTCCGTGCGATCGGGCGACCCGACACCCTCGCCATAGGTCAAGCCGAACGCGGTCTCGCGCGGACCGCGACACTGCGCGAACGAGGGGTGGGCATAGGCATGCGAGCCGAAGGCCTGCAGCAGGCGATGAAAATGGTCTCCGCCGCCACCATGAGAAAACAACGCGAGCCGGTCCCTGCCATGGCGTTCCCCGATTGCCTGCATCTTGCCCGCGATATGCTCGAAGGCGCGTTCCCAGGAGACCGGCTCGAACGCCTGCGCATTGCCGGTGCCGACCCGGAGCAGCGGCTGGCGCAGACGATCGGGATCTTCGAACGCGCCAATGCCGCCGCTACCGCGCGTGCACAGGCGCCCCTCGCAATGCGGATCATCCGGATGACCGACGATCTTCCATGGCCTGGCATCCTCCTGGTACAAGGTGGCAGCACACTGCCAGAAGCACATATTGCACACAGTGGGACTGGTGGTCACCGCGCCAGTGCCGGGCAGCGGCCGTGTCGCACAGCCGCCGAGCAGACCGGGCAGCGCCCCGGCGACACCCATGGCGCCGGAGATTTTCAGGAATGCACGTCGGTCCATGGCCTAGAGCTTGTAGCTCCCGTCCTTCGCGATCGTCACGGTTTCGTTCAGGAAGCGGTTCTTGATGCCTTGCTCGTTCAGCGTCTGATGGGCCATCTCCGCACGGATCCCGTTGGCGCAGTAAATCAACACCTCGTCGTCGCCGGCAAGCTCGGCTGCGACATCTTCGAGCCGTTCGAGCGGGATATGCCGCGCGCCCGTAATCAGACCGGCGGTGACCTCTTCGTCGGTGCGCACATCGATGACCACGACGCCGTCGCCGGATTGCTGCAGCGCGACGAACTCCTCGGGCGCTATCGCCCCGGGGGCGAGCTTCTTCTCGAACACGATCTGGGTGGCGGCCGGCCCGGACGCCGCGGGCAAACCCGCAGCCTGCCAGCCGGCGAAGCCGTCGCGCAACACCGTGGTGTTACCGTAACCCCAGTTCCGCAGTTCCTTGTACGCCAGCAGGGCCTCCTTGGAGGTATGGCTGTCGGCGTAGACGATCAACGGCGCGCGCATGTCGGAGACGCCGGGCAACTGGGCGACCGTCTGCTGCTGGATGAACTGCTGGGTCATTGCCTGCAGGTTGGCGACCGGCATCGCCACCGCACCCTTGATATGCGAGCTATCGCTCGCGGCCTTGTCACGCACATCCAGTATCACGTGTTGCGGATCGAGGTGCTTGGCGAGCCAAGCGGGTTCCGCATGGACCGGCAACTTCGCCTTCTTCCAACCGGGCAGACCGGCCTGGAAGCCTCGGAGATTGGTGTACCCGGCATCCAGCGCAACCTTCACCGAATGTCCGGTGAACGGACAGGTGGGCCCGCCGCAATAGAAGATCAGCAGCGCAGACTTGTCTTCTGGCAGCTTGCCGAGGAAACCCGGCTCCTTGGGGAAGGCCGACCGGGCGCCCGGGATATGCGCAGCACCGAAGCGCTTGCCCGGACGCGCGTCGAACAAATGATAGGGCTGCCCGCCGGTCATCACGCCAAGCAGTTCGCGCACGCCGATTTCCACACCCGGCGGCAGACCGAACACGATCTTCTTGATGCTGGCGGCCGGACGGCCCGACGCGCGCTGCACCTCGATCAGGTCGGGTGGCCCGAGGTCCTTGAGGCCCGATGCACCCTCGTAGCGCGTGTTGGCGTCGGTGCGCACGACCACCTTCCGCACCGCTTCGCCCTCTGCCCCGACCTTGATCTGGATCGTCCCGGCCTGCTGCGAGACGACCGCGATGCGGCCCTTGACCGTCTCGGCCTGCGCGACGCCAAGCGTCAGCAGCAGGGAAAGCAAAAGAATCAGTCTCTTCATGTCCGTCTCCAGTGCGGTTAGATGGAAATTCGGGGCGGAGTCAGGTCGCAACACGCATGGGCTGCCGATCTCCGCCAGCCCGTTGCGCCGTCACCCGATGCCGCTCAGGCCTCGACCCGACCCGGGGCATAGCCGTCGCCCCGCGCCTCGGCTGTCCCGACATCGGCGACCGGCAGCTGCTCATCTCGCATGCGTCTGAGAAAGCGACACTGAACCGGCAAGGCGGCCTTCGCCAGCAGCGTGAAGAGCAGCAGCCCGAACGCCCAGATGCCGAGCGACACCATGATCTCAGTCATGCTCGGGGTGTATTCATAGATCTCGCCGATCGGTGTCGGCACGAACGCGGGGATCACGAGGCCCATGCCCTTCTCGATCCAGACGCCGATCGCGGTCAGCACGAATGCGATATTCATATAGACCGGATGGGTGCGCAGCGGGTGGATCATCAGGATCAACAGCGCAATCGACAGCAGCACGACGGCGGTCCATATCCAGGGCGTCAACGCAGCATGCCCGTCCAGGCCGAAGAAAAGATAGCGCGCAGAGGCCGCGTGCTCACCCTCGTTGTAGAACTCGGTGAACAGTTCGGCCAGCACGAAAAACAGCGTGACCTGCAGCGCGATCGCCGCAACCAGGGCCAGGTGATGGATCACGCTCTGGCGAATCGGGTAGTCGCTTACCTTGCGAATGATCTGCAGGCCGATCGCCATCAATGCCGGGCCCGAGGCGAAGGCCGAGGCGATGAATCGCGGCGCGAGCAGCGCATTGTGCCAATACGGCCGCGCCGAGTTCGCCGAATAGAGAAACGCGGTGACCGTGTGGATCGATATCGCCCAGAATATCGCCAGCAACACCCAGGGGAAATAGTGTGAGGCCTTCGGTTCCCTGTCGCGGTAGTGGTTGTAGACGATGTAGAACGAAATGCCGAGATTCAGCAGCAGGTAACCGTTCAAGACAATGACGTCCCAGGCGAGCATCGACTCCGGGAAGTTGAAGCGCCCGATACCGGGGATCAGATGCCAGAAGCGGTCCGGCCGCCCAAGATCCACGACGACGAACAGGATGGCCATCGTCACCGCGGCGATCGCCATGGTGTCGCCCATCAACACCACGTCCTTGATGTCCTTGCGATGGAAGATATACGCGGGGACCACGAGCATCACCGCGGCGGCGGCCACACCGACCAGAAAGGTGAAGTTGGCGATGTAGAGCCCCCAGGAGACCTGGTTGGTCATATGGGTGACCACCAAGCCGTCGCGCAACTGCAGGTAATAGTGCCAGCCACCCAACGCGACGATCGCCGTCAGTAACGCCACCCATGCCCAATAGGCCAAGCCGCCGCGCAGCAGGTGGCCGAAGCTGCTGAGTATGAACCGCATGACGCCGTTCTCGGACTCACTCATCGCGGAAGTACCAGAACTTCGGCTCGGTGCCCAGGTCTTCCTTGAGCCGGAACACCGCCTTGTGCTGCAGCACGTAGCGAATTTCGCTGTGCGGGTCGAGCAGGTTGCCGAAGATCCTGGCCCCGGTGGGACACGCCTCCTGGCAGGCCGGCATACGTCCCTCGCGCGTGCGCTGGACGCAGAAATGGCATTTTTCCACGACCCCACGGGGCCGCGGGCGGTTGCCGAGGTAGTGCGTCTTGGTATTGATCTCGGCCGCCGGCAGGTCCGGCGAGCCCCAGTTGAAATGCCGCGCCTGGTAGGGGCAGGCCGTCATGCAGTAACGGCAGCCGATGCACCAGTCGTAATCGACGACCACGATGCCGTCGGGCTCCATCCAGGTCGCCTCGACCGGACAGGCCTTGACGCACGGCGGATTGTCGCACTGCATACACTGCATCGGGAGATAGTACTTACCCTCCACCGGGACCTGTTCGTGATCGTAATAGTGATCCCCGTGACGCAGATCGGTGCTGTCGCGATCCATCTCGATCACGCGGATATACTGCGTATCGCGGCTCAGGTTGTTTTCCTTCACGCAGGCATGCACGCAGTCGCGATAACCACGACACTTGGAAACGTTGATCGCGTAACCGAACAACACACCGTCCTGCGGCGGCGTGTTACCACACTCGATCGCCACGCCGTAACGCTGCTGCGCCTTGCGTTCGATGCGCGCGATCGTGTCGCGAATCTCCGCCTCGGTCATGCGTTGGTAGTGTTCCTGGAAGAAGTCCGCGAACGTGTCGGATAACGTCTTGCCGCCCCAGGCGCCGAGTGCCGCATGGGCCGCGCCGGCGCCACCGGCCAACGCGAGTCCCTTGAGGAAACGGCGACGCGCCTGGCCCGCGGCCGACCCGTGGTTGCGCTCGTCCCGGTCGCTCATTTCCCCTCCGCCTCCACCAATGACGCACCTTCGGCCGCGCCCTCCTCGACCCTTTCCCATACCGCGCCATAGCCATGGACCTGCGCCCGGTCGCCGTCTTTCCCGACCCAATGCGCGGGTCGCTCCAGCCCGAGGCGCACGACCGGCCCGGATTCCGGCGCCCGCGGTTTGAAGGCTGGCCGGTGCTGATAGTGGCAGGCGGTGCAGTTCAGGACCTGGCGCTTACCCTCCCAGCCACTGACCCGCTTGCCGTGCGCACCGTAGACCCAGTCCCGCGCCTGGTTGGCATGGCACTGGCTGCAAAGTACATAGGCGTCGGCATAGTCCAGCTTTTCCCC
>CBFCWF010000233.1:0-6749 GCA_965601425.1 uncultured Chromatiaceae bacterium | reverse complement strand
TGGTCAACGACTTCGGCGCCATCAACATCGATGCCAAGCTGGTGGTCGGTGTTGAAGGCGACACGGTCAGCCTGGCCAATGGATGCGTGTGCTGCAGCATTCGCGATGACCTGATTCCGGCCTGCATGACCCTGGTGCAACGAGAGAAGCCACCGGAATTGCTGATCGTTGAAACGAGCGGCGTTTCAGAGCCCTTTCAGGTGGCCAATACCTTCATGCTGCCGGAAATCGAGCGCATCATGGTGCTCGATAATGTGATCACCGTGGTTGATGCAGAACAGTTCCCCAAACTCATGCAGGGCGAAATGGCGTCCCTGGCGGGCATGCAGGTCCGGGACGCCGATATGGTCGTGTTGAACAAGACGGACCTGGTGAATGAGAGAGACCTGGATGTTGTGAGTGCCATGGTGCGGGAGGTCGCTCCAGCAGCACGGATACTTGCGGCCAATCATGGGCGCGTTCCGCTCGACCTGATGATGGGAAGCGGGATCCATACCGTTAATGTCGGGCCCGGGGCCGCTTCTCGCCGTCATGTGCACAATCCGTTTACCACCTGGCATTGGACCAGTGATCAGCCGTTGTCGCTCCCCAAACTGCGGTCAGCGATCGAAGCATTACCGGCCACCATCTACCGCGCTAAGGGCATTATCTATCTTGAAGAAATGCCCTCGCATAAGGTTGTTTTTCAGATGGTGGGCAAACGCTACAACATCGGCGATACCGAACCATGGGGGGCGCTGCGTCCGCGGTCGGAAATCGTCATGATCGCTTCACAGGATGGCATCGATAGTGACAGCTTGCAGCAGGCTTTTGATGACTGTATCGGCACCGGCGACGAATCGCAGTCACCGATACTCCGTCTGGCCCGCCTGCTGGCAACGGATGCGAGCACAGGAGACTGAATATGGAAGACCTGAGCTACTGGATTGGCATGGCCGGAACCGTGGCCTTCGCCGTCACGGCAGTACTTGCGGTGGCGCCTCGGGGCATCGACCTGTTCGGTGCCTGCGTGATGGGGATCATTACGGCGATTGGTGGCGGCACGATCAGAGACCTGATCCTGGATGTACCGGTCTTCTGGTCCGCTGATTTGAACTACATCTGGGTTGCGCTCGGCGCAAGTGTGGCCGCGTTTTCAGCGCATTCCTTTTTCACTCGCAAAAAGATCTACAGCCTGATGTTGTATATCGATGGTTTTGGTGCGGCCGTGTTTGCGATTCAGGCGGTGGACAAGGTCTGGGGATTGAAATTCGGGCTGCCGCTGGCCGCAATCATACTGGGCATCGTCACCGCGATCGGCGGCGGCCTCATCCGCGATGTGCTGGCAGGACGCCAGACCCTTTTGATGACACGTGAGCTTTACGCCACGCCGATCCTGTTCGGATGCACCCTTTACGTGGTCCTGCTGTACCTCATTCCCGAATATCGGTTCATCAGTGCGGTTTTCTGCAGCCTGTTCATTTTTGCAATTCGCGCGGCCGCCATCCACTGGCAGTTGTCCGTTCCGGAATGGCTGACCACGAAGGTAAAGTCAGCGTGATGGTGTAAACGCAGGTTTCGGGTTGGAGGTTCTCCGTTCAATGAACCAAAGACTTTGAACCTTTCAACACAACCGAGGAGATCAACAATGACCAACCAGAACGAATCATACGACCTGGTAATTATCGGCGGTCGAGTCATTGACCCGGAGACCAATCTGGATGCCGTGCGCAACGTCGGTGTCAACAACGGTACGATTGCCGCTGTCACCGAGCAGGCCATCCAGGGCAAAGCGGCCATCGACGCGACCGGTCACGTGGTGGCACCGGGCTTTATCGACATGCATCACCACAATACAGATGTACCGTTCGGCCAGAAACTGGCCCTTCGTGACGGGGTAACCACGCCCATGGAACTCGAGGCCGGGGTGTATCCGGTGGATGCGTGGTATGCCGGACTCGAGGGGAAGAGCCAGACCAACTATGGGGCTTCGGTGGGCAGCATCGCGGCGCGCGAACACGTCTTCAACCCGAAGCTGAAAACAAAATACTCGGGTGACTGGGTTTATGACCTGATTGGTGCGCCGAAAGAGACCGGCTTTACCATGAAATGGTCAACACAGGTGCCGACCCCGGAACAGATCGAACAGATCGAGGGCCTTCTGGAAAAGGGGCTTCAACAAGGCTCCATCGGGATCGGTCACTGCCCCGGCTACATGGTGGACGGTTGCACGCAGGCAGAATCCCTGGTCTGCCAGAAACTGGCCGGTAAGTACGGACAGGCGGTGTTTCTTCACGGGCGATACTCCAGCCAGATGCCGCCGGCGAGCGGTCTCCTCGGTTTTCTCGAAATGATGGCGCCGCAGGAGGTGTATGGCGGCGGACTGGTTATCCAGCACATGACCGCCCAGGCCCTGGCCGACACGCCGGCGGCGCTCGAACTTATCGACAATGCCCGGGAAAAGGGGATCCAGATCCTGGCGGAGATCTATCCGTACAACTTCGGGGGCTCGATCGTGGCCGCCGATTATCTCCATCCGGATAACTACCAGAACAACATGGGTCGCGATTACGAAGACATCATCGAAACCGCGACCGTCACACCCTTGACCAAGGCGCGCTACGAAGAGTTGGTAAAGACGGCACCCAGCACATCGATCATGTTCTACAACGCCACGGAGGAAACCGTCTACCAGGCACTTGCGCATCCGACCACCGTGCTCGGCAGTGATGCCTTCCCATATTCGATGCGTGATGATGGTTCAGCCGCTACGGATTGGGATACCCCGTATGACGCGGTCAATGGCCATCCGCGCGGGGCCGGCGCACATGCCCGGCTGCTTCGCCTGGTGAGGGAGAAGAAGATTGATATCCCGCTGCCCCTCGCGGTCTCGAAGATGACCTACATGATCGCCAAATTCCTTGAAGATAACGGTGTAACGCAAATGGCCCACAAGGGGCGGGTCCAGGAAGGAAGCGATGCGGACCTGACCATCTTCGACCCCGAAACCGTCATAGACAACGCCACGATGAAAGACGGCGGTCTGCCATCCACCGGCATTCCTTATGTGGTGGTCAATGGCACCATCGTGGTGAAAGATTCCGAGGTTTTACAAGGCGTTTATCCCGGAAAACCCATCAGAGTGGCGCGCAAGTAGCCTCGCCGCATCAGGGTCGACCGGGATCTTCGGCGTGCCAAGCGATAGGTATTGGAGTTCACTTGAGATAAACAGAGGAGAAAGTCATGAGCATTCTGAAAAATGAACCGGTTTTCCCATTCAGTAAAGATGACTACAGCAAACCCCGGCACATCATTGTCGAGGGGACCTATGAGGAGATCGGTTTCGATCTTGGCACGCTTGCCAAGAACGAGTACGGCTGCAAGCTGGGTGTCTATGACCACCCCATTTATGCCGAAGCGCGCCGTGAGTATCTGGCAACGAACTGGCCGCAGATGCTCGAAAGAAGCAGGGGTGTGCAGCGAGCCTATGGCCTGCCGGAAGATGACGTCGTATTCGATGCCACCGTCTTGCCGTTCGATTGGTATGACGAAGCGAGAGGCGCGGACCTGGGGGCGAACACCTGCTCCGGAGCCGTTCTTCCCATCGAGAAGACCAAAGACGGTGCAACCTATGTATCCAGGAACTTCGACCTCATGGCAATGCCGTTGTGGAGCGGGTTGCTCGGCAAGAAACCGCCGCAAGCTGCTCATAATGCCTGGTCACGCGCCATAGTCCTGGAAACTCGACCGAAAGATGGTTTCAGGAGCATCCACGTAGGGGGGCAGGAACTGCTGGCCCCCTGGATCGATGCGATCAACGAAAAGGGCCTCTACGTCACGGCAATGCACGACCCCTGGGGTATCGGTGACGAGATCGGGTCGGCCGGAGGCCAGAATGTGTCGGGGATCACGCTGACCCAGTTGTTCGCGTTCCTGCTGGACACCTGCGCCACCGTGGAAGAGGCCAAGAAGGCAATCCTCAAGAATCGCATGATGCAGACCATCATGCGTGCCCACCTACTGATCGCGGATAGAAGTGGTAACGCCACCGCGTTTGAGATCGACCGGCATTCACAGGCCTATGTCTTCGCCGACCGTGACGCCAATGAGCCGTTTTTTGTGACGAATCACCCAAACACCAGGTATCCGGACCCGAGCACCTACCCGGATTTCGACATGGCCCATGAGCACAACACCTTCACGCGCCAGATCATCTTGCGGGACACCTATGAAAACCTGACGCCCCCCTTCAAAAAGGAAGATGTGACGGCACTTACCGATGCGATTCACTGTGCCTTTGGAGATGATGAGCTGGCCGAGGCGGGTCCAAAGGAAAGAACACTGATCAACACGACGACCGACCTGTCGAAGCCTGAGATCAGTGTGCGCTGGTACCTCGGTGATGTGGGCCCCATTGAGGGCACCAATCACATAGAAGATCGGATGAGTGATTACTATACATTCGGCTTCTAGTGACGCACCTGCGTAGGACCAGGGGGCGAGCTAGCCAGCCCCCTGACCTCGCTCACCCAAGCGCGCAAAATCCGTATGTTCCCGCAGGGGCAAATGGACGCTGCGGCGGACCTGATCTATCTGGATGTGTTGCAGGACGCAGTATGAATACAGAGAACATGACGATGCAGACTTTCGACGAGGCCTGCCGCTTCATCATCGCGCTCGGTACGGTTGGGCATGGCTACGGGGTATCGTCCTACCGGCTCGAATCCTACCTCGTCCGGGTTGCCCGGACGCTGGGCCTGCACGGCGAGTTTCTGGTGACGCCGTCCTACATCAATTTTATTTTCTGGCGGGACGGTGACGTGCAGCAGCAGAGCCATTTTGCCCGCATGGCCCCGCCGACCTTCGACATGGACAAGCTGGCGCGGGTCGGTGAGCTGGTAGACCAGGTCGAGTCGCGGGTGCTCACAGTGGCCGAGGGTGCGACGCGTCTGAAGAGCATCGGTAGTCAATCACCGATTTACGGCCGTTGGCTGGTGGCCTTGGGCTATGTCCTGTCCGGAGCGGGCTTTGCGGTGTTACTGTCGGTGTCCTGGGGCGATATCTTTCTGGCCGGGGTGTTGAGCCTGGCGGTTTACGCCATCGTCCTGCTGGCGGGACGTTCCCGCTGGGTGGCCCACACGCTGGAGCTGTCGGCGGCATTCGTCGCCTCGGTGTTGGCCAACGCGGCGGCCCTGTTCATGCCCGGCAGCGATGCCTTCATCGTCACCCTCTGCGCTCTGATCGTCCTGATCCCCGGCCTGGCCCTGACTCTGGGCCTGGCCGAGCTCGCCGCCAAGCACGTCATTTCCGGCATGGACCGGTTCATCGGCGGCGTAATGATCACGCTCAAGCTGTTCATCGGCGCGGCCATCGGCAGGGTGCTTGTTAATGCTTTGTCGGCGGTCCCCGCGGCGGTTACCCCACCCGGCATCCCTGCAGTTTGGACCTGGGTGTTTGTGACCTTCCTGGTGGTGGGTCTGGCGGTGGTCTTCCAGGTGCGCCCCAAGGATTTTGGCTGGACCGTGCTGGGTGGTGTGCTGGCCTACGCCGGCATCGTGGCCGGCAGTCACTACGGATTTTGGCAGGGGTCCTTCGTCGGCGCCCTGGTGCTGGGTCTCTACGCCAATCTTTATGCCTGGCGGTTGCGCCGTCCTACATCCATCGTCATGTTGACGGCCGTCATGGTGCTGGTGCCGGGCGCCGCGGCCTATCGCGGCCTGCATGCAGTGGAAACCGGCGGACTGGTCAGTGGCCTCGGCGCGGAATGGCATGTTCTGGTCAATATGTTCGCGATTTTAGCTGGAATTGTCGTCGCCTATTCCCTCGTACCACCCAAGGCCACCCTTTGACCGGAAAATCGAAGGAGGGCTCACTGATGGAAACCGGCCGGCTGCTGAAAGAAGATGCGAAAAAAAGGATGCAGCGGATGCTCGAAGCCGCCGCGCCGCTTGCCACGACAGTACTCCTGACGCTCGGTTTGTTTCAAACCGCCTTCGCCCAGCAGGCGACCGCGGAACGCGCCGTCGACGAAGGAGTTACGGCCGACTATCCTTCGCAGTTCCACTTCGGCGGTCCCACGAGTGTCGGCGCCCAAGTCAAAGCAGACCATGAGGCCAGGATGACCCCGTACCGCTTCGCGGGGTTTTCCCATAGCTTTCAGCCTTATTACGATTTCAAGGCACGGATCCAAAAGGACCATGGATTGACTTTCGGCGCCGACTACAACGCCCTCTATCAGGCGGCGGACGATAGTCTTGGGACGGATCATGCGGCTGGTGGCGTGGTGCGGTTGTACGGCACCTGGACCCTGCTAGGCCGGGGCTCGCCAGATACGGGCGCGTTGACCTTCAAGGTGGAGAACCGCCATCGACTGGGCACCGATATCTCGCCTCAGGATCTGGCCAGTGAGATTGGCTATGCCGGCTTAACGGCTACCCCTTTCAGTGGCGCCGGCTCGTTACTGACTAACCTCTACTGGCACCAGTCATTCAAACAGAACCGGGTGGCGTTCGTGGCCGGCATCGTCGATGTCACCGACTACGTCGACGTTTACGGTTTCGTGAACCCCTGGACCGACTTTATCAATCTCGCGTTCAGCACCAATCCCACCATGCCCGCCCCGGACCAGGGCCTGGGTGCTGCAGTGCGCTGGCGTTTCACAGACGATTTCTACTTACTGGCTGGCCTCGCCGATGCCAACGGTGATCCCGGAGACCCCGCAGACAGCTTCGACAGCTTCTTCGGCGATCACGAGTACTTCAAGCACATCG
>CBFCWF010000232.1:0-6766 GCA_965601425.1 uncultured Chromatiaceae bacterium | reverse complement strand
GAGCCAGGTGCGCAGGGTTTCCGCCGCATTGTAGGTCACAGTCACGATAGATAAAGGCGTTACGGCACGAGCGTGATTATCACTGAATGAAACGTCAATAGGCCGCAAAGCTTCGCATCAATCTGAAATCGACGCAGGCGGCAGTGACTGGCGCTGCGAATACCCTCAATCCCAGGATCAACAAGCATCGCCTTCGCGGGCCGAAAAAAGCGCCGGATGATGGCGGACCGGCACTATTTCTTGCTCAGCGACGGAAACAACTCGCGCGCGATCGCATCGTCGCTGGGCAGGCCGACCGGATTCAACGGTGGGTTGGACCGGCGCTCGGGGGCATGACTGCCATCCGGTGACTCGATGGAATCGAATACGCCGTACTGCGCCTTGTCCTTGAGCACCTCTTCGACGATTTCCGACCTAATCATCTCGGCCTCGAGCGAAAAACCGTACACCAATGCGGTGTCGCACAGGATGTTGATCTTTCGGGGGACGCCCCGTGTCGCCTCGGCGATCCGGCTTACGGCCGTCTGATCGAACAGCGGCGACTCACGCCCGGCCACGGCCAGGCGGTGCTCGATATAATCGGCCACTTCCCCGGCGGCGAGCGGCGCGATATGAAAATCGACCGAGACGCGCTGCGCGAACTGCTCCAGCTCCGGCCGGCGCAGCAGCTGCTTGAGTTGCGGCTGGCCAACCAGTACCAGCTGCAACAGCTGATGCTTGTCGGCATTGATGTTGGAGAGCATCCGCAGCTCTTCGAGCGTGCTGCCGGCGAGATTCTGCGCCTCGTCGATGATGAGCACCGTGCGCCGGCCCTTGCCGTACTCGTCTATCAGGAAGCGCTGCAACTGATCGAACAGCGCCACCTTGTCGGTCGAGTCATACGGCTGGTCGAATGACAGGAGGACCCACTTGAGCAGTTCACCGATCTCATTCTGGGTATTGGAGATCAGACCGATCGTGACGTCTTCGTCGAGATTGTCGAGCAACTGCCTGATCAATGTGGTCTTGCCGCAGCCGACCTCGCCGGTGATCACCGTGAAACCGGCACGGTGCTCCACGCCGTACTCGAGCATGGTATAGGCGAGCGAGTGCCGCTGGCCGAAATACAGAAACGCCGGATCGGGCTGTATCGAGAACGGTTTCTCGGTCAGTTCGTAGAAGGCCTCGTACATCCCTGCTCCCTCAGCTATGAGCCATATCAGCGGATGCTAACACATTGACAGCTTGGGACAATAAGGCGGCAGCTGGCAAGAATGTTTGAGACCGCCCGACCGGTGCCCATCGCGTCCGTGAGCGGCGCGCCCCCAGCGATCAGCCCAACGCACAAACGATTTCGGCAGCAGCGCCTTTTCGAGAGCCGACCCTCAGATCATCGCCGAACTGATGGGGGGCCGGCATTCCCTGTGACTGGCTTACCGCGGGCCCGCTTAGAAAAGTCGCCATTTCGCCATCATCCAGCCGACGCCGCGCCAAGCCAGGCGACTGGCGCAGAGCGGCGTTTGCGGCTGCAGCCGCTGGGCCGAGCGCAGCACACGCCTCCCGTCTGTGTTGTCGATTGGCTGCCCTGCCGATCGGCCACGACCGTTAAGCGCGGTTTAGGGCGCTCGCATGCGAAGGATCCGGCAATTGTCGACGAGCGGCAATCCGCGTCCGCTGTGCCAGCGGGATCAGTCCGGCCGCCAGCAGAAGCCAGGGCATCGGTACGGGCACTGACGCAAACTGAATCGGCAGACCCACGTCCGACAGCATCGCAAAATCCAGCGCGGAAATGTCATAGCGGTAGCCGCGTTCGTACATGACCCCGTTCATCAAATCCGGTATCAGATCGGACCCGGGACGCGGCGCTGCATTGCCGACGTGGTAGATATTCCCATACGTCAGCGGCACATCGCCACCATAGAGCAACACCGCCTCTGCCCCGGAGAAGAAGAAATCGACGCCGTCGAACACGGTGAAGACGTCGAACGTCGACATATAGTCCGCGGGCAGGTCCCCGGTGAAGGGATCTCGCCAACCGTTGAATCCGAAGGCATGGGCAAACTCGTGGACGATGACGGACAGGGCATCGGTCTTGTCATCCGGCACCGACGCACCGCTGGCAGCAGGATTCGGATCGAACCATAGCTCGTCCGCAATATAAGTGCTGTTGAAATAGAATTGGATATCCGGCGCCGGACCATTGGGATCGATGCCGTTGTTGATCTCGGCCGCGGCACCTTGCTCGAACACGTTGATCGACCCGATGGTGGAGACATAGGAGCTGGTCGCGCTCCGACCGGAGGCCCGTGCCGTCGTGTTGTCGAAATTGACCTCGACCTCCAGCTCGGCGTTGCCCGCGATACCGACATCCCACAACGCCCCGGCGGCCAACACATGTGACTCGATCGCCGCATAGTAGCCGGCATTCGTTCCGCCCGGATCGTTGAATGCCACGTCGAAGATCAATCCGGCAGATGCCGGACCGACGGCGATCAGCGCCAACAACGAACCCAACATCGGTATCTGACCTGACCGAGTGCGCGGCGCCGTACCGCCAACGCAGCCTATACGCCGCTTCGTCTCTGCCAATCTGTCACCACTGCATCCAGGCATCTGCGTAACCTCCCGTTTTTTTCGTCGCTGCGGTCGCCTCGCTTTACTTTGCCGATACCGCCGCTGGTGCCCCATCCGAACAGGCTCCGGCATTGTCCGGCGGCCGCACTACCAACTTTGCTGTTCCCAGCCGAGGCATAACCCGATTCTGCCAAACTTTAATTCCCAACGGTCAAGTCCGAGCACGCCCGATCGGCAAAGCTACGACCAAAGCCGTCCCCAACGGCCGTTCTAATTCCGCAAGGGAGGCCTGCCAGCAGACCGGCACTCGGTTGTGAGAGAGGCCAGAACCCGCAATGAAACATAGTCGATTCCCAACACCGCGCGACGGTGGACCGCAATTCGTTTAATATCTTGGAGGATTGGACAACGATACAACCTTAGCTGACGATGGAATCCGACTCGCGTATCGCCACCCCGCCCCGCGTCCTGGTAACCGGCGGCGCCGGCTTTATCGGCGGCAACTTCATTCATTACCTGATCGCCGACTCGGACGCCGCGGTCGCGAACCTCGACCTGCTGACCTACGCCGGCAATCGCGAGACGCTCGCCGCGATCGAGGACCACCCGCGCTACCGCTTCGTGCAGGGCGACATCGCCGATCAGGCCGTGGTGCAAGGGCTGATTGCCGACTTCCGGCCGACCTGTATCGTGAACTTCGCGGCCGAGAGCCATGTCGACCGCTCGATCGACGGGCCCGGTGCGTTCATCCAGACCAATGTCGTCGGCACCTACAACCTGCTCGACCGTGCGCTCGCCTACTGGCGCACATTGGACGACGCGGGCCGGGCGGCGTTCCGCTTCCTGCACGTCTCGACCGACGAGGTGTACGGCTCGCTCGGCGAGACCGGCGCGTTCACCGAGCAGACCCCGTACGCCCCGAGCTCGCCCTACTCGGCCTCGAAGGCCGCGTCGGACCACCTGGTCCAGGCCTGGCACCACACCTACGGCCTGCCGACGCTGACGACGAACTGCTCGAACAACTACGGCCCGTACCAGTACCCGGAAAAGCTGATCCCGCTCATGATCCTGAACGCGCTGGCCGGCAAGCCGCTGCCGATCTACGGCACCGGCGGCAATGTGCGCGACTGGCTGTTCGTCGAGGACCACTGCCGCGCGATCTGGCACGTGGTCAAGCACGGCGCGCCGGGCGAGATGTACAACGTCGGCGGCAACAGCGAGAAGACCAACCTCGAGGTGGTCGACACCCTGTGCAGCCTGCTCGACGAGCTGGTGCCGGACGCGCCGCACGTGCCGCATGCCCAGCTCAAGACCTTCGTCGCCGACCGCCCCGGGCACGACTGGCGCTATGCGATCGACGCGAGCAAGCTCCGCGACCGGCTCGGCTGGGAACCGCAGGAGACCTTCGAGAGCGGCATGCGCCGCACCGTGCAGTGGTATCTCGACAACATCGACTGGTGCGAGGCGGTACGCGCCGGCAGCTATGCGGGCCAGCGCCTCGGCCTGCAGCAGGCCGCGGAGTAAGGCGGCAAGATGAAAGGCATCATCCTGGCCGGCGGCGCCGGCACGCGCCTGCACCCGATCACGCTGTCGATCAGCAAGCAGCTGCTGCCGGTGTACGACAAACCGATGATCTACTACCCGCTGTCGACCCTGATGATGGCCGGCATCCGCGAGGTGCTGATCATCACGACGCCGCGCGACAACCCGCAGTTCCGGCAGCTGCTCGGCGACGGCAGCCAGTGGGGCCTGACGATCGACTACGCGATCCAGGACGAACCGGGCGGGTTGGCCCAGGCGTTCCTGATCGGGCGCGCGTTCGTTGCCGGCGAGCCCTGCTGCCTGGTGCTCGGGGACAACATCTTCTTCGGCGACGGGCTGAGCAAGCTGCTGCGCCACGCGGCCGAGAAGACCGCCGGCGCGACCGTGTTCGGCTACTGGGTGCGCGACCCGGAGCGTTACGGCGTCGCCGAGTTCGACGCCCACGGCCAGGTGATCAGCCTGGAGGAGAAGCCCGCACGGCCCAAGTCCAACTATGCGGTCACCGGGCTGTATTTCTATGATGCCCAGGTGTGCGACCTGGCCGCCGGGCTCGAGCCCTCGCCGCGCGGCGAGCTCGAGATCACCGACCTGAACCGGCTTTATCTGGAGCGCGGCGAGCTCGAGTTGGTGCAGCTCGGGCGCGGCATGGCCTGGCTGGACACCGGGACGCACGACTCGCTGATGGAGGCCGCAGGCTTCGTCGAGACCATCGAGAAACGCCAGGGGCTCAAGATCTGCTGCCCGGAGGAGATCGCCTGGCGTAACCACTGGATCGACGACGCGGCGCTGCGCGCGATGGCCGAACCGCTGGCCAAGAACGGCTACGGCCAATACCTGTTTGAACTGCTGGAACACGGATCGCCGTCATGAAGGTCACCGAGTACGATATTCCCGGTCTCCGGCTGATCGAGCCGAAGCGCTACGGCGACGCGCGCGGCTGGTTCGCCGAGGTCTGGCAGGACGCCCGCTACCGCGAGGCCGGCATCGCCGAGACCTTCGTGCAGGACAACCTCGCGCGCTCGGCGAAGGGGGTGCTGCGCGGCCTGCACGCCCAGGAGCCGCATGCCCAGGGCAAGCTGGTGCAGGTGTTCGCGGGCGCGGTGTTCGACGTCGCGGTCGACCTGCGCGTCGGCTCGCCGACCTTCGGCCGCTCACAGGGCGTCGTGCTGGACGGCACTACCGGGCTGCAGTTCTATGTGCCGCCGGGCTTCCTGCACGGCTATTACGTGCTCAGCGAGTCCGCGCTGTTCGGCTACAAGACCACAGACATCTACAGTCCGGCCAGTGAGTTCGCGGTGCGCTGGGACGACCCGACGCTCGCGATCGACTGGCCGCTCGACGGCGACCCCGTGCTGTCGGACAAGGACCGCGTTGCGCCGCTGCTGGCCGACGTGCCCGAATCACGCATGAGTACCTATAAACGATGAAAATCCTGCTGCTCGGCGCCAGCGGCCAGGTCGGCTGGGAACTGCAGCGCACACTGTCGGTGCTCGGCGAGCTGGTCACCGCCGAACGCACGCCCGGCGCCGACATCGTGCTCGACAACACGGACCTGACAGCGGTGCAGGCGACGCTGGACAGGGTCGCGCCGGACGTCATCGTCAACGCCTCGGCCCATACCGCGGTCGACAGGGCCGAGGAGGAGACCGAGCTGGCGACGCAGCTCAACGCCGAGCTGCCGGGCCTGATCGGCACCTGGGCCGCACAGCATGGTGCCCGGGTGCTGCACTACTCGACCGATTATGTGTTCGACGGCAGCAAAGACACGCCGTATCGGGAAACGGACCCGACCTGCCCAATCAATGTCTACGGCCGCACCAAGCTCGCCGGCGACGAGGCCCTGCTGGCCGCCGGCTGTGCCGCGGTCATCCTGCGCGTGAGCTGGGTGTACGGGATGCGCGGGCACAATTTCCTGCTGACGATGCGCCGCCTGATGACGGAGCGCGACCGCCTGCGCATCGTCGACGACCAGATCGGCGCACCGACCTGGTGCCGGACGATTGCGCAGGTGTCTTCGCACGTGCTGGCGAAGTGGCCCTCCGACAGGGCTGGAGAGATGGCCCTGCGCGGCGTCTACCATCTGGCCCCGTCCGGCAGTACCAGCTGGTTCGGCTTCGCGACCGCAATCCGCGACCAGCTCGGCCTCCCCTGCGAACTGGAGCCAATCCCGACCAGCGCCTACCCGACCCCGGCCGCGCGACCGCCGAACTCGCGCATGAACCCCGCGCGGCTGGAGCAGGCCTTCGGCCTCACGATGCCGACCTGGGATGCAGACCTGCGCCGCTGCCTCGCGTGAGCCGCGCTACGAGGCGACGCTTCCCGACGTCGTCGCGTGTTATTGCAGCGAATCTGCGTCTGGGGCGCGACGCTGCAGCCGATAGTAGGAGCGATCAAGGCCGTCGATCGTCTGCTCGTCGCCCATTAGGGTACCAATTGAGAGCGTCCTGCCCGAGTCTCTGTAGGGGCCCACCGGCATTTCGGACGACTGCAATGCATAGTGCCCCGGCGGCAGCGTTCCAGGCGGCAGCACGGCGACACTTCCGTTAAGGCGAGCTGGCCGCGCCGTGAGAACGGTGCGGCCAGCGGCTCGCCGATGAACAAACCCTCCCCGGGCCAGGCGACGCTCTTCCAATAGGCCTCGATCAGACTGGCACCACGCAGATAGTGGGCC
>CBFCWF010000231.1:0-6845 GCA_965601425.1 uncultured Chromatiaceae bacterium | reverse complement strand
CGAGATAACGCGCCAGATCCGGGTCCAGCGGCTCGACGAAATTCAGCACCATGTATCATAGGCACGTTGCCCGGACTGGCGGTTGAACAGCAGGTTTTGCAGCCCCGCGGCCAGGATGTGCGCCTTGTGCAGCCCGCCGAGCCTGCGGTCCAGGTCGGCCCTCAGCACGCGGTCAAAAAATGCATCCAGCTGCGCCACGTCCCACAGGCCGTCCATATAGGCCTCGCCGAGGCCGAGGCTCCCGCGCATCAGCACGCGCCGGTAGAAGCGGTGGTCCAGGACCTGGATATCCCAGGGGGCATCACCGTCTATCCGGATCCCCGCCTGGTCCAGCAGGTCGGCGATCATCGCAGGTGGCTTGCGGTCAGTTGATGCCCGTGGCAGAAAATCGGTCGACATGGCCCGTTATCGCGGTGCGGGACCGCGGTCCCGGCTGCTGTTTCTTGTTCCTCACTAATTTCTTAGACCGAATCCAGCGGGTTGCAAGGGCCATGGTCGGCGGTCGCTTCAATTCCGGTCGGCCCCGGGCCCCGTTTGAGCCGGACTCCGCCGGCAGGCAGAATGACTGACATGCAGTCGGTAGCGCACGGGATCGCGGGTAGCGGCGCCGACGCCGCATCGGGAAACGGGGGGACCGCAGGGCGACATGCAGCGCGATGGGATCGATCTGGGGCGATGGCAACAGCATGCCTGGCTGAATCGGCTTCAGTCATTGACATTGCTGACCTTCATGGGCGGTTTTCTCGGGCTGCTGGGCTGGCTGCTGTGGGGCAAGGCCGGTGTGCTGGTGCTGATTGCGGTGGGCCTGGTCGCGGTGTTCCTGAATCCAAGCATGTCACCGGCCTGGGTGATGCGCCTCTATGGCGCCTCGGCGATCGGGGCCGAACGCGCCCCCGGGCTCTCGCGCATCGTGGGCGTGCTCGCGGAACGCGCCGGACTGGAGCGGCGGCCCGATCTCTACTACGTACCGAGTGGCATGCTCAATGCGTTTGCGGTGGGCAACCCGCGGCATTCCGCGATCGCGGTCACGGACGGGCTTGTCCGCGGCCTGGACAAGGCCGAGCTGGTCGGCGTCTTGGCGCATGAGATGAGTCACATTCGCAACAACGATCTCTGGGTCATGGGACTGGCGGACGTGTTCAGCCGCGCGACCAGCCTCCTGTCACTGATCGGACAGTTCCTGCTGTTGCTGAATCTGCCGCTGATGATGTTCTCCGGTGTCACGATCAACTGGTACGCGATCCTGCTGCTGATCTTCGCGCCTGTGCTCAGTGCGCTGGCCCAGCTCGCGCTGTCCAGGGCGCGGGAGTACGACGCGGACCTGAATGCGGTCCGGCTGACCGGCGACCCGGACGGGCTCGCGGGTGCGCTGGTCAAGATCGAACGCCGGCAGGGGGGGTGGCTGGAAAAGGTACTGATGCCGGGGCGGCGGATCCCCGAGCCGTCGCTGCTGCGTACCCATCCCGAGACGGCCGAGCGCGTCCGCCGGCTGATGTCCCTGAAGGTGGCCGAAGTCGGTCCGGCCGGCATGCTCGGGCTCTACGAGGCCCCGGTGGATCGGCACTGGGCCATGGACCAGCCGGTCACGCGGCCACCGCGTTGGCACCTGAACGGTCTGTGGCATTGAGATTGCCCGCTCCGTATCCCATGACCGCGTGCGCCTGGCGCCGGGTGCCGCAGGATGTGTGAGCTGTTCGCGATGTCGAGCCTCCTGCCGACACTGGTCGATTTCTCGCTGGAACTGCTCGCGCGCCGCGGCGGCGCGGAGGGCCCGCATCGGGACGGGTGGGGGGTCGCGTTTTATGCGGGGCGCGACGCACTGCTGTTGCGCGAGCCGAGGGCGGCCAGCGAGAGCGAGCTCGTCCGCTACATCGAACAACACGGTCCGCCAAGCGACCTGGTGATCTCGCACATCCGGCTGGCGACGGCCGGCGAGGTCGCACTGCGCAATACCCAGCCGTTCGCCAGGGAGTTGGGGGGGCGCATGCACCTGTTCGCCCACAACGGCGATTTGCCCCGGATACTCGGGCACGCCGATTTTGAATCATGGCGCTTCCTGCCGGTCGGCGACACCGATTCCGAGATGGCGTTCTGCGGCCTGATGGCGCGGTTGGTCGAGGTCTGGGATGCGGCGGCGGGCGCGGTGCCGTCGCTGTCCGACAGACTCGCCGTGATCTGCGATTTCTCGCGCCGCCTGCGGAAGCTTGGTACCGCCAATTTTCTTTATTCCGACAGCGAGGTGCTGTTCGCCCATGCCGACCACCGCATCCCGCCCGACAGCCAGGCGAGGTTCCCGGGTCTGCATGTGCTGCAGCGCAGTTGCCGGGAGGCGGTCCCGGATCTGGCCGGTGCCGGTGTCATGCTGAAGAGTGTGTCGCAGGCATTGGGCCTGGTGGCCAGCGTGCCCCTGACCGACGAGGCCTGGGAGCCGTTGCATGAAGGCGAGATACTCGCGATCGCCGACGGGCAGATACTGGAACGCGTGCGCTGCTGACGCTGCGTGGCCCGCGGGGAACAGGGGTCAGATGCGATTCGCGCCGTTCGCGGCCATTCGACACGGCGACCGCATTTTCGGTGCTTCGGGCAACTCGAGGTTAAACTGTGGCAGTTATGCGCGAACGTCGACTGTATCCCCGATTCGCCTGGGAGAGTGCGGTGCAGCTGCGCGGCGCGGCAGGCGACCGCTTCGCCGCGCGGTCGCTGGACCTTTCGGTTGCCGGCATCGGTCTGGCGTTGAGCCGCGAGGCCGTAGTCGGTCTCGCGCAACGGGGCAGTATCCTGTGCCCGGGAGATCGTCTCCGGGTCGTGCTCCCGCCGTCCGTGGCAACGGCGATGGCCGAGCTGGCCCTCGACTGTCGGGTCAAGGAGGTACGCCGCATCGCGTTGCACAGCTACGTCGTCGGCACCTGGTTTGAGCCGCTTGATGATAACGCCCGGGCGGTGCTCGAGGCACTGGTGGAAGAGGCGCGCCGCCGCCGCTGGCACTAGCACAGTGACGTTCCCTGCGCGCCAGGTATCCCGGCTCGCCGTCGCGATGTGCGATGCGGCGAGGCTGTCTGTGGTCGATCCTGCGGGCGGCCCTTTCCGCACTGGAAAAATGACCCGACCGTCCCCATGTCTCGCGTAGGGGCGGTGGGTCTTGCAGCCGCATGAACCCCCGCGGGGACTTCGGAGCCTTGGGCCGATGTGGATAAGAATTCTCGGAACGCTTGTTCTGCTGGCCAGTGTGGGCCTGGTTTCGTGCCAGGCATTGATCCGTGCCTTCTAGTCCGCCGGGTCAGCGGGACGGGCCCGGGGCTGATGCACTGCTCAGGGCTGCTCGCGATGTCGGTGGCCAGTTCTCGGCCTGGCGTCGTTCACGCCTGGGGCTGCGCGGCGTGCTGCTGTACCTGTTGGCCGCGCCGCTGGCGCTGGCCACCGTCGTGTCGCTCGCCAGGGGCGTCTTTTCCGCCGCGGCGGCCGCGGCGCTGGCCTGTGCGTTGATCGTCGTGGGCGGATTCCTCAACAGGCGCGGTATCGTCGAGGAACTGCTTGCACCGGATCGCCGCTTCACCCGGGCCTTCGGCCTGCCCTACAAATACTTGGCGGCGCTGTCGGTCGCGGCCGGCACGGTGCTCGCGGCCTACGGGGCCGTGGGCCAGGGTGCGCTGGTCAGCCTCGCCTTCGGCCTGCTCGCAATGGCCGGGTTCCACATGCGCTACCGCTTGCCACGGCCGCCCGAGGCCTTCGGCAGGCCGCGTAAACTGGTCCGCGACAAACAGCTGCAAAAGGCCTTGGAGCAGGCGGAGCAGCGGATCCTGGCAATCGACAAGGCCGCACTGCGCATCCGCAACCTGGAACTCACGCAGCGCCTGCAACGCATCGCGGGCCAGGGACGGGCGATACTCGACCAGATCGTTGAAAGGCCCGCCGAACGTTTTCGGGCGCGCAAGTTCATCAATGTGTACCTCGAGGGCGCCGAAAGGGTCGCGAGTCGTTATGCGGCGACCCACCGTTTGGCGCAGGGCCAGGAACTCGAGCAGAATTTCCGCACCGTATTGGTGGAGATCGAGAACGTTTTCGGTCGACAACTCCGGCAGCTGGCGGAGCACGAGGTATTCGATCTGGACGTACAGATCGAGGTGTTGCGCAAGCAACTGGAACGCGAAGGCATAACCTGAGAGCAAGCGGCAGACGAGCACCTGGAGGCGCGCAGCGATGCAGACACCCAACGAACCCACGAACGGCCGCCCGGAGCAGCCCGCTGCGCCGACCGATACGGCACTGGAGGCTGCGACCGCACGGACCGTCGAGCCGGCCGAGCTGACCCCGCTGCTGGCCGAGCTGGACATCGACGACAGCCATTCGGTGCTGTTCTTCGGCAGTCGGGCGCAGGAACAGCTGACCACCGTGTCGGACAGCATGCTCGAGCGCGTGCGGGCAAAGGACGCCGGGCCTGCCGGTGAGGCGCTGAACGACATGGTGCTCACGCTGCGCGGTTTCGACCTCAGTGGTCTCGACCCGAATCGCAGGGCAGGCTGGTTCGGCCGACTGCTCGGCAAGGGACGCGATGCGGCCAAGGTCCTGCAACGCTACGAGAACGTGCGCGACCAGATCGAGGATATTACCGGTCGGCTCGAACAGCACAAGACCGGCCTGCTGGTCGACATCGAGTCGCTGGACCGGCTGTACGCGGCGAATCTCGATTATTTTCATACCCTCGAGCGCTACATCACGGCGGGCGAACAGAAGCTGCGCGAACTCGACGACAGGGTCATCCCCGCGCAAGCGGACGCGGCCGCCGGGCAGGACGATACGCTGGCCGCCCAGCAGCTGCGCGACCTGCGCACGGTGCGTGACGACCTGGAGCGCCGGGTGCATGACCTGCGCCTGACACGGCAGGTGGCAATGCAGAGTCTGCCGAGTATTCGCCTGGTGCAGGAAAACGACAAGGCACTGGTCGGCAAGATTAATTCCACGCTGGTCAACACGGTGCCGCTGTGGCGGCAACAGCTCGCGCAGGCGCTGACCATCCGTCGATCGCGCGAGGCGGCCGAGGCGGTGGCGGCGGCGTCGGACCTGACCAATGATCTGCTGCGCAGCAACGCAGACAATCTGCGTCAGGCGAACGCCGAGACGCGGCGCCAGATCGAGCGCGGCATATTCGACATCGAGGCAGTCAGTGAGGCCAACAAGGCGCTGATCGACACGATCGAGGACAGTCTGAGGATCGCCGACGCGGGCCGCGCCGCAAGGGCCAAGGCGAGCGCCGAACTCAATGCGCTGGAACAGCAGTTGCGCGAGTCGCTCGCGTCCGCCAGTGCCCGCGAGCGGGCCGGCGATTAGCGCCGTTGAAGCGCACTTTCCCTGGCACCGGTGCCGTCGCGCATTCGATCCGCCGGGTACGGTGAGTTCGTCGCTGTCGCGCCGAGCGCTGCCCCCCTGCGGCAGGCATCCCGAACTTCACCGCGCCGGACGCTGCTCACGGGGCGGGGGTTCCCTGAGCCAGGGGAGCGGCCACGTCGGCCACCAGGTAGACGTTGTAGGCGACATAGGCGGCGAGTAGCAGCAGTCCCTCGAACCGGTTGATGCGACCGGGACCGCGAAACCCATAGGCCATCGCGAACAGTGCGACCAGCATCGCCATCATCGTGGACCAGTCGCGTGCGAACACCTCGGCGGCGATCGACGGCATCGGCGCGATGACGCCCGCGATGCCGAGCACCGCAAGCAGGTTGAACATATTGGACCCGATCAGGTTGCCGATCGCGATTTCATGCTCGCCCCTGCGCGCGGCGACCACTGACGCGGCCAGTTCCGGCAGCGACGTGCCCAGCGCGACGATGGTCAATCCGATCACCAGGTCGCTGACGCCCAGTGTCTGCGCGATCTCGACCGCGCCCCAGACGAGGATGCGCGAACTGACGATGAGCAAGACCAGCCCGGCCGCCAGCCAGAACAACGCGCGTCCCAGCGGCATCGCGCGGGTCGCGAGTTCCCGGTCCATCTCCCCGGTCAGGACATCCTCACGGCTGATCAATGCGACGTACAGCGTCCAAGCAACAAGCCCGAAGAACCCCGCGAGCAGCAGCAGCGATTCGGGTCGCGACAGCGCGCCGTCCCACAAGAGTGCGCCGGTCAACAGGCCGATTGCCAACAGTAGCGGCAGCTCGCGGCGTATCACCCTCGAGTGCACCGTGATGGGGGCGACCAGCGCGGTGACGCCGAGGATCAGCCCGGTATTGACGATGTTGGATCCGAGCGCGTTGCCCAGCGCGAGGTTGGGATTGCCGTCCAGTGCGGCCATCGCGGAAACCACCATCTCGGGTGCCGAGGTCCCGAAGCCGACGATCAGCATCCCGATCAACAGCGGGGGCATCCCGGCGTGCTTCGCGGTCGCGGCGGCGCCCTCGACGAAACGATCGGCACTCCAGACGAGCAGTGCAAAGCCACCGATGATTGCCAGTACGGCCATGGTCACCTCGCCCCGCCCAGCGATTGGTACACGGGCTCTCGAAGAAGAAATGGCGCTCACCTGGGTGCCCGCGGTCACCGCCCGGTACGGGCCCGGCGTCCTGGCCGCTGTCCATTGATGAACGGAGAGGCCCGCATCTTAGCCAGTTCGGCGCCGAACGACCAGATCAGCGCCGCGGTTTGGCGAACTTCTCCGCTGCCAGAGAAAGCCGGGCCGATTCAAGCGATGTCGTGAGCCGATGGCATGCCTACGGCGTCTTCCGTCCACCGCTGCACGGTACGAGCTCGCTGGTGCTGCGTATGCCCGGTCGCTTCCCGGCAATTGGCATTAATGCCTGACAATTTGTAAGGTCAGTGCAGTCTGTCCGCTCGACAGCGTGTTACTGAAATCG
>CBFCWF010000230.1:0-6846 GCA_965601425.1 uncultured Chromatiaceae bacterium | reverse complement strand
GCTACCAGATCGAGCAGCGTCTCATTGTCCATCTCTGTGAGCAGCGTGTTGGCGCCGCCGCTCAGCAGGTCCTTGGCGAGGGCCGTTTTCTCGTTGATCAAGGTATCTATCTTTTCTTCCACCGTTCCCTGGCAGACAAATTTGTGAACCAGTACGTTCTTTTTCTGCCCGATGCGAAAGGCGCGGTCCGTGGCCTGGTTTTCCACGGCCGGATTCCACCATCGATCGAAATGGATGACATGGGATGCCTGTGTCAGATTAAGACCGGTGCCTCCCGCCTTGAGGGAGAGCACAAAGAAGGGCGGCCCCTCCTCGTCCTGGAACTGTTCAACCAGTTTCTGCCGCTGCTTGACGGCAGTGCCGCCATGCAGCACCAGACCGTGCCGGCCAAACTGCTGAGCCAGAAAGTTCTCCAGTGGGCCGGTCATTTCACGGAACTGGGTAAACACCAGCATTTTCTCCTGGCGTGACGCGATTTCTTCACACAGTTCGGCCAGTCGCTGAAACTTTCCACTCTTTTCGGGAGCGTACTCCTCATCGCCCAACAGTTGTGAGGGATGGTTACAGATCTGCTTGAAGCGCAGCAGATAAGACAGCACCAGGCCGCGACGTTTCATGCCGTCAAGATTCTCAATGGCGTTCGCCATCTGTTTTGCAGCGCGCTGATAGTGTGCCGCCTGGGCCTTGCTCAGACCGCAGTATGTAGTGACTTCCGTCTTTTCCGGCAAGTCGCCGATGATCGATCGATCGGTCTTGAGACGGCGCAGGATATAGGGGCCGACCAGATTGCGTAACGGTGCATATTGATCGCTCTCGCGCTCGGACAGCGATTTTGTGAACCCCTTGAAACGTTTGGCCGATCCCAGCAGCCCGGGGTTGAGGAAGTCGAAAAGGGACCAAAGATCCGACAGCCGGTTTTCCACCGGCGTGCCTGTCAGGGCGATACGGGATTTGGCGCTGAGCCTCTTGACCGCTTTGCTCTGTCTGGTGCCTGGGTTCTTAATCGCATGGGCCTCATCCAGCACCAGCAGTTGCCACTCGCACTGTTGAAGCCATTCTTGACGCATGAGCGTGCCATAGGTAGTCAATACTAAATCGATGCCCCGCAAGGCTGCGCGCTGTTGTGCCATTGCATCCATGGCCTTTTTGTCGAGCTGAGAGCTGTGTATGAACAGGCAGCGCAGGGACGGGGCAAAATGCTCCAGCTCAGTTTTCCAATTGCCGATCAGAGAGGCTGGAAGGACCAACAAGGAAGGTTGGTCTCGCTGCTTTTTTTTCAACACGAGCAGCAGCGAGATAACCTGCATGGTCTTTCCCAGCCCCATATCATCCGCCAGGCAGCCCCCCAGTCCCAACTGTGAGAGTAGCCACAACCAGTTCACACCTGTTTGTTGATAGGGTCGCAGGGACGCTTTTAGCGCCTTGCCTGGGTCGACCGCCTTTGCCTGGGCTGGCGTGCGCAGCTCATCCAGCAGTGCCGCCAGCCATTTTCCCGGTTGGGCGAAAGTCCATTGCTGGTTCTCTTCGAGGACATCCTCACGCAAATCGGCGGGTGCACCCGCGAGTAGGCGCATCCCTTGTGCAAAGGTGAGCCCGCCCTCTGTGGTTTGTGCCTCGACCTTTTTCCAGTGGGCGAGGGCCTGACCCAGTTTCTCGCGATCAACCTCGACCCACTGTCCCTTCAGGAAAGTGAGGCCGTCATCCGCCGCCATCAGTGCGTCTAGCTCGGCCTCGCTGAGCGGATCGTCACCCAGCGAGATCTGCAGTTTGAAATCCAACAGTGCATCGGCATTGAAGCCTACCGATTTTGCCTCGCCGATGATGATGCCGGCACGCGGCCTGCTGCGCTTCTTCCACCAGTCGGGAAGCCGGACCACGACCCCGCATTGCTTGTACTGCGGCGCATCCTTAAGAAACGCATAGGCCTCTGCAGGCGACCAGGCCAGGGGGTGGTAGATGTCGCCGCTATCGACCAGGTTCTTGATCACCGCGCTGGATTCGGCGGCCAGTTGTACGGGGGACAGCAGGCGGATCAACGCCTTTTTGTTTTTCGCTCCGGCATATTCCTGCAAGGCGCGGCCAAGCGGTTGATGTCGAACGCGCCCCTGTTCTGACAGCTCCGGCGCATAGGTCGCCATAAAGGCAAAGGGAAAGTCTGGGTCGTTCTTGTTTTCCGCCAGATGAAAGCAGACACGGCCCACCTGATGCCACTGCGGCGCCCTCTTGGCCAGAAGGGCATCGAGTCCGCCGGCGACCATGATCTGAGCGCACACCCAGTCATCGAGCGCGGAACGGATCTCCTGAAGGACCCCGGCAGTGAGGTACTCGGCCCCGCGCATCGGCGGTGCGCTCATGAGCAGAGGCAAGGTCTCGCTGGCAGTGAACGGAGCGATGGGCTCTGGCCGTTGTGGGCCTGCCGGCGCCGCCAGGCACCGATCACTCAGGTATCTGCAGGCGAAGCTGCGCCAGTAACGCAAAGACGGAGAGAGATCGGTGCCTCTTTTTCTTGCCGCCAGGGTGAATAGGCCTTCACCCTGGCTACGCGAAAATGCCTCGCCGATAGCGACAAACTGCATCTCTTCGTCCGTCGTATCGTCCGCTGTCGATGGGAAGCAGTGCAGATGCCCTGATGGCAGCAGGCCCAAGTCGAAAGTGCTCATCCCACCATCCATTCTCTATGCATGTTTCAATCTGCTTGTTGAACGATTGACATGTATATTGATTATGGAACCTGCCGGGCCGCCAATGATATAGGAGAGTATCGAAAGGCATTGTAATCCTGCTCAGCCTTGAGCAGAACTTCGCCGAAGGGGACTTTCTTCAGGCTTCCAAACAGCGTATGCCTGGTGTGTTTGCCGTGGCTTAGCCGGGGCGACGTGATGCCGCACAAGAATCGCGCCAGTAGCCGTGGACTCGTCAGTGCCTTTGGTCGCGCCTGCTGCAGTTCGCCGCTTCGAAGCTGCGCCGTTACCTCTCTGTATTCTTCAAGGTCGAGGCTGGAGTCGAGCCGGCTGGCATTGACACCCTTTTTTCGCAGGGCGTCGATCTGGTCCTTCATCAGAACGATCAGTGGAGAGACGACCAGCGTCACGCCGGGTAGCAGTAGCGCAGGCAGTTGGCAGCAGAGCGCCTTGCCGCCGCCGGTGGAAAAGATGGCGGCTGCCGAATGGCCGGCCAGCAGATGCTCGATCACCTCCAGAAGACCGGGTCGTGGCTGGCTGAAGCCGAAGATTTCCTGCAGCGTTGTCTGGATTCTTTCGTTCACGGGGACTTCCTGTCCGTATCAGGGTGCCAACTCCCGTAGCGTTGATGGCTATCTGGGTATGGCAATAACATGTCGCCGGATAGGTCAAAGCGCCGCCGGCCCATCAAGACTGGACCGGCCAAAGTCGGCGGCAGGGGGTTTCCCCGCCAGGCTTGCGTCAAAAAGTATCCCGGGCTGTTGGTTGTGAAAAGTAACTAAGTACGTTGCAGATACCCTTCTATGGAGGGATATTGCCATTGATTCAGAGCTTTCGGGACCGCTGGCTGAGGAATTTTGTCTGGAATACACAACCGGCAAGAAGATACCCTGTGAAGCCCAAGACCGCCTGTTCCGAAAGCTGCAGTTGATCGATGACGCGACCTGTGATTTCGACTTGCGGTCGCCTCCGATTAATCATTTTGGGGAAGTTGAGAGGAAACTTGGCAGGGAAAGATTCGGTCCGCGTTAACAAGCAATGGCGGCTGGTGTTTACTGGGTCAGGCGAACGTGGTGGAGCCCAGGGCATCCGTCTAAATTCCCACGACTATCCGTGAGGCAGGCCATGAATGTTACAAAACGACAACCCGTCAGTGTCGGTGAAGTGATTTCCGAGGAATTCCTCGTGCCCATGACGCTGACTCAGGGACAATTGGCTGAAGCGATGGGAGTCAGTCGAAAGACCGTCAATGAGTCATGTACCAATCGCCGTGCAATCACGGCCGAAACAGCACTGATGCTGGCCACCGTATTTGGGAATACTGCTGTTTTTTTTGGTTGAATCTGCAGCAGCGCAACGAGCTGTGGAAAGCGCTCAACACACCAAAGCGGCAAGCACGGATCGAGAAGGCCAAACCGATTGCTGCTTGAGTTTGATTGAGCGTGGTATTTTTCATGGCATTGGCTCATGCATCGGTAAAAACAGGATTGAAAATAATGGACGTTTTATGCTTGCCTGCCATCGAGTGGGAGTGATGGACGGTACGCTCGCGTCCCTTGGTGCGTCAGACGAGGTCTTCATGCGTCGGGCGTTGGAACTGGCCGGGCAGGCCGCGGCCGCCGACGAGGTGCCGGTCGGTGCGGTCCTGGTCGCCGAGGGCCGGGTGCTCGCCGAGGGTTGGAACCGGCCGATCGGTACCAATGACCCGACCGCCCACGCGGAGATCGTCGCCCTGCGTGCCGCTGCGGCGGCCCTCAAGAACTACCGCCTGGCCGGCACGACACTCTATGTCACGCTCGAGCCCTGTCCGATGTGTGCCGGCGCGATAGTGCATGCGCGAGTCGATCGCGTGGTATTCGCGGCCAGCGATCCGCGCTCTGGTGCCGCCGGGAGCGTGTTCGACCTGTTGCCGTCGGACGCACGCTTCAATCATTACACCCTGAGTGATGGCGGTGTCCTCGCCGACGAGGCGGCCGCGATGCTGCGAAACTTCTTCCGCGCGCGACGCTGACTCAGTCCCAACAAGAGATCCTGCAACATGAACAGATGGGTTCTGCTGACGATACTTGCGCTGCTGGTCCCGGCATTACATGCCGCGCCTGCCTATCCACCCGTCACGGTGGAGATGCCGGTCGAGCAGGTGGCCGCCCACAGTTACTATGCGCGCGGAGCGCCCGGCATGGCGACTGACAACCAGGGCTTCATCTCGAATGCCGGTTTTGTCGTGACCGATGCCGGCGTCGTGTTGTTCGACAGCCTGGGGTCCCCGTCGCTCGCCTGGGCGTTGCGCGAGCAGATCCGCAAGGTCACCGACAAGCCGGTGCGCACGGTCATCGTGAGCCACTATCATGCGGACCATATCTATGGTCTGCAGGTGTTTAAGGACGAGGGTGCCGAGATCCTCGCCCCGCGCGGCGCCTACGAGTATCTCGAGTCGCCCGCGGCCGCCGAACGCCTGGACGAGCGGCGCTTCTCGCTCGATCCTTGGGTCAATGACGAAACGCGCCTCGTGAAGCCCGACCGCCTCATCGAGGACGAGTACCGTTTCTCGCTCGGTGGAGTGGATTTTCAGGTGAACTACCTCGGCAGCGCACATTCGGAAGGTGATATGACCCTCTATGTGGCGCAGGACCGGGTGCTCTACTCGGGCGATATCATCTTCGAGGGGCGTGTGCCTTTCGTCGGCGACGCCGATACCGGGCGCTGGCTCGAGACCCTCGAGCGCCTGGAGACCGATGAGCTGGCGGCACTGGTCCCCGGGCATGGCCCCGCCGCCGACGACCCGGTCGGGGCGATCTCCCGGACCCGGGAATATCTCGCTTATCTGCGCAAGGTCATGGGTGACGCGGTGGCCGATTTTCAGGACTTTGCGAGTGCCTACGAGGCCGCCGACTGGCGTCGCTTCGAACAGTTGCCGGCGTTCGATGCCGCCAACCGGCGCAACGCCTATCAGGTGTTCCTGTCGATGGAGGCCGAGGCCCTCGGCCAGTAGCCGCTCAATATCAGTTCCGGCGGCCGCGGCCGGCTGTCCCGCGTGCACCGCTGCCCTATAGTCGGCAGTCATCCTGTGTGCTGCGATGTGCTCGGGCAGTGATGCCCCGACAATCGGAAGATAGACATTGGCGCGAGCAAAGACGAGTCGGCATCGGCTACCGGACCTCCCGATACAAAACAGTGTTGCCGCGCTGCGCGAGGCGTTTTCACGCGGGCATGTGGTGCTCAGTGCCGAACCGGGTTCCGGCAAGACCACGCTGGTCCCCTTGATGTTGATGGATGAAGCCTGGCTGGTCGGCCGCTCGATCCTGATGCTCGAACCGCGGCGACCCGCGGCGCGTATGGCCGCCCGGCGCATGGCCGCGCTGCGCGGCGAGGCGGTCGGCGACAGCGTCGGCTACCGGGTCCGTTTCGAACGCCGCGTCTCGGCCGCTACGCGCATCGAGGTGCTGACCGAGGGCTTGCTGCTGCGCCGACTGCAGGCCGATCCGGCACTCGAAGGTGTCGGTCTGGTGATATTCGACGAGTTCCACGAGCGCAATCTGCCGGCCGATCTTTCGTTGGCACTGTGCCTCGACGTCTGCGAAGGGCTGCGTGAAGACCTGCGCCTGCTCGTGATGTCGGCCTCGCTCGACGTCGGGCCACTGTTGTCGCTGATGCCGGCCAACCCGGTGGTGTGCGAAGGTCGGCAGCACCCGGTCGCGCTGCATTACGCGGCAAGGGATCCCGAGGCGCAGGACCTGCCCGGTGCCTGCTTGCGCATGATCGAGCTTGCGCTCGCCGAGTCCAGCGGCGACGTGCTGGTGTTCCTGCCGGGTCGGCGCGAGATCGAACGGCTGCGCGAAGCGGTTACCGCGCGCTGGGGGGTGCAGCTCGACGCGTTGGCACTTTATGGCGATCTGCCGGCCGTGGCCCAGGATCAGGTCCTGCAGGGCCCGGGTAAGCGGCGGCGCGTCATTCTGGCGACCGATATCGCCGAGACCAGCCTGACCATCGAGGGCGTCGAGGCGGTCGTCGACAGTGGCCAGGCACGGCGTCCGGTATTCGATCCGAACACCGGTCTGACGCGGCTGGAGACGCGCCGTATCAGCAAGGCCTCGGCGTTGCAGCGTGCCGGTCGGGCCGGGCGCCTCGGGCCGGGGCGCTGCTATCGTCTCTGGAGCGAGGCGCG
>CBFCWF010000229.1:0-6850 GCA_965601425.1 uncultured Chromatiaceae bacterium | reverse complement strand
CCCGGAAGAGCGCCAGATCGCACAAGTTTTTCAGTTCCCAGTGGTCTATGACACGATGACCGTATACGACAACCTGGCCTTCCCGCTGCGCAATCGCGGCGTGCCGGAGAGGCAGGTCGACGCCCGCGTACGCGCGATCGCGGACATGACCGGCCTCGTCGACATGTTGAACGAGAAGGCCGCCGGCCTCAGCGCCGACGGCAAGCAGAAGATCTCCCTCGGCCGTGGCCTGGTGCGGGAAGACGTAAACGTGATCATGTTCGACGAGCCGCTCACCGTGATCGACCCGCACCTGAAATGGAAACTGCGCTCCAAGCTCAAGGAACTCCATCAGCGCGTGAAGACCACGATGATCTACGTCACGCACGACCAGACCGAGGCACTGACTTTCGCCGACAAGGTGGTGGTCATGCACGAGGGCTGGGTGGTGCAGGAGGGTACGCCAGTGGAGCTGTTCGAGCACCCACGGCATACCTTTGTCGGGCATTTCATCGGCTCACCGGGAATGAACCTGATGCCTTGCGCACTGGTCGAAGGCGGCGCGAGCGTTTCCGGGCACCGCGTCGCCCTCGCCCGAGCCATCCCTGAACCCCCGACGGCGGCGAAACTGGAACTCGGCGTGCGACCGGAGTTCGTGCAGTTCGCCGAACCGGGTGCCGCGGACGGACTGCCGGCGAGCGTCGTCAGCGTGCGCGACACCGGCCGGCACCGCATCGTGGAAACCGATTTTGCGGGCCACAAGGTGCGCGCCCTGGTACCCGCCGGCCTGCCCGTGCCCGAAGGCAGCACCCGCATCCGTTTCGACCCCGGGCATACCCAAATCTACGCGGACGACTGGATCATCGCGTCGCCTATCGGTCGATGAGCGCGAGAACGACAAACCAAAAGGCGTGGTTCCTGGTCGCCCCGGTCGTGATCCTGGTGGCCTTCAACGCGGTCATTCCACTGATGACTGTCGTCAACTACTCGGTGCAGGAGACCTTCGGCGACAACCTGTTCTTCTTCGAGGGTATGAAATGGTTCGAAGAGGTGCTCAAGTCCGAGCGCTTCCATGCCTCGCTCCTGCGCCAACTGCAATTCACTTTCATCATCCTCGCGATCGAGATCCCTTTGGGCGTAGCCATCGCGTTGAGCATGCCACGCAAGGGCTTTTGGGCCTCCGTGTGTCTGGTGCTCATGGCCATGCCGCTGCTGATTCCATGGAACGTCGTAGGCGCGATGTGGAACATCTTCGCCTTGCCGGACATCGGGCTGCTGGGCAAGACATTGAACAGCATGGGCTTCGACTACAACTTCACGCGCCAGCCCTTCGCTGCCTGGGCGACGCTGATTGCGATGGACGTCTGGCACTGGACCTCGCTGGTGGTATTGCTGGCCTATGCCGGCCTCAGTGCCATCCCGGATGCTTACTATCAGGCCGCACGCATCGATGGTGCGAGCCCCTGGGCGGTCTTCCGGTATATCCAGCTGCCCAAGCTGAAGCATGTGCTGACCATCGCGGTCCTGCTGCGCTTCATGGACAGCTTCAATATCTACACCGAACCCTTCGTACTCACTGGCGGCGGCCCGGGCAACTCCACCACCCTGCTCTCACTCGATCTGGTGAAGATCGCCCTCGGTCAGTTCGATCTGGGTCCGGCTGCCGCAATGAGCCTCATCTACTTCCTCATCATCCTGCTGTTCTCCTGGATCTTCTACACAGTCATGACCCGGGGGGACAAAGACTGATGTCGGCCAAGCGCACCAGAAGCCTCAAATGGATCGTCCCGTTCCTGTACATTTTGTTTCTGATGCTGCCGATCTACTGGCTGCTGAACATGTCATTCAAGACCACCAACGAGATCCTCGGGGCATTCAGCCTGTTTCCCCGAGAGTTCACGCTGGACAACTACCGGGCGATCTTCACCGACCCCACCTGGTACAACGGCTACATCAACTCGCTGCTCTACGTCTGCATCAATACGCTGCTGTCCGTAAGCGTCGCGCTGCCGGCCGCTTATGCGTTCTCGCGCTATCGTTTTCTGGGGGACAAGCACTTGTTCTTCTGGCTACTGACGAATCGCATGGCCCCTGCCGCGGTGTTCGCACTGCCGTTCTTCCAGCTCTACTCGGCGATGAACCTGTTCGACACCCACATCGCCGTCGCGCTCGCGCACTGCCTGTTCAACATTCCGCTGGCGGTATGGATTCTTGAGGGCTTCATGTCCGGGGTGCCCAAGGAGCTGGATGAGACGGCCTTCATCGACGGGTATTCGTTCCCCCGGTTCTTCGTCAGGATCTTCCTGCCGACCATCGCCGCAGGCATCGGCGTGGCCGCGTTTTTCTGCTTCATGTTCTCTTGGGTGGAACTGCTGTTGGCCAAGACCCTGACCTCGGTCGCGGCCAAGCCCATCGCAGCGGTCATGACGCGGACGGCAAGCTCGTCGGGCTATGAGCTGGGTCTGCTGGCCGCCGCGGGCGCCCTGACCATAATACCCGGGGCCATCGTCATCTTCTTCGTACGCAACTACATCGCGAAGGGCTTCGCCCTCGGGAGGGTCTGAACATGGGCTTGTCATGGATGGCCTGGACATGGCAGACCGCGCTATTCTTCTGCGTCATCGCCGCCCTGTTGGCGCTGATGACCGCGCTGGAGATCCGGCGGCCCGGAGGCAATCCGCGTGACGGCATCCTGGGGCTGCGCACCACGCGTGGTGACCGCCTGTTCATATCGCTCCTCAGTGCCGCCTACGTGCATATACTTTGGTTGTTCTTTTTCGGTATGCCGCTGACCGGCGCGATGCTGGTTTCTCTGGGGCTCGCGGCTGCGATCTGGAAGTGGGTTTGAACCGGAGGATTCGATCGACCATGAACGATCACATCATCGCCATCGACCAGGGCACCACCAGCTCGCGGGCCATCGTGTTCGACCGCCACCTGCGGATGCTGGCGACCAGCCAGCAGGAATTCCCGCAACACTTTCCGGATTCGGGCTGGGTCGAGCACGAACCGGATGATCTCTGGAACAGCACCGTTGCGACGGTGCGCAACGCGCTGGATCGCGCCGGCCTGTCGGCCAGGGACATTGCCGCCATCGGTATCACCAACCAGCGCGAGACCACGCTGATCTGGGACCGTGAAACAGGCCAGCCGATACACCGTGCGATCGTATGGCAGGACCGGCGTACCGCGCCCTTGTGCGATGAGCTCAAGGCACAGGGCCTGGCGCCCAGGTTCAGCGAGAAGACCGGGCTCCTGCTCGATCCCTATTTCGCAGGCACCAAGATCGCCTGGTTGCTGAACAACGTGCCCGGTGCCCGGGCGCGCGCCGAGGCGGGAAAACTGGCCTTCGGGACGGTGGACTGCTTCCTGCTCTGGCGGCTCACCGGCGGAAGGGTCCACGCGACGGATGCCACCAATGCCTCGCGTACGCTGCTCTACAACATCCGTGACAATGCCTGGGACGACGAACTGCGCGAGATCCTCGACATCCCGGCCACACTGCTGCCCGAAGTCAAGGACTGCGCAGACGCGTTCGGCGAGACGACGCCCGCGCTCTTTGGCTCAGCGATCCCGATCCGCGGCATCGCCGGCGACCAGCAGGCCGCCCTGGTCGGCCAGGCCTGTTTCCGGCGCGGAATGATCAAGTCCACCTACGGGACGGGTTGCTTCGCGGTGCTCAACACCGGCGACGAGCTGGTGCGATCGCAGAACCAGCTGGTCAGCACGATAGGCTACCGGCTGCGCGGCAAGACCACTTATGCGCTGGAGGGCTCGATATTCGTCGCCGGGGCTGCGGTCCAGTGGCTGCGCGACCAACTCGGCATCATTGACAGCGCGCCGCAATCGGGCCCGATGGCTGCCGAAGCGGACCCCAATCAGCAGGTTTATCTGGTACCCGCCTTCGTCGGCCTGGGTGCTCCCTACTGGGACGCCGAGGCGCGCGGTGCGATCTACGGGGTCACGCGCGGCACCGGACCCAACGAGATCGCCAGGGCGGCGTTGGAATCGGTGTGCTATCAGACCCTGGATCTGCTCGAGGCCATGCGGGCCGACTACGCGCGATCCGCGGATGCCGCCCTACGTGTCGACGGCGGCATGGTGGCCTCGGATTGGACCATGCAACGGCTGGCAGACATTCTCGACCGGCCGGTGAACCGTCCGGAAGTCATGGAGACCACGGCGCTCGGCGCCGCGTGGCTCGCGGGTATGCACGCCGGCGTCTGCCCGGACGAAGACGGCTTCGCAGCGGCCTGGCAGCTGGACACCTGCTTCGAACCCGACATGCCGTCCGGTACCCGGCGACACCTGGTCGATGGCTGGCGCGACGCAGTGCGCCGCACGCTGAGCTGACAAGGCGTCGACCGAGCCCGCCCCTACCGCGGAGCCCGTCGCCACGCGGCTTGAAGCGGCCTACCAACGCCAACCGCGGAACATTGCGTGACACGAATGGCAATTCGCATTCAGCCGCGTGTAGGCCTGGATCGCCTGCAGCGAGACCAGGTCATCGCTCAGATGGCGCCAGCGACCCATGGCCGGATGGCGCGACGTCATCCACGCGCCCTGTTGCTGGATTTCCTCGCTGGTCGGCGGCTGTTCCAATACGCCGCCGAGATCCTTGGCCGCCTGCTGCGCACCGATCGCATAGCCGCGAAACACACCAAAGTCACGCCACAGCCACGGTGCCGCCCGTGAACCAGCAACTCGCGTGCCTGGTGCGAAGTTCTTCAGCATGTCGTCGCCGAGCGTAGCCTCGAGTTCGCGCACGAGGCGGACCGCTTCGTCGCGGTCGAACGCCCGGCGCCCCTCGAACATCGACGCGATGTCCTGCATCGCCCAGCCGTGGTCGCGCATCAGGTTCTGCCGCTCATAAGTAACCGCACCCGAACCATAGGGCCGATACCAGGGATCGCCATACCACCATGCATTCGCGGTGCTGACCAGCATCAGCGCGATCGCGGCGGCGCCGCCCAGCCGAATCTTTGTGCTCATTGCTCTCATAGACCCTCTCCCCGTGCACTGAACGATCTCGCACGCCGGAGCTGACCAGCAAGAACGGCGCGCCCGTCATTCATATTAACCCTTGCTAATATAATGGCAAGCACCGCCGATCGAATCTTGTCGTTCTGCGGTCCACCGTTCCGAACGACACCAACCCGCAAGACATTAGCCGTCTTGCACGGCCCAGGCCCGCAGGTGGCCCCGGGGCAATATGAGGTTCAGCCACGCTGGCCGATGAACAGGGTGACTCATCCAGCCGGTACCGACGCCTTCAAGCCACAAATGCCAGCTTCGCAGATACGGCAGACGAGGCGGAACGCCAAGCACCCCGAAGCATGGGAATCGCATTTTTCTTGTCGCGATGCAGGGTAATCTTCACGCCGCCTTCACGGCCAGGCAACGAGGACTTCACGTTCGGTACGCAAAGCTCACGGCTCCCAAGCAAGAATGAGGAGAACCTTGAACATGATCACGAAAACGCAAACGATTCACGCCACCTTCGTTGCCCTCGCGCTGATGCTGCTGTCGACAACGACGCTGGCCGCTAACTACGGGGGCCTTCGAGGTGCCCCAACGATACTGGACAAGCTGGTCGCGACAGACGGGGCCCAGGCCCTCGTTGCCGCGGTGCTGGTCGTCGACGGCGCCGAAGCTTTGCCCTTCAGCCTCGCCGAGCTGCTCGGCGACAAACGTGAGGAGCTGGTGCTGCTGGCTCCCACCAACACGGCCTTCGAGAAGCTGTTGGGGCTCGACGCCGGCATACTGGACGGCATGTCGATCGACGACATCCAGCGCGAACTGCCATTCCTGCTTCCGCCCGAGTTGGGTGTCGAGGACGTCGCAGCTGTGCTGCTGAAGCATGCCGCGCTGCCGCGTAAGGCCAACCGCTTCACGGCAAGCGAGCGCGCACTGTTGGCGAAGGGGGAGCTCGAAGTTGCCGACGAGTCGGTGTTCCCCGTCAGCATCGGGAATGCCGGCATACGCATTAACTATGAGACCAGCATCATCGAGCCGAATGTTTTCGTACGCAACGGCGTGATCCATTTCATCGATACCGTTATCACGGACAGCGAGGACTGATAGCGGTTGCGGTCATCCGGCCCTGTTCCGGCCGGATGACCGCCGAAAATCATGTGCGCCCGAATTCTTCGGGCTAACGGCCGAAACCGGCATGGTGGAACAGGCACACCCGGGCGCGGCCTGGTGACCGCGCCCGTACCCCGGATCACCCTTCGTCGATACCCTCGGTGTGCGGGTTATGGATAATTTCGTGTAGTCGACTGTTGCTGACAGTCGAACTCAGGACCTCGATGCCCTCGCCCTCGGCGTGAGCGATTTGAGCGTCGTAATAGGCCTCGGTCTCTTTGATCTGCTTTTCATAAGCGGTCATCGTTTGCTCTCCGTTGGTGTAGACACACAGTGAAACTTATACCCCAATTAACCGAGTAACACCCTAGGGTATTAAGGGTTTGCTCTGAACGACCGTCGGCATCGATGATGGACCTTTGTTTCCCGTTGCATGGTTCTGGCAGGTGGCGAAGTGGGCGATGCCACGGCCAAGCGTTCCAGCCGATGATATCGACGCCTACGAGCACTTTCTCCGAAGCCGCGAACGATCTTTCCATTTCTCACGCGAAGACAACACGGTGGCTCGAAATTTCTACTCGAAGGCCATTCAACTCGACCCAAGGTCTGCCCGGGCCTATGCAATGCTTGCGCTGACATATCGACAGGAGGTCATTAACGGCTGGAGCGAGGACCGTTGGAAGTGCTTTTCGAGTTCCTGATCTTCGTGATTCTTGTCGCCGGGATGCCCCGGATGTAGCCGTCGTCGCCATGCTGGAAGTCATGACCGGGCAATTCTATCTGG
>CBFCWF010000228.1:0-6898 GCA_965601425.1 uncultured Chromatiaceae bacterium | reverse complement strand
TCGCGGCGCCAGTCGCGGCCCCTGCTGCCAGCGAGACCAACTCTGCCGCCGCGAGCGCGGCGCAGGGCCCGCGCGAACCCGAAGGCCATGTCATACGCTCGCCGATGGTCGGCACCTTCTACCGTGCGCCCTCGCCAGGTGCGAAGCCATTTGTGGCCGAGGGCCAAGCGGTGTCCAACGGAGAAACCCTTTGCATCATCGAGGCGATGAAGATCCTGAACCAAATCGAATCGGACAAGGCCGGTAAGGTGGTCGAGATCCTGGTCGAGAACGGCCAGCCGGTCGAATACAATGAACCGCTGTTCGTGATCGACTGACCCATGCTGGAAAAGATTGTCATTGCCAACCGTGGTGAGATTGCGCTGCGCATTCTGCGCGCCTGCCGAGAACTGGGGATAAAGACGGTTGCAGTCCATTCGGAAGCGGACCGCGACCTGAAGCATGTGCGCCTGGCGGACGAATCTGTGTGCATCGGACCAGCGGCCTCCAGCGCGAGCTACCTGAACGTCCCGGCGATCATCAGCGCGGCCGAGGTCTGCGACGCCCAGGCAATCCACCCCGGCTACGGGTTTCTTTCCGAGAACGCCGACTTCGCGGAGCGGGTCGAGCAGTCAGGGTTCATTTTTATCGGCCCGCATCCAGAGACCATTCGCCTGATGGGAGACAAGATCACTGCGATCGAGGCGATGAAGGCGGCCGGCGTGCCGACCGTGCCCGGCTCGGATGGCCCCCTGACCGATGACGAGACACGCACGCTGAAGCTGGCGCACGACATCGGTTACCCGCTGATAGTGAAAGCGGCCGGCGGCGGGGGCGGGCGCGGCATGCGCGTCGTGCACGCCGAGGCCTCGCTGTTGAGTGCGGTTTCGCTGACCAGGGCCGAGGCCGGCGCAGCGTTCGGCAATGAAACGGTCTACATGGAGAAGTTCCTCGCGAATCCTCGCCATATCGAGTTCCAGGTACTTGCCGACACCCACGGCAACGCGATTCATCTCGGCGAGCGCGATTGCTCCATGCAGCGTCGCCACCAGAAAGTGGTCGAAGAGGCGCCGGGCCCCGGCATCACCGAGGAACAACGCGAACGCATCGGCGAAAGGTGTGCTGCGGCCTGCCGGCAAATCAACTATCGGGGCGCCGGCACGTTCGAATTCCTCTATGAGAACGACGAGTTTTTCTTCATTGAGATGAACACCCGGGTGCAGGTCGAGCATCCGGTCACCGAGATGATTACCGGGGTGGACATCGTCAAGGAGCAATTGCTCATCGCCGGCGGCGAGCATCTGAGCTACACGCAGGACCAGGTGCAGATCCGTGGCCATGCGATCGAATGCCGCATCAACGCCGAAGATCCGAAGAATTTCATGCCCAGCCCCGGCAGCATCGAGCAGTTGCATGTGCCCGGCGGCCCCGGGGTCAGGATCGACACCCATTTGTACAATGGCTACCGTGTCCCGCCGTATTATGATTCGATGATCGGCAAACTGATCACCCATGGCGAGACCCGCGCAGTTGCGATCGCGCGCATGCGCACCGCGCTGTCGGAAATGGTGATCGACGGCATAAAGAGCAACATCCCGCTGCAGGCCGAGATCATGGATGACCCCGGTTTCCGGGCAGGGGGCACGAACATCCATTATCTGGAGAAGAAGCTCGGTCTTTGACGCGCCGGCCGGGCGGGTGCAGGGTGTAGCTTCCGATCCCACCCGCCGATCAATCTGGCTGTATCGATGTGGCTCCAAGCGCACCTGACCGTTGAAAAATCTCGCGCCCGACTGATCGAACGCCTGTTCGAGGATCTCGGCGCCGTCGCGGTCACGCTCGTTGATGCCGGCGACGAACCCATGCTCGAGCCCGCTCCCGGCGAGACGCCCCTGTGGCAGGCGACGCGGATCAGCGGGTTGTTCGACGGGGCATCAGACCCGGACACCCTGCGCAGTCAGGTCAATCAGGCACTGAAAGACGACGTCGGCCGCGCCCTGTCATTGGAGTTTCTGGCAGACCGGGACTGGGAGCGGGTATGGATGGACAGGTTCAGGCCGATGCGCTTCGGCGAGCGACTCTGGATCCGACCCAGCGGCAGCGAAATCGACCAGACAGACGCGGTGATCGTCGACCTGGACCCGGGCCTCGCATTCGGGACGGGCACCCACCCGACCACGGCACTCTGTCTCGAGTGGCTCGACGCGCAGGCTCTCGACGGGAAACGCGTGATCGACTTCGGTTGCGGCTCGGGGATACTGGCGATCGCCGCACTGAAGCTCGGCGCGCGCGATGTCGTCGCGGTCGACCACGACCCCCAGGCCGTGCTCGCGACGCGGGACAACGCGACACGCAACCGGGTAGATGATCGCATCAGCGTGATGCACAGCGCGGATTTCATTCCACAGGCCGTGGACTTAGTCGTGGCCAATATCCTTGCCAATGTGCTGATCGATCTGGCACCACAGATTCAGGCGATGGTCCGGCCCGGCGGACGCCTGCTGCTGTCCGGGATACTGCGCGATCAGGTCGATGCCGTCACACAGGCATTCGCGGGGGCCATCGAATTCGACCCGATGGCGACGCGACAAGACTGGGTGCTGCTTGCCGGCACCCAATGCCAATGATTACCCGCTGCCCGAAATGCGATGCGCGCTACGACGTGGAGCCGGACGCGCTGCTGAGGGTCGATGGCAGGGCACTCTGCTTCCGCTGCGGCAGCCTTTTCGATGCGCTGGCCGAAGAACCCCTCGCGGCCGAAGTGCAGGACGGCACACCGTCCCGACCGATCTTGATACTCAATCAGCGGTCGCTGGTTTCCGCAGAACGCGACGCGACAGACGGCCCCGTGGATCTGCCATTCGAGGTCCCGGGAGATCTGCCAACGCTCGAACCAGCGACAAACGACGCACTCGATATCGCGCAGGCATTGGGCGAGCAAAAGACGTCGCGCGGGCTCTGGCAAGGCACGATCGTCCTGCTGCTCGTTGTTGCGCTGCTGTTACAGATTGGATGGCAATATCGCACCGCACTGGTGCAACGTTTTCCAGTACTCGAAGCACTGTGTACCCGTGTCGACTGTCGACCGCCGGTCGTCCACGCGCCCGACAAGTTCGAGATCTTACAGCGCTCTATCGGACCGACGCTCAACGAGCCCGGCTCGCTGACCCTGAACATCCGGGTGCGCAATACCGCAACGGCCGCACAGTCCCTGCCGGACATGCAACTGTCGTTGCTGGACAGTCGAGGCAGCGTCATGATTCGTCGGCGTCTATCGCCGAGCGATTACCTGTTCCCCTCGCCACCCGACGATCGGCGGGTCGCTCCCGGCGAAGTGTTCACTATCGAGCTGGATTTTGAGGACCCGGGCCACTCGCTGACGGGCTTCATGATCGACTTTTTCTGACGCCAAATTGTCACAAATCCGCGCTTGCCTGGATGTCATTTCCGCGTAACATAGCTCGCCCCTGACGGCCCCAAGACCGGTTAATGAATCCGGCCGGGACAGCAGCATGAGATCCTCTCGGCCGCTCGGGTAGACGTTATCCGCTTCCGACTCACTACGCAGCAGGTTTGCAGGGGCCTCCAGAAATAGTGCGCATCGGTCAATACGAGCTCGACAACTTCCTCGTCGTCGCACCGATGGCGGGCGTCACCGACCGGCCGTTTCGGTCGCTGTGCCGACGCCTCGGGGCGGGCTTGGCGGTATCTGAGATGGTAACGACCGACGCCAGCCTGTATGCGACGGCCAAGACCATGCGGCGCCTCGACCACGACGGCGAGGCCGGCCCGGTTTCGGCGCAGATCGTCGGCACGGATCCGGCGCGAATGGCCGAGGCGGCGCTGGTCAATGTCGCGCACGGGGCCCAGATCATCGACATCAACATGGGGTGCCCGGCCAGGAAGGTCTGCAAGGTGGCTGCCGGATCGGCATTGATGCGCGACGAACCCCTGGTCAGCCGGATTCTGCGAAGCGTGGTCGACGCGGTCGAGGTGCCGGTAACACTCAAAATGCGCAGCGGCTGGGACCTTGCGAACCGCAACGCACCGCGAATCGCCAGTCTGGCCGAGGAGGCGGGGGTCTCCGCGGTTGCGGTACACGGACGCAGCCGCGCCTGCGGGTATCGGGGTCACGCGGAGTACGAGACCCTTCAGCGGGTCAAACGCGCGGTCGCGATACCTGTGATCGCCAACGGCGATATCGATTCTCCGGAGAAGGCGGTCGCGGTACTGAAGCGCACCGGCGCCGACGGCCTGATGATCGGGCGCGCGGCTCAGGGACGCCCATGGGTATTCCGCGAAATCGCGCACTTCCTGGATACCGGCGAGCGACTGCCGGCACCCGATCCCGCATGGATACGGGATCTCCTACTCGAGCACCTCGAGGCGCTCTATGCGCTCTATGGCCGCCGCCATGGCGTGCGGGTCGCTCGGAAGCACATCGCCTGGTACAGCAAGTCGCAACCAGGCGGCGCCGCGTTCCGGCAGCGCATCAATGCGGCGCAAACCACGACACAGCAAGGCCGTCTGATAAGGGACTATTTTGACCGTCTGAACGAAAAGAGGACGCCCGGCTACGGTCCAGCGTCCCCAATGGAGGTAGTAGCAGCGTGAATCTCGCAAGTCCCCAGATTTCGTCCCATGCGACAGGAAGCTTCGCGACAGTGACCAAGACGAAAAAGAAAGAACCACTCCACGGGGCGGTCCACGACGCCCTGGTCGACTATTTCGAAAAACTCGACGGCACCGCGCCGAACGGGCTGTACCAGATGGTGCTCCAACAAGTGGAACAGCCGCTGTTCGAGGCCACCATGGCCCACACGGGCGGCAACCAGAGCAAGGCCGCGACGCTGCTCGGCATCAGCCGCAGCACGCTGCGCAAGAAGCTCGCGCAATACGACATCGAGTAGGCCCGACAACCACCTTCCCATCCACGCGCGACGCCGCTTTCCCGAGCGGCCGCGTTTGTCTCTGCAGGAATATGCATGACTAGCATCACCCGAGCCCTGATCAGCGTCTCAGACAAGACCGGCATTGTCGAATTCGCCCGCGACCTGGCCGACGCCGGTATCGAGATCCTCTCCACCGGCGGCACCGCCAAGTTGCTGCGCGACGCCGATATCCCGGTGATGGAGGTAAGCGACTACACGGGCTTTCCCGAGATGATGGGCGGTCGACTCAAGACACTGCATCCGAAGATCCATGGCGGCATCCTCGGCCGGCGCGGTACCGACGACGAGGTGATGGAGCAGCACGGGATCGGCGGTATCGATCTGGTGGCAGTGAACCTCTACCCCTTCCAGCAGACCATCTCGGATCCGGAATGCAGTCTGGACAACGCCATCGAAAACATCGACATCGGTGGCCCGACGATGATCCGCGCGGCCGCGAAGAATCATCGCGATGTCGCCGTCGTCGTCGACCCACAGGACTACGGCAGGGTGATCCAGGAGATACGGGAGAACGGCGGCAAAGTCAGTGCACAGACCTGTTTTCGGCTCGCAGTCAAGACCTATGAGCATACGGCGCAATACGACGGGGCCATCGCGAACTATCTCGGCGCGATCGACTCAGAGGACGGCCGGCGCGATTTTCCCGATACCATCAACCTGCAATTCCGCCGCGCCCAGACCATGCGCTATGGCGAGAACCCGCATCAGAAAGCGGCCTTTTACGTCGAACACCAGGTCGAGGAATCCAGTGTGGCGACCGCACATCAACTGCAGGGCAAAGAGCTTTCGTACAACAATATCGCGGACACGGACGCAGCGCTCGAGTGCGTGAAGCAGTTCGATGAGCGGCCGACATGCGTCATCGTAAAGCATGCCAACCCCTGTGGCGTTGCGTTCGGCGACAGCCTGCTCGAGGCCTACGACCGTGCCTACAGCACCGACCCCGAGTCGGCCTTCGGCGGCATCATTGCGTTCAACGGCGAACTCGACGGTAAGACCGCCAACACCATCGTCGAGCGCCAGTTCGTCGAGGTCATCATCGCACCGACCGTGTCCGCCGAAGCGATCGAGGCGGTCAAGGCGAAGAAAAACGTACGCCTGCTGACCTGCGGGGAGTGGGCGGCAGAGGACATTCACCGGCTGGACTTCAAACGGGTCAACGGCGGACTGCTGGTGCAGGATACCGATCTGCAACTGCTCAGGGAAACGCGTGTGGTCAGTGAGCGCTCACCGACGGAGGAGGAGATGCGCGACTTGCTGTTCACCTGGCGTGTCGCCAAGTTCGTGAAGTCCAATGCGATCGTGTATGGCAAAGACGGCATGACCATCGGCGTCGGGGCGGGCCAGATGAGCCGGGTCAACTCGGCGCGCATCGCATCGATCAAGGCCGCGCAGGCCGGACTCGAGATCAGCGGCTCGGTCATGGCATCCGATGCGTTCTTCCCGTTCCGTGACGGCATAGACAATGCGGCCACCGCCGGGATTGCCGCGGTCATTCAGCCAGGCGGCTCAATGCGTGACGAAGAGGTCATCGCGGCCGCCAACGAACACGGCATGGCGATGGTCTTTACCGGGATGCGTCACTTCCGACACTGAGCCTGCGGTACGGGAGCGGTGGACCGGGCCATGCCCGTCGCGTCCATTCAGTCTGCAGAAGGATCCCAGCGAAAGCGCGCAAGCGACACCCGACCGTCGACCACCGACACCCCCTCATGCTGCAAAAGCCGAAGCTGGCGGTTGGACCCCGCCGGGTCCAACGGCAGGCTCGAACAGCCGCGTGCGTTGAGCACCCGATGCCAGGGCAGTGATGACCCCGGCGGCAGCCGGCCGAGGCGGGACCCTACCCAGCGCGCCCCGCTCGGGCGCCCGATCAGGCGCGCCAGCTGACCATAGGTGACCACCCGCCCGCGGGGGATCTGGGCCAGCCAGGCATAGAGCTGTCGTTCATCTTCGTCTTTCACTGCCTT
>CBFCWF010000227.1:0-6978 GCA_965601425.1 uncultured Chromatiaceae bacterium | reverse complement strand
TCGCATCGGACTTCCATCGGACTTCCATCGCTCTTTCATCGAGACTGCGATACCGACTCGCGCCTATACCTGCTGCCAGAGACGCAACGGCACCGTGATACTCGGTCGCACCGTGGTCACCGACCGCTCCGGCATCCCGCTGAAGGGCAAGCACAGCGGCCGCGATGGTACCGAGGACGACAGCGACTGAACCCGGCGCCTGGTAGAGAAGCCGGCCATCCGATCGGTAGGCATTGCCCGACCGAACTGGCCAGCAATTAAGAGAACCCACAACAAGCGCTAATCGCGCAAGGAGACCACCATGAAGAACACACGCTCAAAACTGACCCTGTTCGGCTGCCTGCTCGCAATGGGCTGTGTGGCCAATGCGGCAGACACCCCGACGACAGGCATCACCATGACCCCTGAGCAAATGATGTGGAAGGACAATCCACGCGTACCCGGGCTCGGAGTTGCACATATCATCAGCAAAGGCACGGAGCCCGGACCCTACGTCTATCGGGTCAAGTTCCCCAAGGGCCGCGTGGTGCAGTCGCACTCGCATCCGGACGACCGGACATACACGGTGCTGGAGGGCCACTGGTACATCGGGTGGGGTGAGAAATTCGACGAGTCCAAGCTGATCAAACTGGGTCCTGGGAGCTTCTACACGGAACCGGCCGGCGTACCGCATTTCATCACCACACCCGACGGCGAGGCTGTCGTTCAGGTTACGGGCACCGGTCCGACGACCATTCATTATGTCGACCCGGCACACGATACGCGCAAGAAGTAGGGGTCTGTCTGGTCGGGCGCATGATGGCGATCCATTGACATCATGCGCCCGACCGGAACCCCACCGGCAAGGGTGACAGATAGAAATTCAGCTGATAGCGATAGGTAAGTCGGCATGCAACGAATCTTTGAGAATCAACCGCCGCGAAAATCGAAGCGACCCACTCGCTTCTCCCACCCGCACCTAACTCCCTGATCCCCGTGGGCATCCCCAACCCGCTCATTCATAATCCGCTGAATTCTTTCGCAAACACCAGGACACCCCTTGAGCCACCGTCCCAGGAAAAGGTTCGGCCCGAAACCCGTCGTGACGACGGCAGCTTCGAGGTCCGCTTGCCCGAAGGTCTCGACGATGCGCTCAATGATGTAATCGAGAGGCGTTACGATGAGTTGCTGACATTGAACCGGCAACTGTTCGAGACTGAGCAAACGGAGGATGTCGAAGACTGCGATGCGGCTGGGCTGGTCGTGAATCTGGCAGATGGCAGCACCGTCTATGCGGACATACCACCCCGACTGCTCGGTCGTGTGATGGAAGTGCTGACCGCCGAAGAGCTGGGCGAACTCGTGAACGCCATCGGCGACGCGGTGGAGCGCCCGGACCAACGCAGCCTGTGTCAGCGGGTGCGCGACCGGGAAACGGGCAAACGCGGCCCGGCCTGAGCAGCCAACGTCGTCCCGCTGTTCCGCGTCGAGCAGGTCACGCAATAGCTGCAGCGTTGCGAAGCCGCCCGGGTACCAGGCCCCTGCAGCCAGGCTCCGACGTCCACCATGCCTGTCAGGGACCTTTACAGCGAGGCCTTGGGGAGCAAAAGACAGCCAGTTAACTATCTGATAAATATCGCAAATGACCTCCAGGTACGGATACTGCATCACAAAGGCAATAAAGGGACATGCCGCGGCGGCCGGAGGACGACAACAATCATGCAACGAGGGTCTTACCGATCGCGCCCGGTGCCAGCAGACGGCCTCGTCGATCCAGACGATGTCGGTGCGCCAACCGAGACGCACGACGGCCACAATCGACGCTCAGAGCAGCCTCGCCGCTACTTCCGCTGTGGGCGGTTCTTCACCGTGGGTCACCAGTGGTTCTTCGCGACCCGTGAGGGCTTGGACATCGGGCCCTACGCGACCCGACCGCAGGCGGAGATCGCACTGGCCAAGTACGTAGCGCGGCGTTGCGTCACCTCGCCCGACGGCGTGGCCGAGGTGTTCCATGGGAAGGGTCGGGAGACGACGCCGCTCGAGGCCCAGATCGGCGAGATACTCAGTTGCTGGCAGCAGCGGCGCCTGCGCAGCGGAGGCGGCGCCCGTGTCTGGGCGAGGCAGCGACTCGCCAGGCTCCGACAGCATCCCGAATCGTTCGACCATGCTGCAGTGCGATTGCGCGTGCTGCAGCATATGCTGGCCGAACTCGAGCGCTAGCGCTTGACCGGCGACGCCCGGGCTCGCTCGCCAGGGTCACTGTTTGCGAAAGCGCAGATAATACTGGGTGTCCATGAAATCGAGACGTTCGCGGAGTACAAATCCGGCGGCCTCGATCTCGGCCAACACCTGCGCTTCGCCGGCGCGGACATGACGGAGCACCCAGGGGGAGCTGACGCCCGGGACACGCTTGAAGTCGATCACCACGAGTTCACCGCCGCGTTTGAGCGCGCCATGGATGCTGCGCAGGATCGATTGCGGATACTCGAAATGGTGATAAGTGTCGCTGGTAAATATCAGATCGATGCTGTTTGGCGGCAGACCCACGTCGCGTGGCGTGTTGACGATGCCCACGACATTGCTCAGGCCCTGATCCCGAGCACGCTGCACGCTCGCCTCGACGAAATTGCGCGCGATATCGACGGCGTAGACCCTGCCGGCCCTGCCCACTTCGCGGGCTATCAGGGCACTGAAGAAACCGGTTCCGGCGCCGACGTCTGCGACCACCTGTCCTGGGCGCAGCTGCAGGTGACGGATAATGTCGGCACGCCGGTCCCATACCTCGCGCCCATCGCGTTCGAAGACCCCGCGCCACTGGGTGACATTCGGGTTCGCATAGTTTCGGTTGATCTCGGGATTGATGCTCTGTTCGGCGGGCAGCGGTCCGGCGCAGAGCACGAAGAGCAGCAGGCAGCGCAGTGCAACACTCGGCACGTAGTGGGTCCTCCGGATGACGGGTCGGGATGGGCGCCATGGTCGCGTTTCCAGGCAGGGCGGCAATCCGGCGGGCCGCCCGGTGACGTCCGCAACCCGGATGACCGATAATGACATCGCGGGTAGCGTACAACACCAGCGCGACGCTGTCCGGTGATAAACAAGGGACTGGCCTCGCGCCGCCCGCTGCGAATTCGTGATCAGCTATGCAAGCCCTGTGGATGAGATTGCTGCTGTTGTCGGTGCTGCTGATAGCCGATGCCAGCGCGGATGCCGATACGCCGGCCTGGACCACGATCGACACCGCGGGCCGTCATCAGGTCCACCTGTGGTTCTTTTGGTCGAAACATTGTCCGCACTGTCGGGACGCGCGGGTCGTGGTCGAGCGAATGGACCGTGAATTGCCCTGGCTGATGCTGCATTCCCTCGAGGTCACGGACAATCCGCTGAATGCACGTTTCTATGTGGACATGGCTGGCAGGCTCGGCCGTGAGGCACGCTCGGTGCCGGCCTTCATGCTGTGTGGCGAGATGCTGACCGGCTTCGACGGCGACGCAACGACCGGCCGCCTGCTGGAGCAATGGGCGACTGACTGCCGTGAGCAGGCCGGGACCGGGTCGATCGACGCACAGGCGGCCGCGACCGAACGGCAGCGCGTGGGCGGCTTCGATCTGGCGCAGTTGTCACTGCCCGCCGTGACCCTGCTACTGGCCGGCATGGACGCCTTCAATCCATGCGCGTTTTTCGTGTTGCTGTTCCTGCTCAGTCTGCTGACCCATGAGCGGTCCCGTAGCCGCATGCTGGTCGTCGGCGGGGTGTTCGTATTGTTTTCGGGCTTGGTCTACTTCGCGCTGATGGCGGCCTGGCTCAACCTGTTTCTTGTCGCCGGTGAACTGCGCCTGGTGACGCTGGCGGCAGGCCTGCTGGCGATCGCGATGGCACTGCTGAACCTGAAGGACTATCTATGGTTCAAGCAAGGCCCCTCGCTATCGATCCCGGACAATGCCAGACCGCGGCTTTTTCAGCGCATGCGCGGCCTGATCCACGCGCGCAGCCTGCCGGCGATGCTGCTGGCGACTGTCACGCTCGCACTGGCCGCGAACAGTTACGAACTCTTGTGCACGGCCGGTTTCCCGATGATCTATACACGCCTGCTGACGCTCCAGGGCCTGACCGCTCCCAGCTACTACGCCTATCTCGCGCTGTACAACCTGGTCTACATACTGCCATTGATGACGATCCTAGTGATCTACGTCCACACGCTCGGCTCGCGCAAGCTGAGCGAGCGCGAGGGTCGGGTGCTCAAGCTGGTATCCGGGTTGATGATGCTCGGGCTTGGCAGTGCGCTGGTCTTTGCGCCCGCCTACCTGTCAAAGCCGCAGGCTGCCGGTGGGCTGGTGTTGCTCGCGCTGCTCGCGGGCGGACTGGCCTGGCGCCGTGCACCCCGGCAGTGACCCACCGTGTGTGTCGTGATGCCGCTACAATACGGTGGCATGCCAATCGATTCCGACATCGCCGCCGCAACGCTGCAGACCCTGAACCGGGTGTTCGGCTATCCGGAGTTTCGTCCGCATCAACAGGCGATCATCGCGGATCTGATCGCCGGGCGAGACGCGTTCGTGCTGATGCCCACGGGGGGCGGCAAGTCACTGTGCTACCAGATCCCGGCGCTGCACCGGCGGGGCGTCGGCATCGTGGTATCGCCTTTGATCTCGCTGATGAAGGACCAGGTCGATGCGCTCGTTGCGAACGGTGTCGCTGCGGCCTATTACAATTCCAGCCTGGGCTCGAGGGCCGCCCGCGAGGTACTGTCGCGTCTGCATGAGCACGCGCTGGACCTGCTCTATATCAGCCCGGAAAGATTGATCTCGGGTGGCTTCATCGATCGCCTGGCCGATATCGACATCGCACTGTTCGCGATCGACGAGGCGCACTGCGTCTCACAATGGGGACACGATTTTCGCCCGGAGTATGCCGCGCTGGGCAGCCTGCGTGAACATTTTCCCGATGTGCCCTTGGTCGCGCTGACGGCGACCGCGGACGCCCAGACCCGGGACGATATCGTCCGTATCCTGGAACTGGGCGGGGCCGCACGACACGTGACCGGTTTCGACAGGCCCAACATCCGCTACGAGGTGCTGGAGAAGCACAAGCCGTTCGAGCAACTGCTGCGACTTGTCGAAAGCCATCGGGCCCAGGCCGGCATCGTCTACGCGCTGTCGCGCAAACGGGTCGAAGAGGTCGCGGACAGGCTGTGCGGCCAGGGCATACGTGCCGCCGCGTACCATGCCGGCTTGCCCGCCGAGGAGCGCGCGCGGGTGCAGGAAAGGTTCCTGAAAGACGAATTGGAGGTCGTCGTGGCAACCGTGGCGTTCGGGATGGGAATCGACAAACCCAACGTGCGTTTCGTGGTGCACTACGACCTGCCCAGGCACATCGAGGGCTACTATCAGGAGACCGGGCGGGCAGGGCGCGACGGCCTGCCCGCCGATGCGCTGCTGCTGTACGGTGCCCAGGACGTGGTCACCGCGCGTCGGTTGATCGATGCCAACCATAACCCGCAACAGCAGCGCATCGAGCTGCACAAATTGAACGCGATGGTCGCGCTGGCCGAGGCCGTTACCTGTCGTCGGCGGGTCTTGCTCGGTTACTTCGGGGATACGCTGCCGGAGGACTGCGGCAACTGCGACGTCTGCACTGACCCGCCGGAACGTTTCGACGCGACCGTGGACGCACAGAAGGCGCTGTCCTGTGTCTATCGAGTCGACCAGCGGTTCGGCATCAAGCATGTGATCGACGTGCTGCGCGGCGCCGACACCGAGCGTATCCGCGCTCTCGGCCATCGCCGGCTGTCGACCTACGGCATCGGGGGGGACAAGGGTGAACAGGAATGGGCCTCGATCATTCGACAACTCATTCATCACGGTTACCTGGCACAGGACATCGCGAACTATTCAGTGCTGAAACTCACCGGGTCGGCACGCCCGCTGCTCAAAGGCGAGGTAGCGCTGCAGCTCGCCAGGCCCCGCATCAAGGCCGCGAAGAAGGCGAAACGGCCGAAAGCGGACCTGCTGCGTGGCCCGCAGGACGAAGCGCTGTTCGACGAACTGCGTCTGTTGCGCAAGCGCCTCGCCGAAGGCGAGGGCAAACCGCCGTACGTGGTGTTCGGCGATGCCACACTGGTGCAGATGGCGCGCGAGCGGCCACTCACCGAGTCCGACCTGTTGGCGATCAGCGGGGTCGGCCAGCACAAGCTGGAAAAGTACGGCCAGGATTTCCTGAACGCGATCGGGGAGCACTGCCTGGCCGTGGGTGGGCGGGGCGACGAGGCGTGAGCGGACGATGCCGCTCCACGCAGAGACGACCCCGCTGATGCCTGCACGTTCTATCGAATCGCACCGTCGCTACGATTACATCATCGTCGGCGCCGGTTCGGCCGGCTGCCTGCTCGCCAACCGCCTGTCGGCCGATCCGGATACCCGCGTACTGTTGCTCGAGGCCGGCGGCAAGGACGACTACTTCTGGATCCATGTCCCGGTCGGCTATCTGTACACGATCAACAACCCACGGACCGACTGGTGCTACAAGACCGAGCCGGATCCCGGTCTCAATGGGCGTTCACTGCACTATGCGCGTGGCCGGGTGCTCGGCGGCTGCTCGTCGATCAACGCGATGATCTATATGCGGGGCCAGCCGCGGGACTATGACGATTGGGCCGGGCAGGGTAATCCGGGATGGGAGTGGCACAAGGTGCTGCCGTTGTTCAAGGCGAGTGAACGCTACTGCCATGGCGCGGACGAGATGCACGGCGATCAGGGCGAGGTCAGCGTCGAGGAACGTCGGGTGAATTGGGAAATCCTCGACGCGTGGCGTGAAGCGGCTGAGGAGTGCGGTATCCCGAAGGTGGCGGATTTCAATCGCGGCGACAATTTCGGCTGCGCCTATTTCCATGTCAATCAACGGCGCGGCCGCCGCCAGAATACCCACCAGGCCTTCATCGAGCCGGTGCGCCATCGCGGGAACCTCGAGGTCCTGACCGGCGCCGAGGTGCAGCGCATCCGCGTC
>CBFCWF010000226.1:0-6993 GCA_965601425.1 uncultured Chromatiaceae bacterium | reverse complement strand
CGCCGGGCGTCTTGGAGGTTCAGTCCTACTCGTTCCTTCAGATTCATGACCGAAGATCGGCCACGATGTGGTGTATTTAACCACGCAATATACTATACATTCGACAATGAAGCGGCTGATACTGTGAGATTTTCTTGTTTCAAAGGTGTCGATCAAGCTCGCCATTTGATTGAAGAAGATAGCATGACCAAGTGTGGTAGCGAGTTTGGATCGAGATATGGGCGAGGTTTTGCCCACTCTGATAGCTAGAGGTGAGGGCTACTCTTAAACCCATGATTGTGGCCGATAAGGTTTATTATGTAAAATTTGGATACTTGAATGATGTTTTTGGCGACTGAGCCTCAGGGGTCATGGTGAAGTGAGGCTTGGCCCCGTGCTGTTACTCTGGCGCATCCCGAATGCGAACACCCAAAGCCCCGCAAACACAAGACTGAAGACTGCGTTCCAACTGGCCATCGACAAAGCTAGAAATTCCCATGCCACCTGATCGCACATGACCAGGCTAGATGGCCCATCGGTAGACAAAAGGTCCTCGGCCGACATTGAGCTCATGTCGAGCCCGGACCCGGTACAGGATGTAGGCCCTTCCCACCAATCCCGTTCGACACCCGTGTGGAAGACGCCGAGTGCCGCAGTCGTTGCCGCAGAAGCTGCGCCGATGAGCAAGAGTGGAATAATCGGTAGTCCGATCGCCAAAAGCAGACCCATGCCGATTGCAACTACATGCGGATACCGCTGCCAAATGCACATCGCGCAGGGCGCATAGCCCAAAGCCTGAAAGACGAAAGCTGCAAAGAGCAAAGCCGCCGACCCAGCAGCCGCGAGAAGACCAATTTGTTTTCCCGAATAGCTCAAGCTTTAATCCGTTCATGACAGCAATATCGCCAGAGGCTGAAGATGCATTTGCACTCAACCTCCGATCGCTTGACTATCTCCGCAATGCTATGTTTTCACGAATAATATTGTATCGGTTTGTAAAGTTGACGCGTCGCAAGTTGAGACGGTATGACTGACCGCCAATGCGACCCCAATTTACGGCTGAGGATGGACACCAAGAAGCGATCAACGCTATTGACGATCGGTGCGATCTTAGCGGGTTACACTGCCCTCCGTACGGTGCCCTCTTTGCTGCCCGAAAGGCTCGAACTCGTGCCGCTCGACACTCCGATTGGTTTTCGAAAATATGTGGCGGGAGAGACTTCAGGCGGATTTGACCCATTCGTAGGTTTGGGCAACGTTGACAGTGCTGAGGCGACAGCACGGAAAGCCGCGGCCCTGAAGAGGGTTTCCGAAGATATTTGTGGTGCGCTCTATGGGGGTCTTGAAACGACTGCATCGAAGATTCCGATGGCCTCGTTCTCAGATTATTACTGTCCCTTCTGCCGAGTGCAAACCAAACGTCTGGCGGATATGTCACAAGAGATGGATGACGAGGTTGTGGTCGCATGGCATGAGCTTCCGCTGCTCGGAGATAGCTCGAACCTGGCCGCCAAAGCCGCGTTAGCGGCAAAACGACAAGGGGCCTACGTCGCGTTCCATGAGAGGTTGATGAAGAGCCCATTTCAAGCAACGCCCGAGTATCTCCGTCGACTTTCGGATGATCTTGGTGTTGATGGCACCCAATTGGTTGCCGACATGGAAAGCGCCGAGATTGCCCAAGAACTGGAAAATAGTGCGGCTCTTGCCCGGGTCTTTGCCTTTGTAGGCACACCTGCGCTTGTGATTGGTCGTACCGTCGTTCAAGGCCAGATCAGCGACAAAATGATCGGACAGATCGTCGAACTGGAACGCGAAGAAGGTTGGGGCGTGGTATGTGTTTCAGTGTAGAGCCTAATTGGATTTGCCATGCCCGTCTCCTTCGGGGCCTTAGGAACTGTCGCAAAAATTCCGCCGCCAATAGGTTGGCCCAGGGATCTGCGCCTGCTTTTGAGCAACAACGACGAAAGCGCCCCAAATGATGTTGCGAGCCCCGTGGTGTCTTGTTTTGGCGTTGATGGCGTGTCTCTGGGCATCCATGAGCGTCGCAGCGTCAACTGATACTTACGAGAACACGGCGATTTCAGCGCGGCTTATCTCTGTCGAAAATGGCGTTGCGACGAATTCCGGAACTTTGTCACTCGGCCTCGACATCAAGCTGGCCGAGGGCTGGAAAGCCTATTGGCGCTCACCCGGCGAGGTCGGTCTGCCGCCTGAAATCTCGTGGGATGGATCGACAAACCTGGCGACGGCACAGATTCTCTGGCCTGCGCCTGAGCGTTTCACAGCATTCGGGATCGAGAATTTCGGGTACAACAAACGTGTTGTCCTTCCCATCCAGGCGGTTCTTGAAACAGCCGGACAGGCGGTCGAGCTTCAGGCGGGAGTCACGCTGTTAACCTGCTCGACCGTGTGCGTGCCCCATGATTTCAACCTCGCTCTGACGATCCCGGCTGGCGCTGGAATTGATGCGGCCTCCGCTGCGCTTATCTCCGAGTTTGCCGAACGGGTGCCGCTTGGTCCCGATGCGGCTGACATCGAGGTCGAGACGGCTGTAATCGCCGATGGCGCGCTCTACGTCACAGCGCGCAGTGCAAACGCCTTTGTGAACCCGGACGTATTCCCGGAAATGGGACCGACATTTACCTTCGGAAAGCCGGACATCCGAACGAATAGCGCGGGAACGGAACTTTGGGCGAAATTGCCCCTCTTGGCCAGTGAAGAACAATTGCCACTGTTGCAAGTAACGGTGACAGACGGGTCACGCGCCGTGACGGCCATGCCTGAGTGGTCAAATACCGTCCCGGATGCGCCTTTCGAGCTTGTGGCGAACCTGCCTGATCTGGCGCAGATACTGGCGATCGCCGCCTTTGCTCTCCTCGGTGGTTTGATCCTGAATGTCATGCCCTGCGTTCTGCCCGTCCTGTCCATCAAACTGACATCGGTTCTCAATCATGGAGACAAACCATCACACGAGGTTCGGAACGGATTCCTGATGTCGGCGCTTGGCGTGCTGGTGTTCATGTGGGTGCTGTCCGCTGGAATTTTGGTCTTGCAGTCCGTCGGGATCACGGTGGGATGGGGTCTGCAATTCCAAAACCCTGTTTTCCTGACAATCATGTTTCTGGTCCTGACTGTCTTTGCCGCCAATCTGTTCGGGATATTCGAGATTTCGCTGCCTTCCGGGTTACAGTCGCGGCTGGCCAGATCAAGCGGTCGGGACGGTTACATCGGGGATTTCGCGACGGGTGCCTTTGCTGCGGTACTGGCAACGCCCTGTTCAGCCCCCTTCCTTGGGACGGCGGTGGCCTTTGCCCTGTCCGGTCGCCCAATTGATGTCATCATCGTGTTCACGGCTTTGGGCCTTGGGCTGTCCCTGCCCTATCTGCTGTTTGCCTGGAAGCCCGGCATGGTCCGACTGTTGCCCAAGCCCGGCCGATGGATGCTTGTCGTTAAGTGGGTGCTTGCCGGTCTTTTGGCTGGCACCGCGATCTGGCTGCTCTGGGTCCTGATGGGCGTGTCGGGTGTCCGGGTTGCCGTCTCGGTTCTGGTACTTGCAGTGCTCTTCGTTCTCTTTGCCACTATCCGGCTGCCGGGGAGATATACGCGACCTGCCGCGCTGGCTGCCGTTGCCGTCCTCAGCCTTGCACTTCCGGGTACCTTGACCCCCCCGCCAACGATAAAAGAGATTGGTCAGGATTGGGTCACATTCGACCGCTCCGAAATCCCAAGACTGATCTCTCAGGGCCAGACGGTCTTTGTCGACGTCACCGCAGATTGGTGCCTGACCTGCAAGGCAAACAAGACGCTTGTTCTGGACCGAGTGCCGGTCGTTGGCCGATTGCGAGACGAAAAAGTCGTCGCAATGCAGGCCGACTGGACGCGGCCCAATCCCGATATTTCGCGATATCTGGAGGCCCACAACAGGTTTGGGATACCCTTTAACATCGTCTATGGGCCGAATGCGCCGGACGGGATCATATTGTCCGAAGTCCTGACATCTGACGCTGTTCTAAACGCATTGGACGCCGCCGCGCTCGCCGTAGACAAATAAGGTCAGGATCCTTTGGCGAGGTCCTCCAGTATAGGACAGTCTGGCCGATGATCGCCTTGGCACGCGTCAACGAGGTGCGATAGCGTCTTTCGCATTGACTTGAGTTGGGCGATTTTGCTGTCAATGGCCGTAAGATGCTCTTTCGCGACCGATTTTACTTGCGCGCTTTCCCGCGTCTCATCTTCATATAGACCAAGAAGCGTGCGGCAATCTTCAATCGAAAAACCCAGTGTTCGGGCACGGCCCAGGAACGCCAGCTTGTGAATGTCGCTCTCCCGAAAGGCGCGGTACCCGTTATCGCTGCGCAGCGGTCGAACAAGACCGATATCCTCGTAGTAGCGGATTGTCTTTGGTGGCAAGCCCGCGCGTTCTGATACTTCCCCGATATTCACCTTGGTCTCCTATTCTGCTGGCTGCGTTGTGAGTTTCGTTGCGGGTTGATGGGGCGCGTCACCTTCTGCCATCGTCGGTTTGATACGGCGCAGACGAAGCGCATTGCTCAGAACCGATACCGAAGACAGCGCCATGGCCCCGGCGGCAAAGACGGGTGACAACAGCAGCCCAAAGGCGGGATAGAGTGCGCCCGCCGCAACAGGGATAAGCGCAACGTTATAGCCAAAGGCCCAGATGAGGTTTTGCCGGATGTTGCGCATGGTCGTGCGAGACACTTCAATGGCGTTCACCACGCCGCGCAAGTCCCCGGACATCAACACCACGTCGGCACTTTCAATGGCCACATCCGTGCCGGTTCCGATGGCGATGCCGACATCGGCATGGGCCAGCGCTGGTGCGTCGTTGATGCCATCGCCGACAAAGGCGATCTTGCGATTGCCCTGCTTCAGTTCCTGGAGCGCTGCAACTTTTCCATCTGGCAGCACCCCGGCCACAACGTGGTCGATCCCGACCTCGCGGGCAATCGCGTCTGCCGTGGCCTTCTTGTCGCCAGTGATCATGGCGACTTTGATCCCGCGATCATGCAGGGCACGGATGACATCGGCGCTGGACGATTTCACCGGGTCAGAAACAGCAATCACTGCCGCAAGGGATCCATCAACGGCGGCAAAGAGCGCGGTACGTCCCTTGTCAGCCAATGCCCGTTCCCGATCTTCCAACGGGCCAATGTCGATGCCCCGTTGCGCCATGAAGCGATCGGCGCCAACAAGTACTTTGCGGCCCTGAACCAGAGCTTCGACGCCGTAGCCCGTCACGGAACGGAACTCTGTAGCATCCGGCCAGGACACGCCTTCGTTTTCCGCAGACTGCACAATGGCTTCGGCCACGGGATGCTCGGATTGCGCTTCGACAGATGCGATGAGGGCGAGTGTCTCTGCACGATCAAAGCCATCAGTCGTAATGAGATCGGTCAGGCTTGGCTGACCTTGTGTGACGGTTCCCGTCTTGTCGAGCGCAACAATATCAACTTCATCCAGATGTTGCAGCGCATCCCCTTTGCGGAAGAAAACCCCCATTTCGGCCGCGCGGCCCGTGCCCACCATGATTGAGGTGGGCGTGGCCAATCCCATGGCACAAGGGCACGCAATGATCAAAACAGACACGCCTGCGACCAGGGCAAAGGTCAGGGCCGGATCAGGACCAACCAGAAGCCAGACAGCCACGGTCACGAGCGCCAGAACCAGAACGGCCGGTACGAACCACATGGTGACACGATCGACAAGCCCCTGGATCGGCAGCTTCGCGCCCTGCGCTTCTTCCACCATACGAATGATCTGGGCGAGCGTGGTATCGGCCCCGACCCGAGTGGCCGCGATGGTCAGGCTACCGGTGCCGTTCACGGTGCCGCCGGTCACTGGATTGCCCGCCGTTTTCGGAACGGCAAGGGGTTCGCCAGTGATCATGCTTTCATCGACATTGCTTGACCCGTCTGTCACGTCGCCATCGACGGGCACCCTTTCACCGGGACGCACCAGGACCAGATCCCCGATCCGCAGTGCCTCGATCTCGACCTCGCTGGCCTGTCCGTTGCGCAGAACCCGCGCCGTCCTTGCCTGCAAGCCCAAAAGCGCCTGTATGGCGGCACCGGTCTTACCCTTTGCGCGGGCTTCCAGAAAGCGCCCCAGCAGGATAAGCACGACAATGACCGCAGCCGCTTCGAAATAAACGGCTCGAACGCCGTCGGGCAGCAGGTCGGGCAAAAACGTCGCCACGACTGAATAGCTCCATGCCGCACCTGTGCCGAGTGCGACAAGGCTGTTCATATCCGGAACACGTCTGAGCAGCGCCGGAATGCCTTTTGCAAAAAAGCCCCAACCCGGTCCAAACAGAACCACCGTCGCAAGCGCGAACTGGATCAACCAAGAAGTCTGGATGCCGATTGTACGCTCAATCAACTCCTCAAAGCCCGGGATCGTGTGTTTGCCCATTTCCAGAATGAACACCGGAACGGTCAGAATAGCGGCAAACACGACGCGGCGCGCCAGGGCCTTTGCCTCGTCGGCCTTGCGTTCTGATCGGCTGACCTGCGCATCTGTATCTGCAACTTCGGCAGGGTATCCTGCAGCCGTGCTAGACTCGGCGATTTCTTTAGGTGTGATGACATCTGGCAGATAGCTGACAGCCGCCGTTTCGGCAGCGAGATTGACCGCCACGTCTAAAATACCCGGCGCGGCCTTTAGGGCCTGTTCAACCTGACCCACACAGGATGCGCAGGACATCGCCCCCACATTCAACGTGACCCGGGCCGTTCTGGCCGGATAGCCAGCAGCTGACAGGGCCTCGATTGCGGCACCTGTGGCGGCAGGAAAATCACTTTGGAACCGCGCCGTCTCATTGGCAAGGTTCACGCTTGCGCCCGAAACACCAGGCACATCATTCAGGGCATTTTCGACCCGTCCGACACATGACGCACAGCTCATGCCGGTGATTGAAAGCTGTATGGAACTGGAACCTGTCATCAAAGCATCCTCTACCAAGTTGCTTTCAATCTAAGGCTTCCAGTTGCGGGA
>CBFCWF010000225.1:0-7013 GCA_965601425.1 uncultured Chromatiaceae bacterium | reverse complement strand
CGGCTTCGACGGACGCGTGGTCCATGCGGGAACCCCTGTAACACTCAGCCGGTTCACGCGTCTCAATCGACGTGGCACGCGAGCGTAGCACTAGCCAATGCCGATTCGCGCGATCGTAACGCCGCCTGTGGATTCACTCGGCCGTCACCGCGCCAGATTGGCCGAGCCGCGACGAGCGAGATTCCTCGCAGCGCAAAGCCTTACAATGCCGGGATGCCGCAAAGACTCAAGCGCCTGCTGGTCGTCGGATCGATCGTCCTGGCATTCCTGGGCGCGATCTATCATAGCTACTCGGACGAACTCGCCGAGCAGCGCGGATTGTTTGCCGCACGGGCCGCATTTCACTCGACAATGCTGCAACGTGCGACCGAAACGGCGCTGGAGGTCGCGAACGGTCTGCGGGTCGCGGCACAGAACACCCTGGCGACGCCGGGCCCGGCGGCTTCGCGATACGCGGCACTGCTCGGCGACATCCCCGATCGCGGGGGCTACGGGCTGGTCGGCCTCGCGCCCGCGGCGGACGCGGACACCCACCTCAACCTGACCGGGCTCGGGCGTCTGCCCGAGGACCCGGTGATTCGGCGCGAAATCGATGGTGCGCTGGCGCTTGACCCGATGTTCCGCTGGGTGAAGGGGATGTACCCGCAAACGCCCTGGGTCTACTATCTGTCGCACGCACGGTTCATGTGTGTCTATCCCTATATCCCATTCGACGGCTTCTTCATGGACGACGGCTTCTACGACATGGATCTGTTCGCGCGCGGCGAGCCGCAGAACAACACCGATCGCCGGCCGTATATCACCGATGCGTATGTCGACGAGGCCGGCAAGGGGCTGATGGTCACGGTCGGCGCACCGGTATATCGGGGGGACGACTTCCGAGGCATCGTCGGATTCGACCTGACCCTCGACTCGCTGAGCGAGTCGCTACGCATGGGTCCGCTGTCCGGCGAAAGCGTCTACCTGGTCAACGACAAGGCGCAGATCATCGCGTCGGCGCGGCCCATGGAAACCGGGACGGCGACGCCGCCCGAGCTCAATCAGGCGTTGTTCGCGTTTGCGCGCGAACAGGCGCCGGAACGGGCCGTGTCGGGCTTCGGCGACGCACAGGTCTATGTTTCGCACCTCGCAGGTGTGCCGTGGACCCTGATCGCGGAGAAGCCGAATTGGGCGATCGCTCGTGCCGCTGCGGCCTCGACGGTGCCACTGGTCGCATCGCTGCTGATCATGCTGGTCGCGACCGCGATGTTTCTCCAGTCGAGGCAACAACAGAAAGCGCTCGAGTCCAAGCGATCAGTTGAGCGTTTTCGTCGGCTACTCGATGCCAGCAAGGACATGATCGCAGTGATCGAGCCGGACACCGGCCGTTTTCTGGACGGCAACAAGGCCCTGTGTGAGTTTCTCGGACTGACGCTCGACGACCTACGGTCAACACGCGTCTTCGAGGTCTCTCTCCAGCTCCACTCAGTCACCGAATGGCAGGACTTCGTCAAACAGCTGGGGGCATCCGACGGTCTCTCGATCGAAGACCGCGTACAGGCGCCGGATGGCAGCACGCGCTTTGTCGAGATCAATACGCAGTGCTCGAAGCACGGCGATCAGCAGTATGTGATTTCGGTCATCCGGGACATCAGCGCGCGCAAGGCGGCAGAGGCGGAGAAGGACCGCCTTGAACGCCGACTGCGACAGACCCAGCGCATCGAGGCGATCGGACAGGTGACCAATGGCGTCGCACACGACTTCAACAACATCCTCGCCAGCGTGATCGGGTTTCTCGAACTGGCGCGCGACCGGGCGGCGGACGACGACAGCTTGAAGGAATACCTGACGCTGAGCCTGAAGTCGACCGGGCGCGCACGGCAGCTGATCCGGCAACTCATGTTGTTCAGCCGCAGCGATGCAGATCAGACAGCAGAACCGATCACATTGGCGCCCCACATCAGGGATATCGTGAACATGCTCAAGCCGATGCTGTCGGCCAAGATCGAAGTCCAGCAGAATCTGTCGGAATCGGCACTGGCGGTCCGGATGGATCCGGTGCATTTACAGCAACTCCTCATGAACCTGAGCATCAATGCGCGCGACGCGATGCCGGACGGCGGGACCTTGAAGATCGGAGCGAGTGAGCGGATCCTCGATGACCGGGAGTGCCAGATCTGTCATCAGCACATCAGCGGCCGCTGGGCCTGTATCAGCGTCGGTGACTCCGGTTCGGGCATTCCGGCCGATCTGCTGGACCGGGTCTTCGAACCCTTCTTCACGACCCGGGAGACCGAAGACGGCCAGGGGATGGGACTCGCCATCGTGCAGGGCATCGTGCAGACCTACGGTGGCCATGTCCTGGTCGATTCCACACCCGGTGTCGGCACCCGATTCGACCTCTTGTTCGAGACCGACGCGCAAGGCCCGTCAACGCCCGCAACGGCCATAGGTCGCGACGAGCCGCTCGCCGTCGACCAGCGGCGCATCCTGGTGGTCGATGACGAACCGATCATCCGGCTCTACTTCGAAGAGGTGCTGTCACAGGCGAAGGCACAGGTGACGAGCTGCGCCGATGCAACAGAGGCGCTGCGGATCTTCGCGGAAGACCCGCAGCGCTTCGACCTGGTCATCACCGACCAGACCATGCCCGGGGGGAGCGGGATCGACCTGATCCGCGAGGTGCGCAGGCTGAACGCCGAGGTGCCGGTGTTCCTACACAGCGGCTACCCGGACGCAGTCGACCGGGACGACATCGACCGCTACCGGATTACCAGGGTGCTCGTCAAACCCAGCACGGCTGAAGAGCTGACCGCGGCAATCAACGCGGCCGTTGGGGGCTGATGCGATCTTCCGGGCCGTGACCGCCCTCGCCGGCTCGACGACGGATTCGACACCTTGTGTGATCGCGCGTAGCCGACGCTCAGAAATGAAAGCGTACTCCGGCGTAAGGGCCACTCACGTCCATGTCGTCGAACAGCGTCTTGTCGTCGAACTTGTATTTCAGGTAGCGGTAACCGAAGGCCGCATCGACCCGCTTGAACCGGTAATTGAACCCGGCCAGCGCCTGCCAGGTGTAGTCCGACTGGCCCGTACCCGCGTCGACCAGGTAATTCATATACCACTTGTCGTTCAGTTCGGTCATCCCCCGCAGGCCGATGACCGCGTCGATCACGTCGTCCGACTCGGTCACCCGGCGACCGCGTGGACCCAGCGGGGTGCCCGCGTCGATCTCGAAATCCAGATCGCCCTTGAGGTACAGGTAGCGCCCGCCCCCGAGCAGATCGAGGCGCGTGTTGTCGGTCTCGAAGATCGCGTAACCGGCAGCCGCGGTAACGATCCAGGCGGTCATGCCGACGTCGATCTCGGCCTTGACCGGCCGATTGATCAGGTTGGCCGTGGAGGTGACGTCGTCCGATATGTCCAGATAGATCACATCGGCGAGAAGCGACCACTTGCCCTTATTGGCTTCGATCAGGCCCATGAAGGCGAAATCGAGATTCTTCACCAGGTCGCTGAACGACATGTCGATGTCGTCGCCACCGGTCGTCGTCGCTCCGATCCCGGCACCCCACAAATAAATCGCCCCACTGTACTGCCAGGCATCGTCGCCTGACTCATTGGCGACTGCGACAAACGGCACGGCCATCAAAAGCAACCCGGCCAAAGGGCCCTTGAACCGACTCAATCGAAGCATTTGGTCTCCCTCTCAGGCACCCGACAGGTGCCAGTCGTTGCATTGAATCCACAGCTTGGCGTCACCCGACGCGCGATCGATCCCGCGCCCCCTCAACGTTCGCGGCAGCCGCCGTGCCGATCGCGGTCCACGCCAACCGGCGTCCGAACATCCGAGGAAAGCTGGCGCGATAGGGTACCATCAAACCGCACACCATACCCCAGTGGGCTGCTTCTTACGTTCGGTTACTCTCAGAGCCCCAAAAAGTCGTGCACGCGCCGCTCGACGTAGGGATAAAACGGATTCCAGCGCAGGCGGAGCATCTCGGATGCGGAGACCCCCAGCACGCCACGCTCACCGCGCAATGCCATCGCCCCGAGGTGGATACCGGGCGTGTCCCTCGGCGCGAAGTCGCCATACAGCGGGTCATCCGCCGCGAAGGGAAGGGCCACATGGGAGAGCGAGTAGAGGCCGTCGGGCCAGGAGAGCCCCAGGCTCGTATCCGACACGTCGGCGTCGCCCGGATGCCGGGTCCGGACAGTCACCGCATGGCTGCCCTGCGCCTCGTTGGTCACGATACTCAGAGCAAACTCGCGCGCGGTATCGCGCCGCAGCGCCTCGACGACTGCGCTGGGATCCCAGACCAGCAGTGCCTCGTTTTCCGCCTCGCGGTTGACGTCGAACAACACCAGCTCGTGTCCGCCCGCGGGCAAGCGCTCGAAAAGGCTCTCGATCAGTGCCAGGGTCGAAACCGTCGCATCGACCACCGACGAGAAGGCCAGGATACGCGGGATGTGGTGGAGATCGCCGCTCGGCTGCAGCGACGTGATGCGTTCCTGAATCTCGCGGGTCAGTTGATAGACCACATCACCGGCGTTGACCGCGAACGAGCCGTACTTGAACGGGTCGTACTCGAGCTGGATCGCGTTCCAGGCGAGCTTTTCCAGTCCCAGCAGATGACCGAGCCGTGCCTGCCAAACAGCCAGTGCCGCGACGCCGGTAACGCCAATGGCTGGCGACAGCATGGCCAGGCGCTCGGCACGCGGCAGGCGCTCGTCGGTCAATGCGGCAAGCGCATAGTTCACCGCCAGCGCCGCACCGGTCGAATAACCGACGATGTACAGCGGACGGTCGCCGAGCTGGTCCGCGAGATGGCGCATCGCCAGCGGCACCGCGGCCACCATGTCCTGCCACTCGACCTCCACCAGCCCGGACGGTGCGGTGCCGTGGCCCGGCATGCGCAGTCCGAGCACGTGGGCACCGGCCGCGTTGAGGCTTCGGGCGAGTCCATGCAGGCTGTACGGGGAATCCGACATCCCGTGCAACAGCAACACACCCGCCTTGGCCGACGGCGCGGGCAACTCGAAACTGCGATTCCAATCGGGTTGCCAATGCTGCGGGTCAGACAGGCTGCCACGGTGGTATCGATTGATCCTGGTGCGCTGCGCGGTCGGCACTTTCGCAAAGACCTGCTCCTCGAGCTGGCGGAAGAGTCGCTTCTCGAGCGCCAGGTAGTCCGCAAACGTTTTTACGTCAGAGGTACTCGTGAATTCTTCGTCGAGATCGGCCAGGTGCCAGACACTGAGATCGGGCCGTTCGTTCAGGTACAGCACAAAGACGACGAGCAGCACCAGGGTCGCCCCGATGGCGCCATAGACCAGCGCCAGGAGCAGATGTCGCAGCAGACCGCTGAATCCCGGCATCCTCAGTCCCCCGGCACGGCCGCCCAAACCGCGGTCGCGAACGGGCGTGGCGTGCACGCGCACCGTGTCGTCGCGCGGGCAACCGGCGGGATCGCATCCCGAGGCAGGCCGGGCCGCCGGCTAGTAGCGCACATTGGGCGCCCCGAATTCCTGCACCACGCGCTGCTGCAACCGCTCCAGGAGCGCCCGGGAGGACGCACTCAGGGTATTGCTACCGGGCTCATGGAAATGAAGACGGGTGAGGCCGTCCTTTCGCCTGATGCGCACGTCGATACGGACCTGTCGTGTCTCCAGATACTCGAACTGCATCCGGTACTCGTCATTCTGCTGGACCGTCTGCACCTCCCGACGGCTGTTCGGGTCAGGGATCGGCACCCAGTCATAACCCAGCGCTTGGAGCATCGTGGTCACTTCGCCCGGCATGTAGCCATGACCCGCCACGTTCCGCATATCAATCCTGATCCGCTCGCCACCGCCGCTCGCACAACCGAGCGACAGCAGCGCGAAGACCAGCAGCACCGACAGCCAATGATCTCGCACCATCTTTACGGACGCTCCTCTGACCCTCAATCGGTCGTCGGTTCACCGGTGTACTCGGCGAGAAACCGCTGAAACTCCGGATGCTCGCGCAAAAGCTCGCGGCCAGCAGCGATCACCCGATCGACCTGCTCATCGCTGAGATCGAAACTGGTCGGCACGCTGTTTATGAACTGCCGATCTTCGGGGGCCTCCAGGCCATTGAACGTCAAATGGACGAAATGGGCATTCACCGGCCGCTCCGGTGTCGACACCTCCCGCGCCCAATCCTGCATCCTGGACTTCAGCAATTCGATGGTGTCGATATTGTAGCGATGCAGCTGCACGTCGCTCATCGCGCTGATGGTCTCGGCCGCCGACGGCTGTCGGTTGCTCTTGTCCATATAGGGTTCCGGATCGGTCGACGCATTCACCGCGATGATCACGATCTGGCGTGGGGGAAGCCCGCCACGCTTGTTGACGAAGGCCTGGGCACCCCCCGTGCCCTCGATGACCTCGTAGACCGCGCGCAGACCCAGATTGTCGGTAATACCGCCGTCCACGAGGTGCGCATAGGCACGGTCCTCCTTGAGAAAATAGCTCTTCAGTCCCTCGACGACCGCCGTCATCTGTACGTCACCCTTGGTCCGCTCGGCCGCCGCCACCAACCAGGCCGGCAGTTCCTGCTTACAGTCCATGTAATTCTCGACGACCACCGGATTGAACAGCACCGGTACCGCGGACGAGGCGGTGACCGCCCTGGCGACCGGGAAGCTGGAGATATCCGAGCACAGCAGATTGAAATACTCCTGGACGAACGAAAAACGCACGCCATAGCCCAGATCGCTCGCGTTGATCACGACCAGGGGCCCACCGGCCTTGCGCATGTCCGCGAAGGTCGCGTCGTGAAACACCTCCGTTTCGTAGTACTTCACCGCCAATTCGGTGCGCCCGGTCGAACTGAACCAGAAGGCCGGGTTGAAAAGGGACCTGATCAGGTGGCCCTGGAAATTCTGTCGCAGAAACACGTCCTCGAAATCGTCGAAGATGCGATCGCCATGCAGGCCGTAGTAGGCGGAGGCAAAGCTGCCGCCGGAGACCGAGGTGATGACGTCGATCTCGTCGAGTACGCGACGCCG
>CBFCWF010000224.1:0-7087 GCA_965601425.1 uncultured Chromatiaceae bacterium | reverse complement strand
ACGGCCCATGCGAAAGCGCAGAGCACGACGATTCGGGTGAAGCTGTTGAAGATCGGCGCACGCATACGGATTACGGCGCGCAAGGTCTGGCTGTCTTTCTCGCAAACTTGTCCCTACGCCGAGGACATCGCGCAGATCCTGACCAATCTCCAGCGCAACCCCGTCTGGCCGCTACCCGGGTAGTCAGCGTCATCGACCGGGTTTCTCAATGAGCAGCGACTCGCGCTGAGGTACCGTGCTGTCCAACTTCCGCCCAAACGGGCTTTCGGCAGCATCCAAGGCACTTACCGGGTCGTTTTCGACCACCGCCATTCGGACCAAACGTCGCACCGGTGCGTCTATTCACTCGTCACGCCGCCAGAACTGCTCCAAATAGGCTCGATTGGCAGAATCGGTGACCGACGCAGGCTAGGGGCGCAGATAGTGGCAGTACATCAGGCGACGATGGCATTCTCGTGGCGGCTGAACAACGTTCAAGGCAGGGGGCCAGCAGCACAACACCTAAGCCGCACTCAGATCCGGCTTATTCTTTCCTCTGCGGCCAGTCGAGCCGCATGATTGAGCTATTTGACATTCGTCAAATAGCGGACGCCCGGATAGCCCGCGCTGCGATGACTTGGGCGCAGCGTCTGAAACGCATATTCGAGATCGACATCGAGACGTGCCTCGACTGTGGCGGGGCAATGCGGATCCTTGCCGCTGTCGATGTGGATGCGGATCACCCCTCTCGTGAACTGGCGGTCCGACATAGGCTGAATGTCAAGATTTTTGAATTGGCTGCTTTCCTGGCCTTGTCAGACTTTGCCAAGCTTCACGTCGCCCACGCCTGGGAGGCAGTTGGTGAAAGTGCCATGCGGGGCGCGTTTCTCTATCGCCCGGACGCAAAGGTTATCGCTTACGTCGAAAAGGTCCGGCAGCAACATGATCAAGGGCTCGACGACCTCTTGCGCGACCTGATCGAAAAACAGGGCAGCGACGCCGTTCGGTTTCTTAACCCGATAAAGGATGTGATAACAAGGCCCGGCACTAAAAGATATTCCGAGGCTAGCCGAGAGTCTCGAGGCCGACTTGGTCGTGATGGGTACGGTGGCACACAGCGGAGTCGGCGGCCTTTTCATCGGCAATACTGCAGAGGCCATCCTGGAACCGATCGAATGCTCAGTACTGGCAGTCAAACCGGAAGGCTTCGAAACGCCTGTTTCCTCGGAGGACCGCTACGATTGATACGAGGTGACCCGAGCTTCGACCTGTTGAGTTCGCTATTGCCGCCCTGACCCAGTGCGTGCTGGTACGCTGGTCCGAGGTATGCGACCAGTAGCAAGTCCAGGAGTCCTCGACACCAAGCCTCAAAGGCCAGACCAGATGTTCGATAACGTCTTCTATCAGATTGGTGCGATCCTCGGCCTGGCGGCCGCCGGAGGCGCCTTGGCGCTATTGTTGCGCCAACCGCTGATCGTGGCCTTCATTGCTGTCGGTATCCTGCTCGGGCCGTCCGGGTTCGGTGTCGTCGTGCAAAGCGGCGAAATCGAGCTGTTCGCCCGCCTCGGCATCGCTTTGCTGCTCTTCGTTGTCGGCCTGAAACTCGATGTGCACATCATCCGGACCGTCGGTCCGGTCGCACTGTTGACCGGCCTCGGACAGGTCGTGTTTACATCGGTCATCGGCTACCTGATCGCGCTCACACTCGGTATGGAACATGTCACGGCGATCTATATCGCGGTCGCGCTGACGTTTTCCAGCACCATCATTATCGTCAAGCTGCTTTCGGACAAACGCGAGGTGGACTCATTGCACGGCAGGATCGCCGTGGGTTTCCTCATCGTTCAGGATATTGTCGTAATCCTTGTGATGATCGGCCTCACCGCAGCCGGTCAGGCCGGCGATGGCCCCAGCCTGGGCAAAGAGGCGCTGCTGATCGTCGCCAAGGGCGTGCTGATGCTGTTGGCCGTGGCGCTTCTGACCCGCTATGTTCTGCCGCGTTTGTTGCACCGGCTCGCCCGGTCGTCTGAGTTGCTCATGCTGTTCGCCATTGCCTGGGCCATCATCGGTGCCACGATCGGCGACGCGCTCGGCTTCAGCAAAGAAGTCGGTGCCTTCCTCGCCGGCGTGTCGATCGCCTCCACGCCTTATCGCGAACTGGTGGCGGCGCGTCTGGTGAGCCTGCGCGATTTCCTCCTGTTGTTCTTCTTCATCGAACTGGGCGCGAACCTCGACATGAGCACTATCGGGGCGCAGACCGGCGCTGCCATCGTGTTCTCGCTGTTCGTATTGATCGGGAATCCGCTGATCGTAATGGTCATAATGGGCTATATGGGGTACCGCAAGCGGACTGGGTTTCTGGCTGGACTCACGGTAGCGCAAATCAGCGAGTTCTCGCTGATCCTGGCAGCGCTGGGGCTCAGTCTCGGCCATCTCGAACAATCCACGGTCGGCCTGGTCACGCTCGTCGGCCTGATCACCATCAGTGCCTCGACATATATGATCCTCTACTCGCATGTAATCTACGCGCGCTTGGGACCCTATCTCGGCTGGTTCGAGCGCAAGGTCACGCACCGTGAGATGGACAGCTTGGCCGAGAGCAAAGACCAGATCGACGTGCTGCTGTTCGGCCTGGGCCGTTTCGGCTCGACCCTCGCCAGCATACTCCGTGAGCGTGGCTTGCGTCTGTTGGCGATCGATTTTGATCCGACAATCGTCCGGTTGCACGAACAGGAAGGATATAGGACACGCTACGGGGATGCGGAGGATCCAGAATTCATTGCCACCCTGCCATTGGAAAGCGCAGTGTGGGTGGTCAGCACGCTGCGCGAACGCGCTTTGAACCGAGTGCTCCTCCAAGGACTCCAGCAGCAGGGTTATCGCGGAAAGGTGGCGGTTTCTGCGTCCACCAGGCACGAGGCAGACGGTTTTCGTCGTGAGGGTGCCGCGCTGGTTCTGGTGCCTTTTGCAGACGCGGCGAGGGAGGCTGCCGACAGACTCCTCCGGGAATACCGACAGCACAGCGATTCTCACAACTTGGGAGTTGGCATATGAAATCATTCAACAGCATTCTTTACGTCGTGGAAAACCCGGCCGCAGAACCGATTGCCGCTGTCGCACGGGCTGTGAGCCTGGCTGAAAACAATCAGGCTCGCCTGACGGTCCTGCATGTTGCCGAGGAACCCCGTCTTGGGCCGTTTGCGGGCAGCATCGCAATCGAGGATCTCAGATCACGCCTGCGACAGCAGGCGACCGAACGGCTGTCTGCCCTGCTCCGCAGTGCGGGTAGAGAGACTGACCATGTCGTTGACGTCCGCTTAGGGACCGCTTTCGTCGAGGTTATTCGCGAGGTGTTGCGCAGCCGGCACGACCTCGTGATCAAGACCGTGGGCGAAGGTGGTGCCCACAGCTTCCTGTTCGGTGGGACCGACCAGCATCTGCTGCGCAAGTGTCCGTGCCCGGTCTGGATCATGGTGGGTGAAACGAGTGCAAACTACCGCCATATCCTCGCCGCCGTGGATTTCGATCCGTGGAACGAAGACGATGAGGAGGGCGATCTGAACCGACAGATCCTCGATATTGCCGCCATGCTCGCGGTAACGGATTTCGCCCAGTTGCACGTGGTGCATGCATGGGAGCCGATTTCCGATAGTATCATCCGGGTTTTCGGCAGTGAGCTTTCGGAAAAGGAGGTCGCCACCAATCGCAATCGCGAATGGCGCGAGCACCAGTCGCGGCTGGACGCCCTGAACACTCGGATGCGGGAACAGTTTGGCGGTGAAGCCCACGGCTACCTTACACCACGGTTCCATCTTCGCGAGGGTACTCCTCGAGACGCAATCCCCGCGGTGGCCAACGAACTGAAGGCGGACCTGGTGGTTATGGGCACCGTCAGTCGCACCGGCATCCCAGGGTTGCTGATCGGCAATACCGCCGAAGTCATCCTGAACAACCTCGAGTGCGGGGTGCTGGCGGTCAAGCCGGCAGGCTTCGTCACGCCGGTCACCCTCGACTGAGCGGCCGACGATGGACGGAGATCAACATCCCGTTTGGCACAGCCGGGCACAGTGCCGGGTACTCGAATCGCTGGATGCGGACACGGGCGGACTCGGAGGGGCCGAGACGGCGCGCCGGTTCCAGACCAACGGTCCCAAGCGCTTTCTTGAACCGCTGCCGAGTGTGATTCCAACGGCGTTCCTCCGAGTCCGTGGGCTCGCCTTGTTTTTTCGTCAGGTGGCCGGCACCTCCTGCCTGGTGAGCGGACGAAAGACACGGGTGACCGCGCTTGAGAACATCCCGCTGACATTGTTGGCATGAACGAAGAGCCAGATACGGCGATCCCCGCTTGGCACAGTTTGACGATCGAAGAGACTGTTGCGCGACTTGATGCCAATCCGGAAAAGGGCCTCTCGGCCAAGGTCGCTGCAGAACGGCTGCGCGAGTGGGGGCACAACGCGCTTGTCGAGGGCCGTCAGCGCTTGCTGATTGCAATGTTCTTCGGTCAGTTCTCTGACTTCATGATCCTTGTGTTGCTCGCCGCGGCTGTGATCTCGGGATTCATCGGCGAACCGATGGATACCATTGCGATCCTCGTGATCCTGATGCTGAATGCGGTGATTGGTGCGGGGCAGGAGTTCCGCGCCGAGCGAGCGGTCGCAGCGCTGCGACGCATGGCAGCCCCGCAGGCGAGCGTGCTGCGCGATGGTCGACACCAAACGGTCGATGCAACCGATCTGGTACCCGGCGACCTGGTTCTGCTCGAGAGCGGTAACCTGGTGCCGGCCGATCTGCGCCTGCTCGAGGCCGCCGATCTGCAGACAGATGAATCCGCATTGACCGGTGAATCGACCACGGTGGCGAAGTCCACCGAGATCCTGCGGGACGCCGATGTACCGGTCGGCGATCGCAGCAACCAGGTCTTCAAGGGGACACTGGTGACCCGCGGGCGAGGCCTCGGCCTGGTCGTTGCGACCGGAATGCACACCGAACTCGGGCGCATCGCCGGACTGTTGACCGCCGAACCAGGCGTGAAGACGCCGCTGCAGCAACGCCTGGCGCGATTCGGCCGCTACCTGGCGCTCGCAGTGTTGGCGATCTGTGCCGTGGTGTTCGTATCCGGTCTGCTACAGGGGCAACCGCTGATGCTGATGGCACTGACAGCAGTCAGCCTGGCGGTCGCTGCGATCCCCGAAGCGCTGCCCGCGGTGATCACCGTGTCACTGGCATTGGGTGCGCGCAAGCTAAGCCGCCGCCAGAGCCTGGTGCGCAATCTGCCGGCGGTCGAAACCCTCGGGTCGGTCACCTTTATCTGTTCCGACAAGACCGGAACCCTCACTCAGAACCGTATGCACGCTGAGCGCATGTTTGCCGGCGACGAAGACAGCGCCGACCTGCCCCCTGCCGACACCGGCCCACCATGGACGAACCTCGGGCAGGCGCTGGCCTTGTGCAACGATGTCATGCGGCGAGACGGGGAGCCGGTCGGCGAACCGACCGAGCTGGCCCTCTATCTCGCGGCTGAGCAGGCCGGTTACCCGAAACAGGCGCTTGAGGAGGCACTGCCCCGAATTGCCGAACTCCCGTTCGACAGCACCCGTAAAATGATGACCACGCTGCACAGAGAAGAAAGCGGTGTCGTGGCCTATGTCAAAGGTGCGCCGGAGGTGCTGCTGAACCGGTGCAGCGATCGCCTCACGGCAGCGGGTACACGAGCCATCGATCCGACCGGGGTGTCAGCGCTCGCACACCAGCTGGCCGACCAGGGCTACCGTGTGCTGGCCGTTGCGGAACGTCACTTCGACGCGCGCCCGTCGTCGCTCAATGACGTCGAGCAGGGGCTAACGCTATTGGGGTTGGTCGCGCTGATCGATCCGCCCCGGCCCGAGGCGCGGGCCGCGGTCGAGGAATGCCGGGGCGCCGGCATCACACCGGTGATGATAACCGGGGACCACCCGGGCACCGCCCGCGCGATCGCGGTCCGGCTTGGGATCGCTGACGAGGGGGACAAGGCCTTGACGGGGCGCGACCTCGCCGAGCTTTCCGACGACGCACTGCAACAGCGTGCCGCCGGTTCGCGCATCTATGCACGGGTCAGTCCAGAGCAGAAGATCCGTATCGTCAAGGCACTGCAGGCACGCGGCGAGTACGTGGCGATGACCGGAGACGGTATCAACGATGCCCCGGCATTGAAGCGCGCCGGTATCGGTGTCGCGATGGGAGACAAAGGGACCGACGTCGCGCGCGAGGCCGCCGACATGGTGCTGCTGGACGACAATTTTGCGACCATTGTCGGTGCGGTTCGCGAAGGCCGGCGGATCTTCGACAACATCCGCAAGTTCATCAAGGACACGATGAGCTCCAACTCGGGCGAAATATGGACGCTCTTCCTGGCCCCTTTTCTCGGCCTGCCGGTACCCCTGTTGCCGATCCATATCCTGTGGATCAATCTGGTGACCGACGGCCTGCCAGGACTCGCGTTCACCGCCGAACCGGCAGAGCCTGGAATCATGCGCCGCCCGCCGCGGCCGCCAGACGAAAGCATCTTCGCCCATGGCATGTGGCAGCACGTCGTCTGGGTCGGTTTGTTCGTCGGTGGGTTGTCGATCGCCTCCCAGGCCTGGGCAATATCTCGAGGCGTGGAGTACTGGCAGACCGTGGTGTTCACGGTTCTCACCTTGTCGCAGCTGTTCCACTCGCTCGCGGTTCGCAGTGAGCGCGCTTCGCTGTTGCGTATCGGCCTGTTCAGCAATCTGCCAATGCTCGGCGCGGTGCTGCTGACTGTTGGCCTGCAGCTGGCGGTGATCTATTCGCCCGTGCTCAATCCAATTTTCAAGACCCAGCCCTTGCCCCTGTTCGATCTGGCCGTGTGTTTCGCCGTGTCCTCTCTGGTGCTGGTCGCAGTGGAAGCGGAAAAGGCGCTGGTACGGCGTGGTCTCATTTACGCATCCTGAGGTCGACTTCAGTGCCTTCGGTTCGCTTCCCCCGGCCAGACGGGGCTGTGCGTAGATCGAAGGCACCCAGGCGACGCTCGTCGACGTGCTGGCCTGGGAGCAAGTCGAGCAGCCCGGCACCTCGAATCCCGACGACATCGAGGACGTGACCAACTATG
>CBFCWF010000223.1:0-7240 GCA_965601425.1 uncultured Chromatiaceae bacterium | reverse complement strand
GCCGAACGAGCACCTCTGCCAGGAGGTACTCGCGCGCGTGCTGGATACCGCCGTGCAGGCGTTTGAGAAGCACCTCCGGGTCGTCGGCATGCCGGAGATGGAGCGACACAAGCCGCAGCGCCACGATCCAACCCTCGGTCTGTTGTGCCAGGTTGGCCAGAGCCTCCTCGCTCGCCTTCACACCGGATGATCGCTCGAGGTATTCAGCCGTTTCCGAGGCCGTAAACTGTAGATCCCGGAGACGGACCTCCGTGAGGCGGCCGCGTCCACGCAGCGAACCGGTCGAGAACGGCGAATCGCTGCGGGGTCTCGAGAACCAACCGCAGACACCGCGGCGGATGCTCCAGGAGAAACCAGAGAAACTCGTGAACGCTCGATCCTGGCTCGATGTGGTGGTAGTCGTCCAGGACCAACACCAATGGTGAATCGAGGGCATCCAGTTCGTTGACCAGACTGCCACCCAGGATCGTAAGCGGCACCGGGTTGGTCGCCGTGGCCAGGGCCCGGGTCTCGGGACATGCATCGGGAACGACGGATTCGATTGCGGCCAGGAGGTAGGAGATGAACATCTCGAGATCGCTATCCCCCGGATCCAGCGACAGCCAGGCGCAGGGCTCGTCCAACGACTCGGCCCAGTGGCTCACCAGCGTGCTTTTGCCATAGCCGGCCGGCGCCGAAACCAGCGTCGGCGGTAGCTCGAACGCGCGGTCCATGACCTTGTGCAGCCGCTTCCGGCAGACGATCTCCTCGGTCACCGGCGGCCGGTGCGGCTTGGTGCGGATAAGCGGAAGCGAGCGGCGCGTACTCATGGCCACTTCAGCAACTGTTGCTGGATTGCCGGGCACCGTGAGGAACAGCGCCCGGAATCGACCCTGGCATCATTGTCGAGACCACTCGGGTACCGAGGCCATTGAAACCAGGCAAGCGGAGTGCCGACTACTCGATGCGTTCGAGATCATTCAATACCCAGCTCTTGTCGATATAACCCGCGAGCGGCCCATAGAAGCGGAAGACCAGGAAGAAACCCTTGTCGGGGTCCAACAGTTCCAAAATCAACCAGGTATTTGAAGACAGCGTCATTCGCAGTGCCGTACATGCCGGGCGGGATATCAACCACTGTGGGGCCATCGATCTTCAGGTCGAGTGAGTCAATCGCGTATACCGTGCTGTTGTTGCCGGTCAGGAAGGGCTCGCTCGGTTTCCAGCCGGGACCGGCCGCCACCGCGATATCGGATGAGTTCCTGAAGCCGAAGTCGCGAATCTGCGATTTGACGATCGGATGCAGCGACAGTGCCGGATAGAAGTCCATGTGGGCCTGCGTGGCACGCTGCAGATCCAGCTCGTCGTAGAGCTTCCGCGCCGTTTCTTCGGTCGGGAAGGCCTCCAACTCGAACCTCAAGGTGCCGAAGCTGGTCTCGATCCTGTCTGGCGCCGGTTTAAAGTCGGCACCCACCTGCTTGTCGCCGGCCGTTGCAAACAGGTTTCGGTTTTCTCCCACAACATCGGCCTGCAGGGAAGCTGACATTCCTGCTGCCATCAGCCCACCGACAACAAGGCTCGTCAGTCGTCTTGCGTTCATTTCACTCCTCTTTATTTGTTGATCGAAAAGGAGCACGAACAGTTGCACCGCCCGTGCTCCGACTCGATTTCCTGTCAGCTACTTCAGCAATACCACGTCGTTCGGCTTCCAGCTCTTGTCGTTGAACGCCTTGAGCGGACCGTAGTAACGGATGTAAACGAAGAAACCCTGGTCTGGTAGCGTCTTGATCCAGTTCTCAGCAGCGACACCCTGCGGCTTCTCGTTGGAGAAGTAGATATCGATCGAGCCATCCTTGTTGGCCTTGGGCGGCGGCGTCTGCTGGCTGCTGATGCTGGGATACGGCTGGCTCTGGATTAGGGAACGGCTCCACGGGTCGTAGACCGTAACTGCCCAGAACAGCGCGACCGGAACCTCGGGCAGCATATGCAGCCTGTAGGTCTTTTTACCATCCAGCGGCCGGCCTTCACTGTCCTTGTAAGTTGTCTGATAGCGGGAACCCTTGCCCTCGGGCATCTGCGCCGCCATGGCCGGCGTAATGCCGTCGGCGGTGAAGTGGAATGCCGTGCGGGCGCCGAGGTTGATGTAATCGTTCTGGTAAAAGGTCGAGTTGTTGGTGATATAGGGACTCTCCCACTGCCGGTCCGGGTAGACCTTGGCATTCTTGTCGCGGCTGTCGAAGGCAATAACCCTTGACATCGCGACACCCTCTGCCGCTGCCGTGTCGAAAATCTGCTGCATGCGCGCATCCGGCGCAAAGGGCTTGCCCTTCTCGATACCGAGGGATGCGAGCTTACCCAGCAGTTCCTTGCCGAATGCTTCTGCAGGTTCATAGGAGACGATCTCGTGCATCCATTTGAATGCTCTGCCGTTTTCAGGCACCAGCGTATCAAACGGGATACCGGTGATGTTCCTCACCCGCGGCGCGCTGGGGCCATCCTTCATCGGGTAGACCTTGGCATACTTGCGATAGAACTCCAGCGCCTTTTCGCCGGTACCCACCACCTCGGCATTGGCGCGCAGAAACGAGAAAACCATATTGGTTCGGGCCTGCTCGACGAAGTATCCCTCCGGAACTTCACCTTCGTAGCCGGGCGGCAGGATCAGGTACTTGCCGCCTTTCCCTGCGTCCTTTCCGGTTGGACCAATGTCGGCCAGGAACAAAAAATTGTGATCGTCGATGGGCCCCATCACACCCGGTGGCACTTCGATCACGGTGGGCCCGTTGGCTTTCAGGTCGATCACAATGAAGGAATACAGGCTTTCGGTGTTTCCTGTCAGGATCAATGGCGTGGAATCCAACCGGCCTGCGGTCACCAGGATGTCTGAGCTGTTCTGCATCTCGAGATCCCGAACCCAGCCCTTCATCATGCCGTGTGCCGACAGGGCCGGATACATATCGAGGTAGAGCTGGGTGGCGCGTTGCAGGTCCAGCTCATCATAGACCTTGCGCGCGGTCTCCTCGGTCGGGAAACCACCGGGGAATTCGAGCCTGCCGAAACGGGTCTGGATGGTTTCGGGCGCCGGCTTGAATGTTCCGGGTTGATACCTGGGCTCGGCACCGGCCGCCGCGAAGAAACCCTGCTGTTGGGCGACGAGTGGCGATGTCAGTAACACCGTCATCAGACACGCAGCGGTCGCAACCGTTGACGCTTTCGTTTTCATGAAGAAGTACCTCTGCCTGGTTTGCGTTTTAGTTGACCAGTTCGAGCTCGCCGGGGCGCCAGCTCTTGTCGAGCCAGGGCTCGAGCGGACCATAGGCACGGAAGATGATGAACCAGCTCTTTCCCGGGATGGTCTGGATCCAATTGCGCTCATCAACCCCCTCCGGCAGCCGGGGCGCAAACACAACCTCAACGGAACCGTCCGGATTCGTCTTCTGGCCTTCGCCCAGGCTGTTGATGCCGGCGAACTGCTGATCGGTCTGCAGCATGGAGCGTGTCTGGGTGTCGTAGATGGTCACGGACCAGTTGTCCTTGACCGGGACATTGGCGGGCACATGGAGCTTGTAGACCTTTCCGCCATCGAGCGGCTGATGCTTCGAGTCGAGGCCTGCGATGAGGTAATCCGATCCGGCACCGGCTCTTGTCAACGCCATGGCAGGTGTCACGACCACGGCGTTGTAGTGCATCCACAGGCGAGAATCGAAGCGGCGGGCGCCATCCTTCAGGAAGTAGGTATCCTTGTCGGCGAAGGCCATGACCCACTCGCTGTCGCTGCCCTGATAGACCCGATGGCCGGGATCTCGCGGGAAGACCGTATTGGCGCGGGCGTAGGCATTGCCGATGGCGACGGCATCCGTGAGGATCTTGCGCATGCGCGCATCCGGGTCGAAGGGCTTGCCTTTGACAATCCCGATGGAGGCCAGCAGGCCCGTCGTCTCGGGATCAAGCCAACCAACCGGCTCCTCCTGCACCAGGCTGTTCAGGCTCTCGAAGAAGCTGAAATCGTTCGGCGGGATGGTCTTGTAATCGGCCAGGCCACTCATGTTCGTGAACTGCATCTGTGGCCGGTTGTCGGTTTTCGCCAGCGGGTAGACCTTCAGATTGTTCTTGATACGGGCGGTCGCCTCGTCGACGCCTTGCTCCACATAGCCGCGCATGAAGTTCCACACGCCGTAGGTCTGGGAGCGGACCACGAAATAGCCCGCCGGCACGTCGCCTTCATAACCCGGGGGCAGGACCAGGTACTTCCCGCCCTTGCCCTTGTCGGCACCGGCAGCACCGATGTCCGCCATGTAGCGGAAGTACATGTCGTTGAACACGCCGAGCACCCCTGGCGGCACCTCGACCACGGTGGGTCCGTCTTGTTGCAGATTCAGAAATCCCCAGGTGTAGAGCGAGGTGTTGTTCCAGGTCAGCACCAGCGGCTTCGCGTCGCCCAGCTGCTCCGCGATCAGGATCTGGTGGGATTCGGTGAGGCCGATGTCCCGCATGCCCTGGCGCAGGTGATACATCGAGACGGCCGGGATCATGTTGATAAAGACCTCCACGGCACGCGCGCGATCGACATAGTCATAGACCATCTCGGTCGTCTTGCCGACTGGGACGCCATCGAAGAACTCCAGTGTACCGATCGACGTGTCCACCCTGTCCGGCGTTGTGATGGCCGGGGGGATATCGGTCGTCATTGCGTACTTCGAAGTCGCCGACCAAGCGGTTGTCGCGAGGCTCGCGGCAAGGCAGGCCGCCAGGATCAGGGTTGTTGCTGTCAGGGATTTCATGGTCGCGTTCCTCGGCAAATTAACGAAAGAAGCAGATCCGGGACTTCGATCGCGCCTGTTGCGTCTAGAAGCGGAACTTGACACCGGCATACGGGCCGCTGATGTTCAGGTCGTCGAAGGTATCGTCGTCGAATGCCCACGCCAGCTAGCGGTAGCCCAGAACGGCATCCACCCTGGAGAATCGATCGTTGACTGCACCCAGGGCCTGCCAGGTCATCGTGCTGTTGTCAGCACCCACGTCGGCGTAATAGCTGAGGGCCCGTTTACCGGAAAGGTCAAGGTTTCCTTTCACGCCGACAATGCCATCCCAGACACTGCCCGAGTCCGAGTAGCTTTGATTAACGCCAATCGCGTGAATCTGGATATCAAGGTCGGTATCGAGCTCGAGGTAACGAGCGCCACCCAAGACATTCAGCTCGGGACTGTCGGTCTCGAATATTCGGTAAGCGCCGCCCAACGTGGAGATGAAGCCGGCCCCCCACAAATAGACCTGAGCGCCCCACGCCCACTGGCCTGGCGTAGCATCCTGTGCGGCCGCCGCCGACGTACTTGCCAACCCAGCTACCACTGCCAAACGTAGAGCCCAAAGCAATGCGCCCCGACGCTTTCATCTTCCACCTTCTCCGCAACCAGCATAGCCACCGGGCGATTCCGCAGGAATACCCGGGAACATTGGGACATACTGTGCTCGACCGCTCGCGCCGAATCCTGCCATTTCACGCCACACCGCGAGGAGACCTGACATCAGGCCTGTCCGAGGTTTTTCGACTGCCTCCGCTGCCGGTACTGCCGCGGAGACATATTCATCCAACGGCGGAAGGCACGGGTGAAACTCGCCGGATCTGCGTAGCCCAGGGCCTTTGCCACCTGCGCCACCGACTTGTCAGTCCCCTTCAGCAGGTGGCTGGCCCGCTCATAACGGGTATTTTCGACGAGCTGGCTGTAGCTGAGACCGTTCTGTTGGAGCCGGCGCTGCAACGTACGCACCGGCACGCCGAGGAGTCGCGCCGTATGTGCAATCGTCGGGTAACGAACGGGCAGTTGCTCGGCAATCAGAGACTGACAGGCCGCGATGGAGCAATTGTCTGCTATACGTACGCTTGCTTCTGTCGTGTCCACCCAACCACCTGACTCTGCGAAGTCCTTGTGCTAGCTTTCTAAGGCAAAAGAAGGGCAGATTCCTGCCATCTCGCGCCGATCGTGGTCGCCGTTGGACGGAACACAGACCGCGAGGCACAGGCCAGATGCGGACTGGCGCGAAATGGCAAGATCGCGCTGGCGCGCAATGGCAGATTAATGGTGACGGTCGGCCCGGCAGGGGAACACACCCCCTGCCCTTGGCAATCGCACAGTGAATCAGATCGGGAGGCCGCATCCGGAACCGCCATGAAACCGATACCCAGTTTTCGCGCGGCGCACTTGATGCCTTACATCGATTTCCTTCTGGAGGTCGGGGCACCGGTGGAGCGTGGTTTGCGCCGTGCCAAGCTGCCGGTCCTGCTGCGCGAGCAACCGGATGCGTACCTGCCCCAGCTCCCGACCCTCTGTTTTCTGAAAGACATGAGCAGAAGCGAAGGCATCGACGACTTTGGTGCCCGGGCCTTGCAGGGGCTAAGTTTGAAAAGTTTCAGCGAGCCCCTCGCCATCGCGGTACGCAGATCACCTACTCTTCAATCCGCGCTCGATAAGTTCCACGAGCTGATTCATCTCGAAGACAACTACGTCAACGTTTGGATTACTACTGCGGAGACAACAATAAAGCTTCACATCGTGAACAGCTTCGCCATCGAACCCCGGGACCTGCTGTACGAGGAGTGGAACGAGATCATGGTGCTGATCGCTATCGTGCGAACCTTCGCGGGTCAGACCTGGGCCCCCAACGAGATAGGATTCCGAGCGGACATGTCCCCCGGAAGGTTTGCCTCGGAGCAGTTTTCTTCTACCCTATTCGTTGCTGGGCAGGACGCGGCTTACATCACCATACCTCGTGAACTGTTGAGCCGGCCACCGCTTGATCAAACAGTCCCGGTGAAAGCGGGAGATGCGCCAGATCTGGAGCCAGCAATCCACGCAGAACCAGCGCTGGACTTCCCCGAGTCACTGAAGCGCGTGCTCGCTCCCTACCTGGGAGACGGCTACCCCGAAGTTCAGCTTGCCGCCGAACTCGCGGGCACCAGCGTGCGGACGCTGCAACGTAGACTGCGGCAGTACAACACGAACTACTCTGAGCTGATTCAGCAGACACGCTTCGCGATCGCGTCGAAACTCTTGCGGCACACCGACGAGAAAATCATCGACATTGCTTTTCGGCTCGGTTACGAGGACCCCGCCCATTTTACCCGTGCCTTCGGGCAACTGACTGGCACAAGTCCAAGCGAGTACCGCCGACAGCATTGCCCGCAGTAATCGGCCGTTCCCTCCCGTTGTAGTTGCGTTCTGCATAGGGTAAGGAATTGCGCGGTTCAACCGCAGTTGGCGTG
>CBFCWF010000222.1:0-7268 GCA_965601425.1 uncultured Chromatiaceae bacterium | reverse complement strand
CCGTGACCAGCCGGATTTCGCGGCTGACCACATCAGGGGGGCGCGTCATATCCCGCTGGCCAGCTTGATGTCGGACGCCGCACTGGCCGGGTTGCCGGAGGGCAGCAAGGTCGTGGTCTACTCGAACGGCACGGCCCATGCTGCGCAGGCGGCGCTCTTGCTGCGCCTCGTGGATCGCGACGCCTATGCATTGCTCGGCGGTTTCAACCACTGGCAGGCCTATCTGCAAGATCCGAACAGCGCCGGGGTCGCCGAGATGGACCCGGCGCAGCGCGCGCAATACCAGGCGGTGGCCTGCTTCTTCGAGGGCGACTATATGGCCGATGCCGGATTGGCGCCACCGATGCCGGCACCGGGCCGGCCGGAAACGCAGCCAACCGTCCCCGAGGCAGCGGATCCGCTCGGTCTGGGTCTTGGCCTGGGGCTCGGCACTGACGAAGTGACCGGTCGTCGCGCCCAGCCCGGCGAACCGGCCAGCCCGCCGGTCGCGGACCCGCTGGGTCTGGGGCTCGATCTCGGGCTCGGCGGCGATGCCGCGCGGTCGACGCCCCCCCCGGCGAGCAACCGGAGACTGCTGATCAAGGCAGAGTGTTGAGCCTGGTCAGAGCGCCGAACCGTCTGCGATTTATCGGTGACGGGACGGGCTACGCCTGTCGCGGCGTCAGTCGATGTATTCGTTGAGGCGGGCCCGTTCGGGATTCCATCGAACACCGAATAGCGGGAGCAGGGCATAGGGCAGAACAAACAGCGCGACCAGGAGCAGCAACGACGGCAGCGCCAGGTCGGTGACGCCTGCGCCGGCGGGCAGTTCGCGATAAAGGCCAATCACCTGATAGATGAGCGGCAGGTGCAGGGCCACGAGCAGCACGCACACCAGCAATTTTCGGTTCGATAGATCGGACAATTGCGACACCCCATCACTGCCGGCCTTGTATGCACTGGGCAGGCTCGCTGCCCTGCGTGACCGTACGCATGTTGCTGAAAATAGCGCCCGACGTCAGGGGCCCTTTAACCGGGGAAGTAGGCTCCCGCCACGGGCCTATCAGCGGGAATTGGGTTCCCGGCGGGGGATGTTAGCAGATTCGCGCCCGCTCAGTGGCGTAGCAGCAGAGTGACACCACTCATCATCAGCAGCAGGCTGACCGCGATCTGGAAGGCGCGTTGGCTGATACTCGTATGCACCTGCCCGCCCAGGTACAGGCCCACGCCCATCACCGGCAGCGACAGCGCGGCCAGTAGCAACCAGTCGCGCTCGAAGTAGCCGCCGAGCAGGTAACCGGCGAGTCGTCCCGCACCGTCGATCAGGAAGATGGTCGCGAAGGTGGCGCGAAACTGTGTCTTTGGCAGGCCGCGGTGCTTCAGGTACACGACGTAGAAAGGGCCGCCGGTCCCGAACAGTGTCCCGACCATGCCGCCGAGTGAGCCGGCCGGTCCGGCCCATAGCGCGGAGGCCTGGCCTTCGCCGCTTCGTATCAGCAGCGTATAGAGTGCGTAGAGCAGCACGAACACGCCCAGCGCGTGAGCCAGCATCACCGAGTCGATGGTCTTGAACAGGTAGAGACCGGCGAGCACGCCGATTGCAGTGAAGGGCAGCAGCGGGAGGATCTGCCGCCATTGGATCGAGGCGCGGTCCTGCAGTCCGTGACTGGCCGAAGCGACATAGTCGAGAAACACGACAAGCGGCACGACGATCGTCAGCGGCAGAAACAGCGCGAGCAGCGGGATCGCAATCAGTCCGGAGCCGAAACCGGCAATGCCGCGCACGAAATACGCGGCCAGCAAGGTGACAAGGCCAAATAGCCAGATAGTCGGCGAAATCGCGTCGAACAAAGGTACCGCCCAATTTTACGAGTTACTCCGGGCGACATATCCGTCGGTCGCCGCTCGCGTTCGCTTGTCCCGGCCGGCTGCGTCGATGCGCCTAGCGCGACCTGAATGCGAATCTAAACTGTGGGCACAGTATTCTTTGCTGTGAGGTCATTCGAATGGGCGATGACCCCGCAAATTATTCTTATTGGGGATTAATGTATGAAGTATCTTCGCAGAATGCAAAGTTTTTCACGAAATTAAATATTGATTGGTGCTAGGTGAATACTGAGTTGATTGGGTTTCCCGTGACACAGGGTTGTGTCAACAAGATCGACGACGACAAGTCGTCGATGTTGAAGCCATACGCAAATCACGTCTGCGTCGCAGCGTCAGCTGACAAAGCCGGGATGGCTTTGATCAGATTCCCTGGGGGGACTGGGCACGGCGAATCATCTCGTCGGCATGGCGCCGCGTCTGTTTGGTGATCTTTACGCCGCCGAGCATCCGCGCGACTTCATCGACCCGCGCGTCGTCATCGAGCACGTCGATGCGCGTCTCGGTAGTTTTGCCGTCCGTCGACTTCTGCACGCGCAACTGCTGATTGGCTTGTGACGCAACCTGCGCCAGGTGTGTGACGCACAACACCTGGCGATCCTGCCCGAGGCGGCGCAGCAGCTGACCGACGATCTCGGCGACTGCGCCGCCGATGCCGACGTCCACCTCGTCGAAGATCAGCGTGGGTACGCTCCCGCAATTGGCCGTCGCCACCTGGATGGCCAGGCTGATGCGGGACAATTCGCCGCCAGAGGCGACGTCGGCCAGTCCGCCCTCCGGCTGCCCCGGGTTGGCGGCCACGGTAAACAGGACCTGGTCGAGCCCCTGCGGGGTGGCTTGTCCCGTTTGGGCCTCGCAAGCGACCCTGAAACGCCCGCCCTGCATGCCGAGATGCTGCATGCTGTCGGTGACGATGCGCGACAATGCCTCGGCCGCCCCGCGGCGTGCGGCGCTCAACGCGGTTGCGGCCGTGAAGTAGGCCGCCTCCTTTTCTACCAGGGCCTGTCCGAGCGCGGCCAGTTCATTGTCGACGTTCTGCAGTGCGTCGGCCTCGTCGCGCAGTTTCTGCAGCAGTTCAGCGAGTTCTGCCGGTTTGACCCGGTGCTTGCGTGCGATGTCGTGCAGTCGGCCCAGATGGTCGTCGATCTGTTGCAGGCGCTGTGGGTCCGGTTCGATGCGATCCCTGTAATGGCGCAGGTTGCCCGCTGCCTCGTCAATCTGGATCCCAGCGGTTTCGAGTAGTTCGGCCGTGTCGCCGAGTGCCGGGTCGAGCGCGGCGAGCTGCGACAGGCGCTGCGTCGCCTCAGCCAGCGATTGGCGCAACGAGGGTTCGTCGTCGCTGAGCATCATGAGCAGTCCGTCCGTGTCCCCCAGCAGGCGTTGTGCGTGTGCGAGTCGGACGTGATCCGCCTCCAGTGAGCGCAGGCCCTCCGGATCGCAGGCGAGCCCGTCGAGCTCGGCGATCTGGAAGTTCAGGTAATCGACCCGGTTGGCGCGATCGGCGCTGGCCTGGGCCAGCGCCGCATGCTGGTCCCGTGCCTTGCGCCAGTCCTGGTACAGCGTCGCGACGTCACGCGCGGCCGGGCGCAGGTCGGCATAGGCGTCGAGCAACTGCCGTTGCGCCGCGGGGCGCAGCAGGGACTGATGCGCGTGCTGTCCATGGATGTCAACCAGCAGCTCGCCGAGTTCGCGCAGCAGTCCCAGTGTGGATGGGCTGCCGTTGATATACGCCCGGCTGCGACCGTCACGCACCAACACGCGCCGCAGCAGGCATTCGCCATCGTCCGCGAGATCGTGTGCCTGGAGCCAGCGATCGGCCGCGGAGCCCTTGGCGGGGCCGAATCCGACCGTGACCTCGGCCCGGCTTGCTCCGTCGCGGATCATGCTGTTATCCGCCTTGTCACCGAGTGCAAGACCCAGGGCGCCGATCAGGATCGATTTCCCGGCGCCGGTCTCGCCGGTCAACGCCGTCATGCCCGGATGCAGCGGGAGTTCCAGGCGGTGAACGATGACCAAGTCCTTCACGGTGATCCGATTCAACATCGCGGCGCGATCTCCCTTCAGTTCTTCGGCAGCTCACCCCAACCGAGCTTCGCGCGCAGCACGTTGAAGTGATCGTGTCCGACCGGGTGCAGCAGGCGCACTCGGGTGGGATGTCGCCGGATACGAAGCTGGTCGCCGTCGTCGAGGGTCAGGTTGACCGCGCCATCGCAGGTGATCCGTACGTCTTTGGGATCGGTATTCCCGCGCACCGATATCTCGATGTCGCTGTCCGCGTGCACCACGATTGGCCGGTTGCTGAGCGTGTGTGGACAGATCGGCACCAGCGTGACCGCATCGAGCCCTGGGACCAGCAGCGGGCCGCCGCCAGACAGCGCATAGGCCGTTGAGCCGGTCGGCGTGGATACGATCAGGCCGTCCGAGTGCTGGGTATTGACGAATCGGCCGTCTATCCAGGTTTCGAACTCGATCATGCGCGCAATATTCCACTTGTGCAGCACGACGTCGTTGAGCGCCAGCGTGGCCGGCTGCCTGTTTACCTCGGCGCTGAGCAGAAAGCGCCGGTCCTCGTCGTAGTGACCGTCGAGTACCGCGCTCAGGGTGTCCCCGACCTCGGTCGGCGTGACGTCGACCAGAAAGCCCAACCGGCCCAGATTCACGCCCAGCAGCGGTACCTCGTGGTCGGCCATCGTGCGCGCCGCACTCAGCAGCGTGCCGTCGCCGCCGACCACCACGGCCAGGTCGCAGCAGCGGGCCAACTCGCTGACGGGCATGCCGGCCCCGAGACCGAGCAGGGCCGCGCTGCGTTCGTCGGGCAGCAGGCCGACGCCGCGCCGTGTCAGCACCTGCTGCACGACTTGCAGGGTCTGTCGCAGCGGGTCGGCGACATTCGGCTTGACGATGAGCGCGATGCGCTTGAATCGGGAGGTGGCTGCACTCACGTCCTTGGCTTCGGTCTCCCAGTCCCCGGGGTGAGCTCGGAAACTAGCACGCGACCGGACGGCCGCCAAGGGTCATGGCGAGTTTCTTGACACCCCAAAAAATGCCTCCACATAATCGGGAGAACGGCCGGGGCGCAGACTTGTCAAATCCGGCGGACGATCAACCGATTGGCGGCGCTGAGTGACAACAGGCAGTACAGAAAACGCGATCAACGAACGGGCCCAGCACTTTCTCAAGGTGCTGATCGAACGTTACATACGGGACGGGCAGCCGGTCGGATCGCGCACACTCGCCAAGGATGCCGGGCTGGATCTGAGCCCGGCGACCATCCGAAATGTCATGGCGGACCTGGAGGACCTCGGTTTCGTCGCCTCGCCGCACACCTCGGCTGGTCGCGTGCCCACGGTCTCCGGCTACCGCCTGTTCGTCGATTCGTTGCTCTCGCTGGAACCGTTGGACAAGGCGATGCTGCGCAAGGTGCAGCAGCAGCTCGACAGTCACGGCGAGCTCGCGGGCTTGGTCGACTCGGCCTCGCGGCTGCTTTCCAACCTGACCCACCTGGCCGGCGTCGTCATGGTGCCCAAGCAGAATCAGGTCAAGGTGAAGCAGATCGAGTTCGTACCGCTGTCCGACGTACGGGTGCTGACGGTCATCGTCACCGCGGCGGGCGAGGTGTACAATCGCATCATCGAGACGTCCCGCGTGTTCAGCCGCAGCGAACTCGAGCAGTTGAGCAATTATGTCACCGGGCACTATGCCGGCAACGACTTGGACGCGATCCGTCAACTGGTTGTGCGCGAAATGCAGGAAACCCGGCGCCATCTCGATGCGCTCATGGTCCAGGCCCTCGAGGTAGCCAGTGCCGCGTTCGGTATCGAGGAACCGGAAACGGTCGACGCGGGTGACTTCGTGGTCGCCGGCCAGACGAACCTGATGGATTTCGACGAGCTGGCGCAGATGGACAGCCTGCGTTCCCTGTTCAATGCATTCACCGAGAAGCAGGAGATCCTGCACCTGCTGGATCGCAGCCTCGAGGCCGACGGGGTGCAGATCTTCATCGGGGAGGAATCGGGCTACTCGACGCTCAAGGACTGTTCGGTGATCACCGCGCCCTACGAGGTCGATGCCGACGTGGTCGGGGTGCTGGGGGTGATCGGGCCGACCCGGATGGCGTATGACCGGATCATCCCGATCGTCGACATCACGGCCAAGCTGTTGGGCAGCGCCCTCGGATCACGCTGACTTTCTGGCGGATTTCGTCTGAATGGGCTTGAATTCCGGGCCCGTGCCCCCATGTCCCCTGCGTACACCGCGGAGTCTGACCGCGGATCGGAAAAAAACACCCAATATTCAAACGCTTGTAAGGGGTTCTCATGAGCGAACAGCAGGATCGGTCGGGGCAGGAGAAACCCGACCAGGGCACCGTGGGGGCCGCCCCCGAGGGCACCTTCGAGGAGGGTGCGGCAGAAATGGAGCTCGACAGCGAGGTAGCCGAGCATTCCGCCGAGGACTTGGCCAGATTGCTCGAACAGGCGCGCGCGAAGGCCGATGAACATTACGAGCAGATGGTGCGCGCGCACGCGGAGCTGGAGAACCTGAAGAAGCGGCATGCGCGTGATCTGGAGAACGCACACAAGTTTGCGCTCGACAAGTTCGTCGCTGAGTTGCTCGGCGTCTGGGACAGCCTGGAGCTGGGACGGAGCGCGGCGCAGGACGAGGGCGCCGATCTCGGCAAACTGCGCGAGGGCACCGACCTCACGCTGAAAATGCTCGGCGACGTAATGGCCAAGTTCGGCGTGGAGCAGATCGATCCAATCAACCAGCGATTCGACCCCGAGTATCATCAGGCGATGTCGATGCAGCCACGCGCCGACGTCCCGCCGAATACCGTTGTCGCGGTCGTGCAAAAAGGTTACACGCTGAACGGGCGACTGGTCAGGCCGGCCATGGTGATGGTTTCACAGACCGCCAGTCCCGCGACGTGAACAGGCGCCGGGTGCCTTGAAAATGCGCGAAGACACCCCAACTAACCAACAGATTCAAAAGCATTCCTGAACGGGAGACTCAAACATCATGGGCAAGATCATCGGTATCGACCTCGGCACCACCAACTCGTGTGTCGCGGTGATGGAAGGCGACAAGGCGAAGGTTATCGAAAACAGTGAGGGCGATCGCACCACGCCGTCGATCATCGCCTACACCGGCGACGGTGAGGTCCTGGTCGGGCAGAGTGCCAAGCGCCAGGCGGTGACCAACCCGAGTAATACCCTGTTCGCGATCAAACGGCTGATCGGCCGTCGTTTCGACGACAAGGTGGTGAAGAAAGACATCGACATGGTGCCTTACAAGATCGTCAAGGCGGACAACGGCGACGCCTGGGTGGAGGTCAACGGCAACAAGATGGCGCCGCCGGAGATCGCTGCCAAGGTGCTGCAAAAGATGAAGAAGACAGCCGAGGACTA
>CBFCWF010000221.1:0-7282 GCA_965601425.1 uncultured Chromatiaceae bacterium | reverse complement strand
CCTCGTGATAGAGCGCATACTGGCCCATCATCTCGAAGTACTGGGTCTTGTGCCGGGACGGCGCGTCGGCGTTCTCCTCGTCGAAGGTGTAGGCGAAGCTGGTGCCCTCGATCGGCGCCTGCTTGATGCCATCGACGTACTCGGGCGCCTGGATGCCAGCGACCTCCAGGACGGTCGGCGTCACGTCGATCAGGTGCATGAACTGCTCGCGCAGACCGCCCTTGTCCTTGATCCGCGCCGGCCAGGAGACCGCCATGTTCTGACGGATACCGCCAAGCCTGGAGGCGTTCTGCTTGAACCAGGTGAACGGCGTGTCGAACGCCCAGGCCCAGTGCGCGGACATGTGGTTGTAAGTCTCCTCGGTTCCCCAGACGTCGTACCACTTCATCTGGGTTTCCGCCGGCATCTTGGTGACGCCGTTGAAATAGGCGACTTCGTTGGGGGTGCCCAGCAGGCCGCCCTCGGCACTGGTGCCGTTGTCGCCGTTGATGTAGATGACCAGCGTGTTGTCCAGCTTGCCCATATCGTCGATGGCCTGGATGACCCGACCGATCTCGTGATCGGTATAGGCCGCGTAGGCAGCAAAGATCTCGACCTGTTTGATGAAGAGCTTCCGCTCCGTGTCCGTCAGCTCGTCCCAGGGCTTGAGGACATCCTTCGGCCAGGGCTCGAGCACGGCATCGGCGGGGATGACACCAAGCTTTTTCTGGTTCGCGAAGATGCGCTCACGCAGCTTCTCGTAACCGTCGTCGAACAGCTTCATCGCGCTGATCTTCTCCACCCACTCCTTGGTCGGGTGGTGCGGCGCATGGGTTGCACCCGGCGCGTACTTGACGAAGAACGGCTTGTCCGGATCGACCTGGTTCAGACGATTGATGTGCTCGATGGCGTCGTCGGCCATGCCGGTGATCAGGTTCCACTCCGGGTCACCCGTGAACGGATAGATCTGGGTGGTATTGCGGAACAGGTTCGGCTGCCATTGGTTGGCGTCGCCGCCGACGAAGCCGTAGAAGTATTCGAAGCCCAGACCGGTCGGCCACTTGTCGAACGGACCCGCCTGGCTGGCGGCGAAGGCCGGCGTGTTGTGGTCCTTGCCGAACCACGACGTGGCGTAGCCGTTGTCCTTCAGGATGCGGCCGATCGTCGCCTTGTCCTCGGGAATGATGCTGTTGTAACCGGGAAAACCGGTGGATTGCTCGGAAATGACACCGAAACCGACCGAGTGGTGATTGCGACCGGTGATCAGCGCGGCGCGCGACGGCGAACACAAGGCGGTGGAATGGATGTTGTTGTAGCGCAGACCCTCGTTGGCCACCCGGTCCAGCGCCGGTGTCGGGATGACGCCACCGAAGGTGCTCGGCACGCCGAAACCGGAATCATCGGTGATGATCAGCAGCACGTTGGGTGCGTCTTTCGGCGGCACGATGCGCGGCGGCCACCAGGGCTTGGAATCCACGGCGTTGGGCTTGATCACGCCCCCGAACTCCGGCGGTGGTGCCGGCAGTGCACTGCCGTCGATCGTGGTCGTGGCGCCCGGCTCGCCGAGTGTACCGGTGACCGTCACCTTGCTGTCCGCGTCCGCACTGTCATTGCCGGGCATCGCCGACTCGATCTTCTGCTCGAGCTGGTTGAGTAGCGTGGTGTCTGATGCGATTGCCGCTCCCCAGACGAGGCAGCTCGCCAGGAAGGGCACAAGCGTGAATAACCAAAGCGGTTGCCTCGGCCGGTGGTTGCATGACTTGGAGTACATGACGGATGCTCCTGTTGTTTGTGTTCGAAGACTAATTCAATGCCGGGTAATGTTCGGTCTGCCGTTGAAGACGCGGCCGATCCGCGCGCCGCGAGGTCAGCGCGCAACCGCGCGCCGGCGCCACATCCGCCGCCGCCTGCCGGCGAAAGAGACCGGCGTCAGCGGCCTGCCGATCACGTCGATGAACAGCGAGGCGGCCCCGCCGCTCGCCGGCAGCCCACCCTCCAGGACGTCGACGCGGTAGGCCAGGTCGTCGCCCTCGCGCCTCGGGTCGTGCAGAGTTACGACGACGTTGTCCATCGCCTCGTCCTCCAGGAACGCCAGGTCGGCGTTGGGCGGCTCGGCCTCGAAACTCGGTCCGTCCGCCGACCCTTCGCGCCAGAACGGGACGAAGTCATCGGTCGCCATGTGCCCGGCGAGCCGTTCGGGACGATCGGAAAACAACACCGTGATCGGGCTGACGCCCTTCAGGGTCAAGATGCCATTCTCGTAGCCAATGCCCTCGGCGCTCTGCACGAAAAGGAACTGCGGCTTCGCTTCGGTAGGGTCAGCCGCAGCGGCATTTCTGGCCGCAACAGCAAAGGGTATGAGCGATAAGCCCAGCATCAAGTCACGTCGGTTCGTCATGTCATCTATCCGGGGTTGTGGGTAAGTTAGCGAGCGAAGCCGCGGATCCGGCCGTGTGCCATCCCTGTACCGAACCCTTTGGCAGAGCCGGCCGTCCGGACCTGCTCATCACTCCAATGGCCGCTGCGTGTTCGGCAACGCTGCGCGTCAGCTCGCCGCAGCCACCGCATGGCATTGCGCGTCGTTTCAGACCTGTTGTCGGCCGTCAACGGAAACGCGCTGCCGCGCCGCGACCGGCACGACTCAAGCCCTACGCTCAATGGGGCAATAATACGAGAGCTCGATTCGATTGAATTGATCATTCGCGACAATTTGGCCCCACTCGGGCACGGGCGAACCTCGATGTCCAGGTGCTTGGGCGAGCGGAGGGCTGGTCAGCCGGCTGGATTCTCTGCGCGCCACGCTGTCGCGGTGACGCCGGACCAGCGTCGGAACGCATGGTTGAACGACGCGGATTCCGCATAGCCAAGAACGAACGCGATCTCCGCGACTTGCAGGCGAGTGTCCCGTAGCAATTGCCTTGCGACCTCATAACGGGCGTCGGCGAGCAACATGTTGAAGGTCGTCCCTTCCGCACGCAACCGCCGATTGAGCGTGCGGGGATGAGCGGCGAAGAGCGCGGAGACCTGCTTCAAATCGATACCGGCCGGTCCGGACCCGGTGATGAGCATCCGATGGAGCAGCCGGCTCACCCTGCTTTTCAACAGGTTGACCTCGCTAGACTCTTCCAAATCCTCCAGCTCGCCGACCGCCTGCGCATAAGCAGCCGCGTCGGCGCGCGGGAGCGGGCGGGTCAGGTCGGTTGACGGAAAGACGATCGCCGAATGCTCGGCGCCGAAACGCAGCGGGGCGCGGAAACTACGGCGAAACGGCTGGACCTGCTCCGGTGGGTCACGAAAGAGATGGACTTCGGTGATCTTCCAGTCCTTGCCTGCCAATTCCGACAGAACGTTCCGTGCGATCACCATTGCGGTGTCGTAGATGTGGACCGTCCCGGTTGTCGCCGGGCAATACAGCGTGTAGCCGAACATCGCATTGCCGTTGGACTCCCACAGTGAAGGTACGGCACCACGGTCGTGCAGATGGAAATGCAGCATCAGCGCACGCAACGCGGTACCGAGATCCGGCGCGAAACGGAGTGCTTCCCCCAGCACACCCAGAACGCCCACGCCCTGGCGGCGGCCAAGCGCCAGACCCGGATAGGGTTGCCCCGTCACTGCGGCAGTATGCGCCAGCAGGCGGCCGATGGCTGCGAAATCGATCGTGTTCTCCGGGTTCGAGAACAGGGCTGGATCGCATCCGACCTCGCGGATCACCGCAGCTGGATCCAGCCCGTGATCTGCGATCAGGCGAGGGAGGCCAAGCAGCGGCGCCAACCTTACGGCGCCCTCCGTTACGAGTCCCAGCTCTGCCAGGCGACAGGGAGAAATCGACATGCGTACCTCTGCGCGCCAAACACGATCGAGCGATAAGCACCCCGCGACCGACTGTTACAGGCGCACGAGCCGCCGAGAGGCTTGCCGGCGCCAGTCCAAGCCGGTGAAAGATCGCCCAAACCAGTTGTGCAATCCAGCCTATGAGGATAATCAAATGATCGACTGACGCCAAATGCCAGCCGACCCACTGGCTTCCCCGCGCGTACCGAACGGCTGGATCTGCGTGTCGATTCGGTGATCCTGCCCGTCATCGGAAAGAGGTCAAGTGAGGGCTTGCGGGCGGTTATTACCGCGATCGGCGCTTTGCGTTCGATCAAGCCCTGCGTCAACTGCTGACGCCAGGGCGACCCCAGACTGCACAGAAACTTGATCCCTGGACGCCCACCCCGGTGCGGCGCTTGACTTAGCCTCGTTTCTGCACGCTAGCGACGTCCGCATGTCTCACGAGAATCGCCCGGGTACTGACGTGTGAATGAAACCGGTCGGGCAACCGGCCGCAAGCTTTGGTCGAACGGCAGGTTACTGCATCCAGAACACAAGATAGGCGGCACCGATCATGTAGGCGACCGGGTAGCCGATGATCGCGAACACGTCCAACCTTCTTGCCATGGCGCCCTTGCCGATAGTTTCCAGGCGCCGCAGGATCACGTTGATGAGGATAGCAAGGCCGGTAATTATGAAGGTACCGACCATGACGACGTCGATCAACGTCAAGTACCCAAGCCGCGGCAGGTCGTGGGACACGGTGAAATTGAAGGCGATGAACAAGAGCAGGTTGGTGCCGGAAAAGTCGATACGTTTGAGATAGTCCTTGAGAAAAAAGGTGAACCAGGACACCGTAACAATCAGTGCGATCGGGATCAGAATCCGTATGACGTAATAATCCAGGTGTCTATTCGCATGCAATTCGAGCGTGAAGCGCGAACTGTTCTCGAATCCGCTGGCGACGTCTCGTGTGATCCTGGCTGCCACCTTTTTGACAACCCATTCCTCCTCGCCGAGGGCGCTACCTACGCCACTGAATCCCGGCAATTCCTCGAACACGAAATCCCTGCTGGAAAAGACCGAGTCGATGTGGATGGCGAATCGTTGGCGATCGAACGGAAAACGGCGGAAATTGAAATGCGGGGCCTGGAACGTGGCAGTGAACCGTTCGAAATAGTTGACAGACCCGTCAGGATGGATCTGAGCGATCTGGGTCTGATGGTTGACCCGGCCTTGCGCGTTGGTGAGCGTCAGCTCAGGCCATCTTATCCCTGCGGACTCCACCAGCTGCCTGAATGACGACAGGGTGTACGCTCGGGGGACGGATTCGTCCTGCTCGGGCGCGTACCTGAGTCCATCGTGCTGCCAGTTGACCCGTAGCGCAGCGACGACACTGAAGTTCTCATGCTTCTGATCGATACCGGTGATCTGTTCGATCTTGAGACCGATCGCGACCTTGGACGGCGTGTTGGCCGAGGCGCTCCCAACGCAAAAAACGAACAGAATGAGGATTCCCCGTCCGCAAGCATTGATGGTGGCTACCATGGTTCGGATATCTCAGTGCGCAGGCGTGGATCTAGGGTCTGTTGACACTAGCTGGCGCATCGATGTCGGCGTCCGGTTTATCGACTGACAAGGCAGAAGGACTGACGTCTCGCATGCTAAACGGAAGACGGATAATGCCGTCAGGCGGAAAACCGGGCCTAGCCCTTCGGGTTGTGCCTGAAAAAACGCCATTCGGCGCCGCTCGTCTGTCATGACCAAACCGCGCGCCCCGCGCCTTGCCTGGCGCTTTTTCAGGCGCAACAGCAACGCGCCAGATAGTGTCAACAGGTCTTCGCTAGCAGGGTCGTGAATGGCGCGACCCAACATCGATATATCGTTCTGGTCATAGTCGTTGGTAGTGTAGCTAGAATGCGCCCTGCGTTGAAAGCCGCTGCCATTCGCGGACCTGAAGGAGAACAACCCGCGCCACATGGCGCGGTCACTGCGCCGCCGAACCTCGGGAGACCTGCCTCGGTCGGGAGTCTACGGGCTCATACGTCCGACAGCCGGGATGACGGGGTCGGCAAGGTCGCCGGGTTCTCCCCGCACGCCGGTGTGGCGGCGCGGGCGGACCAGCGCCAGAAGCTCGAGCGGCTGTGTCGCTATATCAGCCGGCCAGCCATCGCGGAGAAGCGCCTGTCGGTGACGCCGAACGGCAACGTCCGGTACCAGCTGAAGACGCCGTACCGAGACGGCACGACGCACGTCATCTGACTCCGGGCATCCCGCCCTCCGCCCTTCGGACCAGCCTGCGGCTGTTCAAAATCGCTCCCGGCGATTTTGTCGAGCCCCTGGAGTTGATGGCGCACATCCCTGTGCGCCACCCTGCGGGCGACCTGCGGTCGTCCAAATCGGCGGTCCTGCCGACTTGTCATTGCCCGGCTGGCAGCCCTGGTGCCGAAACCGCGCGATGAAGTCGAGGGGTGCGTGTGTGTACCGGCAGCTCACCAATCAGGTACGACCTACCCCGGCGTTTCCCGCTTACCTGACATCGACCACGACTTTTTCGATGACACCGTTGAACCTGAAGGGCGCCTGGTACGCGTGGGTTACCGGTTGACCGCTGTCCTCGCCGATACCGAAGGTATCGATGCCAAAGCGGCCGGGGACGGTCGCCGGCATGGAGCCCCCGGCAACTTTGGCGCCGTTCACCGAGAGCGCTATATCGGCGCCCTTGCCGATTTCACCTTCCGCACCCTTGTAGTTGAAGTCGACAGACACGGTGGCTGCGCCTGGCGGCAGGGGCGCTTTGCCTCTGAGCACGGTGTGGTCTTCGAAGAAGTTGTAGTCGAACACCGGAACACCCTTGTCGAGATAGAGGGTCAGGCCCGCCGCAACCCCGCCGAAAGCCACGATCACGCCCTCGGTATCTGCGCCCTTGCTATCGAAAGTAGCCGTAAGCGTCCAGGAGGTGTTTTTCATCGGCGGGGCAGCAGGTTCAGCGATGCGGGTGGCGCCGGGATAGTAGGTATAGGAGCTGGCGCCCTCAGCCGCACCCGGAACCGGTGGCTTGGGCATGCCCAGCCGGGCGGCGCCGCGGTCATCCAGCGGCAGGACCTTGTAGCGCCTGGCCGCTTCGGCAAACGCCTGCTTCAGGGCCGCCAGTTTCTCCGGGTTTTCCTCGGCCAGGTTGTTGGCCTCGGAGAAGTCCTCCTCCAGGTGATAGAGCTCCCACTCGTCCTTATCCCAATTGCCCGGTGCGTAGTCCTGCCGCCAGGGGAAAGTGTGCTGAGCGTTCGCTTTCCAGCCATCGGCGTACATCGAGCGATTGCTGAAAACCTCAAAGTATTGCTCGGTGCGGCCGGCAAAGTCCGGGTCTTTGAAACTGGCGTAGAAACTCGTGCCTTCCAGCGGCTTTTGCTGGACCCCGTTCACCGACGTGGGCATCGGCAGGTTTGCGGCTTCCAGAATGGTCGGAACGACATCCACCAGATGCAGG
>CBFCWF010000220.1:0-7283 GCA_965601425.1 uncultured Chromatiaceae bacterium | reverse complement strand
ATCGCCCCAGACGCATCCTCCTCGGCGCCTTCGTCACGCTTGCGCTGCTGCTGTTCCTGATCAGCATGTTCCAGGGCAATGCAATTCGCGAGTTGTGGAACCCGAGCAAGCAGCTGCGACTCGTGCTGCCCGACGAAGGGCTGTTCGGTCTCAGCGAGGGCGCGAAGATCGAGATCCTCGGGACCAATGCCGGCAAGGTCACGCAGATCGTGATCGACCCCAATGAGCAGATCCATGCCGAGGCGCGGATCGATCCGGACATGGCGCCGTTCGTGCGCCGCGACTCGAAGGCGATCATCCGCAAGACCTTCGGCGTCGCAGGCGAGGCCTATGTGGATATTACCCGCGGTTTCGGCGACGCAATGGATTGGGACTACGCGGTGGTCAGCGCGGCGCCCGACCGCGCGCCCACCGACAGCATCGGCGAGATCATGGAAGACGTGCGCAGCCGGGTGATCCCGATCCTGACGCAAACCGAACGTGCGATCACTGCGCTGGCCGACCTGACCGAGAGCCTGGCCAACCCGGAGGGCAATCTGCAGGTGATGCTCGGCGACGTGAGCGCGCTGACCACGCGCATCGAACAGGGCGAGGGCTCGCTCGGCCACCTGCTCGCGGACGATGCCACCGCGCGCGAGATCGAGGCCCTGCTGGGTAATGCGAACAGCACCGTGGCGGCGTTCGGCCCGATCCTCGAGGAGATCCAGACCATCGCGCAGGAGGCCGCCGCACTATCGGGGGCGATCAATGCACAGAGCAAGGACCTGCCGCAAATCAATGCCAAGATCAATTCCATACTCAGCTCGCTGGACGGCGTGATGCGGGATCTACGCAAGACCTCGCCCGAGCTGCCGAAGATCACCCGCGACGTCAGCGCCGCGACCGCCAGCGTCCCGGTCCTGATGGGCATGACGCAACAGACCCTGGCCGAACTCGAGACCCTGCTGCGCCAGCTGCGCAGCTCCTGGCTGCTCGGCGGTGGCGGTGCACCGCCGAGCAGTGATGCGCGCCTGCCGCCGCGCGAGGTGCGACCTTGAGCCGGTCGGTCACAGCGCTGTCGCTCATCCTGTTGCTGGCCGCCTGCAGCAGCACACCGGAGCCGCAGGAGCAACCGGAGACCGAGCGCCAGTCGCTAAACCGTTCTGCGCAACTGGCGTTCTCGCAGGGGCAGTATGCGCAGGCCGCGACGCTGTACGAGGCGGCACTCGACGAGGCGCTGATCGAAGACCGACCGGAGGCGATCATCGACGCACGCTTCAACCTGGCCCTGTCGTTGACCTATCTGGGCGAATACCGGACCGCAATGGACCAGGTGATGCAGGCCGACGCGGAGCGCGAGCGCCGTGCCCTCGGACCCGACCGCGAGCTGCAGCTGCTGCGCGCGACCATCCACTACCGGGCGGGCGAGACGGGCGCGGCCGAGGCCTCGTTGAGGTCCTTGCTGCGCGACCCGACGCTGGCGCCGGCGACGGCCGCGAAGGCGCATTTCGTCGCCGGCCTGATCGCCGCCAACCGCGACGATGCCGGCGAAATTCAACGCCACCTGAATGCGCTGCCGGCCGACGACAGTCCGGGGGCCGAGGCGGATCGCCTCGAATTGCTGGGCGAGCTGGCCCGCATTCGCGGAGCGACGGACGAGGCGCTGCGTCTGCTCGACCAGGCGATCCTGCTGCGCAGCCTGGATCGTGATTTTCGCGGAATGACCCGCGCGCTCGCGGCCGCCGGCGACCTTGCCGAGCGGGCCGGGCGCACCGGCCTGGCGGGCAGCTATCTGCTGCGCGCCGGGCGCAGCGCGGCCCAGCGCAGCGAACCCGATGCGCGAACCTGGCTCACACGCGCACGCGCGCTCGGCGAACGGGCCGACGACACGGCCCTGGTACTGGAGGCCGAGACCATGCTGAACCAGCTCGGTACCCAGCGGCCCGAGTAATCCTGGCCCCGACCCGTCGACCGGCGCCCCGGTTGAGGCGACCTACCGCACGACCGCACTTCCTTCTGCCGCGTCTTTGCGCGATAGTTCCCGGTTTGTCTCTCCGCCCGATCGGGTGGAGGGCCGGTCAAGCAGTCCGCCGGAGGGAGTAACCATGGCGTCTACGACTTCGAACAAGCAACATCATTGGCGTTTCCACCGGCTCGGCGGATTCGACCAGGTCATTATCGATTCGGCGGACGACATTCGCCATCTACCGGAACTCGACCAGAAGCTGTGGGCGGCGCTGAGTTGCCCGACCAGCGGCATCGAGTACGATCAGCACACGCTGGCCCTGTTGGACACCGATCACGACGGGCGCATCCGTGTGCCCGAGGTGCGTGCCGCGGTCGAGTGGGCATGCACGGTGCTGCGGGACCCCCTGGACCTGTTCAACCAGTCCGAGGGGCTGCCGCTGTCGGCGATCGATGACAGCACCGAGGAAGGCCAGCGGCTGCTGGCCTCGGCGCGGCGCATCCTCAACAACCTCGGCAAGCCAGACGCCGGCGTAATCACCGCGGCCGAGACGGCCGACACGAGCAAGATCTTCCTCGAGACCGCTTTCAACGGCGACGGCGTGGTCCCGCCCGCGTCGGCCGGCGACGACACCGATACCGCACAGGCGATCGAGGACGTAATGGCCTGTATCGGAAAGGTCGCGGACCGCAGCGGCGCGGATGGGATCGACCAGGACCTGCTCGACAAGTTCTACGCCGAGGCCGATGCCTATCTCGACTGGTGGTCAGAGGCCGAATCCGACGCCGTCAATCTGCGCCCGCTGGGCGACGCGACGGAGGAGGCCGCGACCCTGTTCGAAGCGGTGGAGCCGAAGATCGACGACTATTTCACCCGTGCACGCCTGGTCGCATTCGACGGCCGGGCCGAGCAGTTCCTGAACCCGAGCGAGGCGGACTACACCGCGCTGGCGCTCAGGACACTGTCGCCAGTCGACGAAGAACTCGCGGCATTTCCGCTCGCCAGGGCCGAGGCCGACCGCCCGCTGTCGCTGACCAAACACCTGAACCCACGCTGGGCCGCGGCACTGGCCGCGTTTCGCGAGCAGGTCGTCGTGCCGCTGCTCGGTGAGATCAGCGAGTTGACCGAGGCGCAGTGGGACGACATCAGCTCGCGCTTTGCGGCCCACTCGGCCTGGCGGACCAGACACCGCGGCGACCTCGTGGCGCCGTTGGGCACGGCACGCATCAAGGCCCTGGTGCATGGCGGCACCAGGGCCGCGATCATGGCCCTGATCGAGAAGGACAACGCGGTCGCCGAAGATGCCGAGGCGATCACATCGGTCGACCGACTCGTTCACTATTACCAGCATCTCGACACGCTGCTGAACAATTTCGTATCGCTGCGTGACTTCTACACGCCCGAGGCGGATGCAATCTTCCAGGCCGGCACCCTGTATCTCGACGGGCGCAGCTGCGAGCTGTGCGTGGTCGTCGCCGACATTGCCGCACACAGCGCGCTGGCGGCGCGCAGCCAGACCTATCTGGCCTATTGCAACTGCCGACGCCGCGGCGGTGACGACAAGATGACAATCGCCGCGGCGTTCACCGACGGCGACGCCGAAAACCTCATGGTCGGGCGAAACGGGGTATTCTACGATCGCGCAGGCGCCGACTGGGACGCGACCATCGTGAAACTGGTCGAGCACCCGATCAGCATACGCGAGGCCTTCTGGTCGCCCTACAAACGCATCTCACGAATGATCTCGAGCCAGATCGAAAAGTTCGCCGGCGCCCAGGACAAGGCCATCGAATCCAAGTCGGCCAAGGGCATCGAGGGGCTCGCGGCCAAAGCGGACACCGGCAAAGCGGAGGCCGGCAAGCCGGAGGCGACCCCTTTCGACATTGGCAAGTTTGCCGGCATCTTCGCCGCGATCGGTCTCGCGGTCGGCGCGATCGGGACGGCCATCGCCTCGGTATTGACCGGATTCCTGAGCCTGAGCTGGTGGCAGATGCCGTTGGCCATCGCCGGGGTCATGCTGCTGATTTCCGGGCCGTCGATGGTCATCGCGTATCTGAAACTACGGCAGCGAAACCTCGGCCCCATCCTCGATGCCAACGGCTGGGCGGTGAATACCCAGGCAAAGATCAACATCCCGTTCGGCGCCACGCTGACCGGGACGGCCGACCTCCCGGCCACTGCAGAGCGCTCGATGGTCGACCCGTTCGCCGTCAGGCGGCGCCCGTGGCGCTTCTACCTGTTCGTACTGGTCCTGTTCGCGATACTCGGCGGCCTGTGGCAACAGGGCTATCTCGGTCAGTGGTGGTCTCAGCTGAGGCAGAAGGCCGAGCAGGCAAGTGCCGAGACCGTACCGCCGGCCGAGACCGAGCCGAAGGCCCCGGCTGCCGGGTCCGAGCCGGCGGTCGAGCCTGCGCCGGCAAAGGCGGAGGTACCGACCTCGTGAACCGGTGACTGGCTCGCGTCCGCGTAGATGACCTACCCGCCGGCCGCGCGGTGGATCCGTCGGAAACGAAACGATATGCTGCGCGACCGTATTTCGTGTTGTGAGTTGGGGTACCGATACAGATGGCTTCGAACGGCTTTGATTTCATGAGCTTTGTCAGCCGCCTGATTATGGCGCTGGTGCTGGTCTTCGCGACCTACAACCCGAGTGGCTATTCGTATTTCCACTGGGTGAAGCAGCATTGGGGGGCGTTCGACCCGCTGGTCGCGTTTGCCGGCGTGGTGCTGCTGATCGGCTGGGTGATGTTCATCCGGGCGACCATGCGTTCGATGGGCATGCTCGGCATTCTGCTCGCCGCGGCGTTCTTCGGCACGCTGTTGTGGCTGGTCATCGACCGCGGCTGGCTCGCGGCCGACAACATGAAGATGATCACCTATATCGCGCAGTTCCTGCTCGCGACGGTGCTGGCGACCGGGATGTCCTGGTCACATATCCGCCGACGGATGACCGGCCAGGTCGACGTGGACGATGTGGACGATGTGGACTGAAGCCGGGGCGGGCCCGCTCAGGTCGCGCCATCCTGCCCGATCATGCGGTGAAACTGGCTGGCGTCGAAGATCACCTCGAGGGCGATGATCTTTGCCGCCGCTACGCGGGCCAGCTGCACGACGCGCTGGGTCTGGTAGGCATCCAGACTGACGGTAACATCGAGTATATGGCAGGCCAGGTCCCCGTCGGCGAACCGATAGCGTGTCCGGATGTCGTGCAAGATCGCGCCGACACCTTCCATCGATTCGGCAAACCGATCGGCATCGTCGAAGCGCGCGATCGGACTCAGATACTCGAAGCCGCGGCTGGCCAGCAGCGCGCGGGCGGCGGCGAAGTCGCGCGCCCTTATCGCATCCAGGTAGCGCTCGACAAGCTGCAGGGTCTCGGTCATTTGCATGCTGCCTGCTCCATTCACGCGGGACGCAGCCGCTGGTCACTCGGTCCGCGCCCGCCGCGCAATGCATCGCGCGAGCCTGTTGGGTCGATTGACGGTCTGCCCAGCGGAACGCGGGACGGGCTTGTTGCCCGCCGACGCACCCGCTCACGGTACTACGCAGTCGCCGGGAATAGAAGCCGGGCGCCCTACCGCGGCCATGTTGACGCCGACCGCACCCGCGCCTGCTAGGATACGGCAGCGACCCTCGGCGCTGGCCGCTACGGGTAAGCGCATCGATCGGGCCGGAGACCAACACGACGAAGGAGGTCCAGATGCCGTCACTGTTCGACCCTATCCGGATACCGTGACATGCGTGACGCAACGCCGTGCGGAACGGCCGCGACGCAGCGGACAAAAAGACCACCGGGGCATCGCTCGGTAGCGGCGTCCGCTTTTCACCCGCCCGCCTCGGCAGCAGCCGAATCGTGAACATCATTGCTGTCGACTGGGGGAAGGACGTCCGCAAACGATCCGCGTACCGAGCCGACCTGGACGCGCGCCGCATCACCCGTATCGGGTTCGATGGTTCCGTTGCGCAGCTTGTCGAGTCCGCCGCCGCATGGGAGTCACCGGTTTTGATCGGCATCGATGCCGCGATCGGCTTCCCCAGACCGGCCTGGGACGGGCTGGTGGCCGATGTCGCGGGGCCGGCACCGAATTTCATCGACTACCTGTTGCATGCCCGTCTGCCGGCGCGCTTCTTCGAGCCGGTTGCCGACCCGAGCGAATGGTCGCCGAAACGTCCGTTCATACGACCAGCTGCAGGGCGCTGGTCATTGACGCGATTCATCGAGGCGTCCGGTGACGGCCTGCACAGAAGGATCGACCGCCGGCTCAGCGCAAACCCGGTTTTCGTGACCAGTGGTCTGCCCGGCAGCGTCGGCAGCGGCACACGCGCGCTCTGGCGGGAGCTGATCGCGCTCGCCGCCGAGCCGGCCCTCAAAGTGTGGCCGTTCCACGGAAGCATTGCCCGTCTCCTGGCGTCCGGCGGACCCGTGATCGCGGAAATCTATCCCAAGGCGTGTTACGGCATCGCGCTGGCCGAAAAGCTGCCCGCGCCCCTACTTGCGCTCGCCAAGCGGCAGCACCTCACGCGCCACCGGGCAATGCATCGTCTACTGGAGACCGACTGGGTCGCGGCGGCCGATGTCTCGATCCTGGACAGCGAGACCGCGATCGGCAACGAGGACGCTTTCGATGCGCTGATCTCGGCGGCCGCGCTGCTGCGCCTGGTCCTCGAGGGGGCTTCGCTCGAAAGCATCGGCCCTGAAGACCCGGTCGCCGAGGGCGGCGTGCTCGGTTCGGCCAGCGTGGTGCCGGGTTCGAGAAGGCGACCGGGCGGAAGCAACGTAAGCACAGAGGGAAACCACAGATGATATTCAAGCAACTGATCGAAGCGGACTCGTCAACCTACACCTATCTGATCGGCTGCCAAGAGACCGGCAAGGCCATGCTGATCGACCCGGTACTCGACACGGTCGAGCGCGACCTCCAGGTGCTGCACGATCTCGGCCTCGAGCTCGATGCGACGCTGGAGACACATGTACACGCCGATCATTTGACCGGGGCAAGGCGCCTGAAACAACAAACCGGCTGCCGGATCGCCTGCCCGGCGATGCTCGCGCTGCCATGCGCCGACATCGGCATCCGCGAAGGCCAGCCGTTTGGCGTCGGCACGCTGCAGCTCCAGCCCTTGTTCACGCCCGGGCACACAGATCACCACCACGCCTATTTGGTGGACAATGGGACGCTGAAGATGCTGTTTTCCGGCGATGCGCTGCTGATCGAGGCGTGCGGACGGACCGACTTCCAATCGGGTGACGCCGGTGAGCTGTACAACAGCATACACAACAAGTTCTTCTCGCTGCCCGATGAGACGCTGGTCTATCCGGCACACGACTATGAGGGAC
>CBFCWF010000219.1:0-7297 GCA_965601425.1 uncultured Chromatiaceae bacterium | reverse complement strand
TCGGAAGCTGGCCCTACTTCCAGCATCGGCAACTGCCTGAACCGGCCATGAACGGCCAGTCGCCAGGTGCCTAGTCCGAGTATCCCGCGCTTTTCGGGAATGCCTTCGGAATCTTTCCAATAAAACATCCGCGCCATGTTCGGCGCCGCTAAACTCAGCATTAGCCGCCTCAACCAAGCCCAGCAAATGCCCGCAACGAAATCAGGAACCGAAGGAAGTGGAAGCGCCACGGAGGTTTTTGGCACCTTCTTCAAACTTGGTCTGACCTCATTCGGTGGTCCCATTGCGCATTTAGGGTATTTCCGAAAAGAGCTGGTCGAGCGTCGGCGGTGGCTAACCGAGAGCCAATTCAGTCAACTGCTTGCCATTTGTCAGTTTCTGCCCGGCCCGGCAAGTAGCCAGCTTGGCTATGCCATGGGCCTTTTGCGCGCTGGTTGGCTCGGCGCGGTTGCTGCCTTTTTGGCGTTTACGCTCCCTTCGGCTTTGTTGTTGATAGCCTTTGCGAACATGCTTCCTTATTTGTCTGGCCAAGTCGGGGTGTCCGCAATTCATGGCTTGAAGCTCGTAGCCTGCGCTGTCGTCGCGGACGCGGTGCTGGGCATGTCGAGAAATCTTTGCCCCGACGCTCAGCGGCGCACGATTGCGGTAGTTGCCGCCGGCACTTTGCTGTTGACTGCCTCGGCTTGGGTTCAAATTCTTGTGGTGGTGTGTGGTGCAGTTGCCGGTTTGGTGGTGTGTCGCGAGTCACCAGCTTTTGGCGAAACGCAGGTCAAGGTAGCTATTGGAAAGCCGATCGCCTTGACCTTGTTCGCCGTTTTCTTGTTCCTGCTTATCGCGTTGCCATTGCTGGCGCAGTCCCAGGGTGGTCTCTCGAGCATTGCCGATGCGTTTTATCGCGCAGGTGCCCTCGTCTTCGGCGGAGGACATGTCGTTCTGCCTTTACTTGAGGAGTCTGTGGTCAGTACAGGCTGGGTAACTGAAGAGCGTTTTCTTGCCGGCTATGGTGCAGCCCAGGCCATCCCCGGCCCCATGTTCGCCTTCTCGGCCTATCTTGGGGCGATCATTCCATCGGGTTACGGGAGCTGGTTGACGGCTTCGGTTGCGTTGGCGTTTATGTTTCTGCCGGGATTCCTGCTGGTGTCAGCCACCTTGCCGGCATGGCAGGCCATTTCTCACGAGCCGAAAGCGGCAAACGCGATTGCGGGTGTCAATGCGGCCGTTGTCGGGATTCTCGGTGCCGCTCTATACGACCCGATATTCACGTCCGGCATTCAATCGAATGCCGACATGGCAACTGCGATTGTAGCTTTCGGTATGCTGGCCGTCTGGCGGCTGTCACCTCTGTTGGTCGTGCTCTGGTGCGTCACCGCGACGGTTGTGCCCGGACTGGTATAGTGCTTTGGTGGCGAGTTGACGGCTGACGGGCGACTGCACCGTGCCGCTTCGGTCGCTAGCGCCCACTGCGCGTCCGGTGAGTGGTAACCGTGAGAGAATTTCGGTTAAAAAGCGGCCGCTTCCGCTGACACAGCGAGGGGTCGTTGATGGCCGAACCCGGAAGAGGCGAGTCCGGCTGGCCGGGTCGGTTTCAATTGTTTACAAAGCGACAGTTTGCCGGGCGCCACCTGACGGGCGGCCGTCGGTCGGCTACGGTGTTCCGGGTGCCGGGCAGGCGCTGGGGAAGGGCGCCGGGATTGGGCTGCGGGTGCCGAGCGATGGCGTGATCCGGGGCGGTGCCCCGGTCGAGGTGCCGGTCGACCCGAACCGGTCTCAGTCGTAGAGCGCCATCTCGCGCCTGTGCCTTTCCAGGTCCGGGTCTTCGCGGGTCTCGGTCGAGAGGATCGCCGCGATATAGGCCGCCGGCAGCCGGTGCTCGCGTGCGCCGCGCAGCACGTGTTCGCGGTACCAGCCAAAGGGTTTCAGGGTGTCGTCCACGTGCGTGGCTTGGTAGAGGAACGCTGCGCAGTGCGTGCCGTCGACCTGCAGCACCATGACCCGTCGCTCGGCGTAGCCGCGCCCGAGCCCCTCGTGCGCGTCCAGTACCGGCTTGTCATGCGCGGCCAGCCGGTACAGTACGCCGTGGATCAGATCGCCAGGCCGGACGCTGGGCACCGCATCGCATTTCGCCGAGCCGTCCCGGCCCACCTTGCGGAAGGCCAGCCGATGCCCGCGCAGCACCGCGCGGGTCAGCGTATGCGCCGAGGCGATGCGCTGGCGCATGCGCGCGACCGACATGTTCGAGCCATAGGCGAAGTAAAGCATCGGTATCGGCCGCCGCCCCGGCCGATACCACGCCGGGGGCTGCCGATCGGCCTACTCGTGCGCGATCGGCTTGTCGGTGAACAGGTAGTCCTTCAACTCCTTGTCGAAGCTTGGGTCCTGGCGGCGGATCCACTCCAGTACCATCGCCGCGTGTTCCTTTTCCTCGTCGCGGTTGTGCGCGAGGATCGCGCGCAGCTCCTTGTTCTTGCAGGCGTCGACCCGCTGGTTGTACCAGTCGACCGCCTCCAGTTCTTCCATCAGCGACACGATCGCGCGATGCATGTCGCGGGTCTCGTCCGACAGTTCACCGATCGCCTCGTGATAGCCTTCATTCGCCATCGTGCTTTCCTCCCCGTTCAGGCCTTGGATCTGCGTATGATAACCAGTATTCGCCGGCGTGTTCGTGTGCCGACGCCGGGCTGGGCCGCCGCGCTCGGGTGGTTCGGACAGCGTCGGCGCGGCGCCTCAGTCCGGCGTAGAGCGTAGCAGGCGTTGATATAAGCGCAGATCCGCGGCCGAGAAACAGCAGAAAAGGACCTCGTCCAGGACGCTGCCGTGGTCCACCCAGCGTTCGACGGTGCCGACCGCGATTTCTGCGGCCAGCGCGACCGGGAAGCCGTAGGCCCCGGTGCCGATGCCCGGGAACGCGATACTGCGCAGGTGGTGACGCGCGGCCAGATCGAGGGCGTTGCGGTAGCAGTCGCGCAGCAGCCCGGGCTCGCCGCGGGTACCGCCCGACCAGACCGGGCCGACGGTGTGGATCACGTAGCGTGCCGGCAGGTCGTAACCGTGAGTCAGCTTGACCTCGCCGGTCGCGCAGCCGCCCAGCAGCCGGCAGGCCTCGAGCAGGCGCGGGCCCGCCGCGCGATGAATCGCACCGTCGACACCACCGCCGCCGAGCAGCGACGCGTTGGCGGCGTTGACGATCGCATCCAGCGTCAGCGTCGTGATGTCCGCCTGCAGGGCACGCAGCCGAGTACTCATGCCAACATTCTCGTGTCATTGGCGACGGATCGCAAAGCGCGGTGGCCTCGTGCATCCGCTCACCGGGATCGCCCGCCGGGGCGCCGGATACATTGGTGTCAGTCTGGTCACATTTGCCACCTATGCCTTTGATAAGATGGTCGCTCAAAGAGGGGCTTGGCGCACGAGTGAGCGTACGCTCCACCTGTTGGCTCTCGTTGGCGGTTGGCCAGGCGCACTGATCGCGCAGCGTCGATTGCCGCACAAATCGAGAAAGCAACCGTTCCGTACGGTTTTCTGGGTAACCGTTGCACTGAACTGCGCGGCATTGGTCTGGTCATTGACTTCGGAGGGTGCAAGGGTATGGCGATCTGTGATCTCTACGGTTGCGTGAGGGCGAACGGTCGGGCCCTCAGTCGCTGCGCGCATCATTCGGACGGCGAGCACGCCGCGCATGGCTTCGCCAATGTTGCGCGATCGACGCTACGCATTCGACCCTGGTTGACCGGGATTCAGTAAAAACCGGTGCGTATCCGGATGGCCACCCGTTCCGATCTCGACGCTATTCGCGGCGTCCATCTGTCCGCGTTTGCCGAAGCGGAGAGGGAGATGGTCGCGAGGCTTGCGATCGACCTGTTGTGCGAGGAACCGAATCCGCCGACCGTGTCGTTGGTGGCTGAAACCGACGGGGCCGTCGTTGCCCATGGTGCCTTCAGTCCTGTAAGCATCGAGCACAGTGAGGCGTTGAATGGCTATATCCTGGCGCCGCTCGGCGTAAGGCCCGCGTTTCAGGGTCGTGGCATCGGGTCAAGACTGGTACGGAGCGGGCTGCAACGATTGACACGCAGCGGCGCGCATATCCTGTTCGTGTATGGCGACCCCGGGTATTACGGCAGGTTTGGCTTCGGCGCCGAGCCGGCAGATCGGTATATTCCGCCCTACCGGCTGCAGTATCCTTTCGGCTGGCAGTCCATCGCCCTCAATGGTTTCAACAGTGAAGGCACATCGAGAAACCTACGCTGCGTCGATTCCTTGTGCGATCCGGCGCTTTGGTAACCAGGCTGTCAGCAACAGGGGACAGCGGGCGCGGGCGGCGGGCTGTGGATTTGTCAGTGTTCGGCGACGGATGCGGACGCGAAGAGGCTCTGCGGTTTGCGTCGAGGCATCGCGCAGACCCAGAAAAGGAGGTTCGAATACCAACATTCTTGCCGAGGTAACGAGACATGGGAAGAGAAACCAGATTATTCAAGAGTCGGGAAACCAAGCGTCGAGAAGAGATAGGTGACTTTCTTCGCCAACTGGCCGACAGAATTGCCGATGGTAGAGTCACGCTGAGCCAGGGCGGTGAAGACATCGTCTTGCAGTTGCCACAAAGCCTGGTGCTCGAAGTGCAGGTGGAAGACGAAGAAAAAGGGCAAAAGGGGACGCAGCATAGCCTGGAGTTGGAGTTCAAGTGGTTCGATCGCGAGTCGGGCGAGCAAGCCGGTCCGCTGGAACTGAAATGAGCGTGCCGCAATCGGTTGCGCCAATAGACTGGCCAGCCCAAGGCATCGGCTTGAACCATCGGGTCGGGCGGGCGCATGGCCAAACGATCTGCGTTGGGGTGAAAGGGGTACGCGACGCAATGAAGCCCTCGATGGTTGTGACCCGCTTCAACGCTGGGACCGCCACCGGCAGGCATGTCCCAATCGCTATCCCGTGCATCGACCGGGGAACTTTCCGGCGCGCAGGGACGTCGCGCGGTATCTGACGGTGCTCGCGATGGGTGCCCTGAGCGGTTTCTCGTGACCGGCGACGGCGCTCGCGCGGCACGACGCATCCTGGTGCTTGGCGGCACCGGCACGATCGGACGCGCCACCGTCGTCGCGTTGGTCGCGCGCGGTCACGAAGTCGTCTGTCTTGTGCGGCGACAATCGAGAGACGGGGACGGATTGTCGCGCGACGGCGTGGCCGGCTGGTTGCACGGCGCGGAGGTGCGCCTTTGCGATGTGACCAGTCCGACCTCCGTTGCCGTTCATGGTTTTCGTGACGAAGGTTTCGATGCGGTGGTGTCATGTCTGGCATCGCGGACCGGTGAGCCGCGCGATGCCTGGGCGGTAGACTATCAGGCGCACATGAACGTGTTGTCGCTGGCGAAGGCGTCCGGTGTGGCGCAGATGGTGCTGCTGTCGGCGATCTGTGTGCAGAAGCCGCGTCTTGCTTTCCAGCATGCGAAGCTCGCCTTCGAGAAGGCCCTGGTCGACTCGGGATTGATCTATTCGATCGTTCGTCCGACCGCCTATTTCAAATCGCTGGCCGGGCAGGTGGATCGGGTTCGGCAGGGGAAACCGTTTCTCGTCTTCGGCGACGGCCGGCTGACAGCCTGCAAGCCGATCGGCGAGACCGATCTGGCGGCCTACCTCGCGGATTGTCTGGAACAGGCGTCACTCAAAGACAAGGTGCTGCCGATCGGCGGACCGGGGCCGGCCATCACCCCGATCGAACAGGGAGAACACCTCTTTCGTGTGCTGGCCCGGCCACCGCGCTTCAAGAGGGTGCCGGTTTCTCTGCTGAGCGGCGTGGCCGCGCTTCTGGGCGGGGTCGGCAAGTTCGTGCCGCCGCTGGCCGCAAAGGCCGAGTTGGCGCGGATCGGGCATTACTATGCGACGGAATCGATGCTGGTGCTCGATCCCAAGACGGGCCGTTACGATGACGCCGCCACCCCCGAGACGGGTGCGGATACCTTGCACGCTTACTACCGCCGCGTCATCGATGGCCGCGAAACGATCGAGCGCGGCGATCACGCGGTATTCTGACGCGCTGGGACGACCCCGCTCGAACACAGGCATTCCGGCGCGGCAATGTCCGAACGCTACCCTGCGACCGGGCGGCGTGACCGCGATGGGGCAATCCTAAGAAACATCGGTGTCGCGTTCGTTCGACCAGGGGCGGGGGATGGTGCCGAAGAGAGGACTTGAACCTCCACCTGGTTTCCCAGACATGGACCTGAACCATGCGCGTCTACCAATTCCGCCACTTCGGCAGTGTCCGGACGGTCTGTTGAGGCCGCCCGAAAACGGAAGCGCGAACTCTACAGCGACAACTAGGGGCTGTCAACGCTACAATGGCCGCTGAACGCATTGCAAGAGTACCCCCTTTACTGTGTCAAAGCCTAAACCGCGGCGCAGCAACCGCCGTAGCGACCCCTACGAGGCCCGAGAGGCCAAGAAATACGCCAATCCCATACCCAGTCGTGAATTCATCCTCAGCCTGATGGAGGAGCAGGGTGTCCCCATGCCGTTCGACGATGTGGCCGAGGCACTTGCGCTCAGCGATCCCGATCAACTCGAAGCGCTTTCGCGGCGGCTGAACGCGATGTCGCGCGACGGCCAGGTGGTCTGCAACCGGCGCGGCGGCTACTGCGTCGTGAACCATGAGGACCTGATCCATGGCCGGGTCATCGGGCATGCCGACGGTTTCGGATTCCTGCGCCTGGACGAGGGCGGCGACGACCTGTTTCTCAGCCCGCGCGAGATGCGTCGCCTGTGGCACGGGGATCGGGTCGTTGCGCGGGTGTCGGGTGTCGACCGGCGCGGCCGGCGTGAGGCCGCAGTAGTCGAGGTGCTCGAGCGGGCGTTCGAGAACGTGGTCGGGCGCATACAGATCGAAGCAGGGGTCGCGATTCTGCTGCCGGACAACAAGCGCATCAGTCAACAGGTGCTGATCGCCCCGGACCGCCTGATGCATGCACGACATGGCCAGATGGTTGTTGTGCACATCACGGATCACCCGGAGGCGTGGCGTCAGCCACTCGGTGAGGTGATCGAAATCCTGGGCGACCACCTGGCCCCTGGCATGGCGACCGACGTTGCCATCCGGGCCAACGACATCCCGCTGGACTGGCCGGAGGAGGTGGAGCGCGAGATCAGCGCGCTGTCGGCCGAGGTGCCGGAGGTGGCGAAGCAGGGGCGCACCGATATCCGGGACCTGCCGCTGGTCACGATCGACGGCGCAGATGCGCGTGACTTCGATGACGCGGTCTACTGCGAGCGCACCAAGAAGGGCTGGCGTCTGTTGGTCGCAATCGCCGACGTCT
>CBFCWF010000218.1:0-7315 GCA_965601425.1 uncultured Chromatiaceae bacterium | reverse complement strand
GCCATCTTCACGGAACGCTTCTTGCAGTTCAGGGGGGCACCAGGGGTTTTACCATGCAAGAAAACGTATCACCGACAGACCGTGCGCAGCCTGCACTGGTCGACCGCTTCAACCGCCGGGTCAGCTATCTGCGCATTTCGGTCACCGACCGTTGCGACCTGCGCTGTGTCTACTGTATGTCCGAGGATATGAAGTTCTTGCCGCGGGCGAGCCTGCTTTCCCTCGAAGAGATCGTCCAGGTCGGCCGTTGTTTCGTCGAGCTTGGCGTACACAAGATTCGCATCACCGGCGGTGAGCCACTGCACCGGCGCAACATCCTCAAGGTGTTCCGGGAGCTCGGGGAGCTGGACGGGCTGCGGGACCTGACCCTGACGACGAACGGCACGCAGCTCCCGCGCTTCGCCAGCGACCTGCGTGCGGCCGGCGTCACCCGGGTCAACATCAGTCTCGATACGCTGCGTGCCGATCGGTTCCGCGCGCTGACCCGGAACGGCAGGATTGAGCGTGTGCTGGCGGGCCTCGACGCCGCGCAGGCGGCCGGTTTCTCGCGCGTGAAGTTGAACACGGTGATCCTGAAGAACCGCAATCACGACGAAATCTGCGACCTGGTGGGTTTCGCGGTCGAGCGCGGCATCGACATCAGTTTCATCGAGGAAATGCCGCTGGGGCAGGTGGGTGATCACGACCGGGCGGAATGCTATTACTCCAGCGACGAGATCCGGGAGGACTTGGCCAGCCGGTACGAGCTACTACCGACCGCCGAAACCACCGGCGGGCCGTCGCGCTACTTTCGCATCCCCGGCGTAGACACGCGCGTCGGCTTCATTTCGCCGCACAGCCACAATTTCTGCGACAGTTGCAACCGGGTGCGTCTGACATCCGAGGGTCGGTTGCTGTTATGCCTGGGCCAGGAGCACAGCGTCGACCTGCGCCGGGTCGTTCGCGGAAATCCCGGCGAAGACGAGGCGCTCAAGCGCGCGATCCGTGCCTCGATGGATATCAAACCGCGCGGGCACGATTTCGACCTGAAGGCGCAGCCGGTGATCTTCCGCCACATGAACCACACCGGGGGGTAGTGCACGATGCGTCGAGCGCCATCGACCGACACGCGCCCCTCGGGCACCCGGCGTCCCGGTTACCGTCCGGAGATGACGGATCAGGGGCTCCGGCCTGCGCACGAGGTCGTTGCGGTCGACGAGTACGGTGAACCGCGCCACGGCTTCATCGCAGGTGAACAGGCCCTGACCCTGTATCTCGACGGCCGCGAGATCGTGACGCTGATGACCCTGGGTACGCATCCCGAGATGCTGACCCTGGGCTATCTCCTCAACCAGCGCCTGGTCCCTTGCCTGGAGTCGGTCGACTCGGTCAAGGTCGACTGGGAACGGGCCGAGGTGCGGGTCGAGACATTCGAGCGCATTACCGACCTGGAGGAAAAGCTCAAGCATCGCACCGTTACCAGCGGCTGCGGGCAGGGCACCGTTTTCGGACGCATGGGCGAGCAGATCGAGAAGATCCGGCTGCCGCGCCGCCAGGTGTCGCAGTCGCTGATCTACAGTCTGCTGTCCGAGATCGGGCGTCACAATGAGGTCTACCGGCGTGCCGGCGCCGTGCATGGCTGCGCGTTGTGCAGCTGCGATAGCACCCGTGGCCCGGCGATTCATCTGTTCGTCGAGGACGTCGGCCGGCACAACGCCGCCGATGCGATCAGCGGCCACATGTGGCTGAACACGGTGGAGGGCGTCGACAAGTGGTTTTACACCACCGGGCGTCTGACCTCGGAGATGGTCATCAAGGTCGCCCAGATGCGCATTCCGATCCTGCTGTCGCGCTCCGGGGTCACCTTCCGCGGACTGGAGCTGGCACGACGCATCGGTGTCGTGTTGATCGCCCGCGCGAAAGGGCGACATTTTCTGGTTTACAACGGGGCCGAGCAGATCACGTTCGATGCGGTGCCCGAGGCATCACCGGCCGAGGGACCGCGACGGGGTGCGAGGACCGCTGGTCGCTAAACCGCACAGGGGGATTGCGCCATGTCCGCCGTGGTGACGACGCCAGACAATGCCTTTCTCAGCGTGAAGCAGGTCGCCGCCTACCTGCAGCTGAACGAGAAGAAGGTCTACGCACTGGTCAACGAGGGCAATATCCCGGCCACGAAGGTCACCGGCAAGTGGATGTTCCCGCGTGAGCTGATCGATCGCTGGATGATGGACTCGGCGCACGGTGGCCTGCTCACCGACCGCCTGGTCATCGCCGGTAGCGACGATCCGCTGTTGTACCGCACGGTCACCGCGTTTGCGCACGAGGTCAACGCGCTGGCGCAGGTCAGCTACACGCCGACCGGCACCCGGCTGGGACTCGATCTGCTGCAGGCCAATCGGGTCGATGTGAGCGCGCTGCACTGGGGTCCGATCGGCGAGAGCCCGACCCGCCACCCGGCATTGCTGCGCCAGCATTCGCGTTTCCGCAACTGGGTCCTGATCCGCGCCTTCAGCCGTGAGCAGGGGCTGATGGTGCATCCGGACGTGCTGCGCCGGGCCCACGACCCGGAAACCCTGATGCAAAGCGGGTACCGCTGGGTCCAGCGTCAGGCAGGGGCCGGTGCTCAGCGTTTCCTGCTCGAGATCCGCAAGCATGCGGCGGCCGGCGATGCGCTCAATGTGTCGTCCACCGCGCTCTCGGAACGCGAGGCGGCTGCCGCGATCGTGTTGGGACAGGCCGATGTCGCGACCGGTCCCCGGGCCGCGGCCACAGAAGCCGGTCTGGGCTTCGTCCCGTTAGGCGTCGAGGGTTTCGATCTCGCGTTGCCGCGGAATATCTGGTTCCGTCGGCTGTTTCAGGAGCTGCTGAACCGGCTGCAGTCCGGCGAGTGTCGGCAGCTCGCCGAAACGCTCGGCGGCTACGATTTCTCACAAAGCGGCGAACTCATCTGGGGCGAGGACTGAATGGCGCGCGGCATTGTCGGCAGCGCCACCAGCACCTTGCGTCAGGGCTTGATGTCCAGCACCGGCGTATCGGGCAGCGCGTCTATCGAATCGATCTCGATCACATTGTCGCGCACCGCCAATACCCGGCAGCGGCTCAATGCGATCAAATTCGGCCGCACCGGCGCGCGCGTCGCGAACACCCCGCGCAGCGGGTTCGCCGGGTTCCCCCGCGGGTGCACCTGCAGGATCGATCGGCCCTCGGCATGATCGTTGCGATCGAACCAGTACAGGACCCAGATGGATTCCAGGTCTTCGACACCCGACAACGCGGGGCGGTAGCGCTCGTCGACTTCGATCACGCTGCGGCCCTCTGACTTGCGCACCCAACCGATCGGATGGACCTGGTACATCGGCGTCTGCCCCCATTCCCTTGGCTCGGCCCAGGTGCCGGCGGGCGTGAGCCAGCAGGCCAGCAGGCAGGCCCTGCCGATCTGCGCTGCGACATCCCGGCTGCTCATACGGCACCACATACGGGGCAGTCGGCACGTGCCGGGACGCGAATTCGCTGCCATGCCATCGTGCTGGCGTCGAACAGCAGCAACACGCCGCGCAGGTCCTCCCCGTGCCCGGTCAGCACCCGAATCGCCTGCAGGGCCTGCAGGGTGCCGATCACGCCGACCACGGGGGCGAGCACACCCTCCAACGCACAGCTTTCGTCGTTTTCGAGTTCCGCCGGATAGACACACTGATAGCAAGGGCCGCCTTGCGCGAGCGACGTCATGATCTGGCCTTCGAGGCGAATCGCCGCGCCGCTCACCAGCGGTTTTTGCCGTGCCTTTGCGACGCGATTGAGCTGGAAGCGTGATGCGAAGTTGTCGGTGCAGTCGAGCACCAAGTCCGCACGGGTGATCTCGCGCTCGAGGTCGGCCTCTTCCAGCTGCCAGTCGAGCGCTATGACCTCGCACCCCGGATTGATCTCGTGCAGCGTGCGCTTCGCCGAGGCGGCCTTCAGTTCCCCGAGGTCTGCCTCGCGATGGATGATCTGGCGCTGGAGGTTGGATGGCTCGACACGATCGAAGTCGCTGAGCACCAGGGTGCCGACGCCGCTGGCCGCGAGATACATCGCGGCCGGTGAGCCGAGCCCGCCGAGGCCGACGATCAGGATCCGCGCATCGAGAAGCCGCTGCTGGCCGTCTTCGCGGATCGCCTGCAGCCTGATCTGGCGCGCATAGCGCTGCCGCTGCTCGGGCGTCACGGGCGATCACCGGCACGGTGCTCGGTCGGCGGTCGCCGCGTCGCCATCAGGCACCGGACGCCTGATCGACGGCATCGCGTGCCTGACCGGGCCGGACCTCGGTCTCGAAGGTGCGCAGCTGCTCCGCGATGCTCTCCGCATCTTCGATGATCTCGGGTTTGGATTTGAGCCATACCTCGAATCTTGTCCCGACCCCGGGCTGCGATGCAACGGTGATGTCACCGCCGTAGCGCCTCACGAGGCCATAGCTGACCGACAGCCCGAGCCCGGTCCCTTCGCCCTCGCGCCGCGTGCTGTAGAAGGGATTGAAAATCTGGCTGCACTGGTCGTCGTCCATGCCACAACCATTGTCGCTAACGCCGATGCAGACGCCGTGGTCTTGCCAGTCGCTGCTGCTCAGTGTGATCTCACCACCGATCTCCGGCAGCGCATGCACGGCATTGCTGACAAGGTTCACCAGGACCTGCTGCAGCTCCTGTTCATTGATCGTGACCGGGCGCGTCGCAGCCAGCGCGAGATGCAGTCGGAAAGGGCGCTGCTTCTGCAGGTGTGTGATCAGCGAGGTCGTGTCGTGGACGACCTGGTTGACGTCGAGCTGCGTCAGATAACCGGCATACTCATCCGGTCGGGCATACTTCACCAGCTTCTCGACGATCGCCTGGATGCGGTAGATCTGCTCGATGATCAGATCGATCTCCGGTCGGACTGGATCGAGCCGATCGCCGAGTTGGGCGACCAGCACGTCCAGGTTGCCGAGCATCACCTGTGTCGGGTTGTTGATCTCGTGGGCTACGCCGGCGGTCAGCTCGCCGAGCGCCGCGAGTTTTTCCGCAGTGACCAGTTTGCGCCGGGTCTCGCGCAACACGTTGATCGTGCGCTGCAGCTCGGCGTTACGCTGTTGCAGTTCGGTCGTTCGCTCGCCGACCTTTTCCTCGAGCTGCGCGGCCCAGGTCTGCAGCTGCGCCGTCTGCCGTTCGATCCGGTCCAGCATCGCATCGAACTCATGCGCGAGTTCGGCAAGCTCGTCCTGACTCTCGACCGCGCCGATCCGCAGCGGCTGACCGAGGTGCGTCGCGCGCACAACCCGTGACATCTTCTCGACCGGACGGAATATCGATTTCGCGCCGCGAACGGCCAACACCGCATACAGCGCGAGCAGCCCGACCAGCAGCAACAGCGCGAGCCCGAGCGCCTTCCACAATGCGCTGCGGTAGGGCGCCTCCAGATAGCCGGCGTACAGGATGCCGACGCGATTGCCGTTGAAGTCGACGATCGGTTCGTAAGCCGAGATGTACCAGTCGTTGACCACGAAGGCACGGTTGATCCAGGTTTCTCCATTGTCCAGCACCGCGCGGCTCACTTCTTCCGAGACGCGTGTGCCCAACGCACGATCGCCGGCCTTGAGCGGTACGTTGGTCGAGATGCGTACGTCGTCCAGGAATACGGTCACGGTGCCGATGCTGCCGGCAGGCAGGCTGCCGGGCCCGTAGACCAGGTCACGAATCGCATCAACGAACGTGAAGTTGTTGTTGAGCAGCACACCGCCGTCCAGCACGCTGACGACCGAACCGTCGGCCTGCGTTACCGGATGACGGGCGCGGATCACCATACCGCGCTCCTCGATCGTGCGCTGGGTCGGGCTGGCGCGCCGCGTCTGAATCAGCGGCAGCCTGACGGACGCGGCCAGGGCCGGGTCCAGTGCCTCGAGATCCTGTGCCTGCAGCACCTCGACGCCGACCACGGGCAGTTTTCGTTCGTCGTCGGTGAACTCCGTCGCCGGGACCAGTCGGAGATAGCTGAAGCCTGACGCTCGCTTGACCTCGCTGATCAGCCGCTGCAGCCTGTCGGGGTCGCCAGCCGCAATTGCGCGACGGAAGGCGTAGGAATCGCTCAGGCGGGCGAGTCGATCCAGGTGATCATGCTGAATGCGCTCGAACAGGTCGTGGGCGACCGCCAGGTCTGTGTGGACCTTGATGTAGAGTTGCTCGTAGGTGAATGTGGCGCCCCACGCGGTCAAGCCGGCCAGCGCCAGCGGCAGCACCAGTGCAAGCGGCAACAGCGCCAGCATCAGCAGCTTGCGCCGCACGCTGGTGCGGATCGTCTGACCCTGCGTGCGGTAGCTGGGCACCGCGCTGTTTACCGCCTCGGCGGACCGGCTCGACAAGTCACCGCTCGACGCCCCAGGCCTGGCACTTGCGCTCGAGCGTCTTGCGCGACACACCGAGTCGGCGTGCCGCGGCCGACTTGTTTCCGTTCTCCAGATCGAGCACGTGCAAGATGTGTCTGCGCTCCACGGTCTCGAGGGTCATGTCCTGTCCGTCGTCAGTCGCCTCTGGTGAACTGGCGATGGTCCCGCAGCCTCCGAGATCCTGGCTTGGCTGGTGGCTGAGCAACAGGCAGCGTTCGATCACGTTCTTCAGTTCGCGGATGTTGCCTGGCCATTGGTACTCGGCCAATCGCCTCAGCTCGTGTTCGGTGATCTCGGGCACCGGCACCCCGAGCTCTGCCGCGATGCTGGTCGCGAAGTGCCCGATCAATTCGGGCAGGTCCTCGATGCGTTCGCGTAGCGCGGGCATCCGCAGGCTCAGCACGTTCAGCCGGTAGTACAGGTCCTCGCGAAAATTGCCGGCATCGACCTCCGCCTTCAGGTCGCGGTTGGTGGCGGCGATGATCCGGACGTCGACCGGCGTCTCGCGGTTGCCACCGACCGGACGCACGGCGCGGTCCTCCATGACGCGCAGCAGTCGCGTCTGCATCGCCAGCGGCATCTCACCTATCTCGTCGAGAAAAAGGGTGCCACCGTCAGCGTAGGAGAACAGGCCCTCACGCGCCTTCACCGCGCCTGTGAAAGCCCCCTTGGTATGCCCGAACAATTCGCTCTCGAGCAGTTCTGCCTGCATCGCCCCGCAGTTGATCGGCACGAAGGAGCCACGGCGTCCGCTGAAGCGGTGGATTGCGCGTGCCGCGAGCTCTTTGCCGGTTCCGGATTCACCGTGGATCAGGACCGTGGAGGGCATGGGTGCGACGCGCTGTATCACGTCGCAAACGCGGCGAATCAGGTCGCAGGAGCCAATGATCCCGCTGCCGTCGTCGATCTGAGCGACCTGGCGGCGCAGCAGGAAGTTTTCCTTCT
>CBFCWF010000217.1:0-7420 GCA_965601425.1 uncultured Chromatiaceae bacterium | reverse complement strand
GAACGTCTGCGCGTCGAATACCGGGGCGAGGTCCCAGTCGCTCATCACGATGGTGAACTGCGGTGCATTCGGCACGTCTGTCGAGGTGATGACCAGCTTGCGCGGTAGCGGCGAACTCCCGTCCTGGACCCAGATCTGCCAGTCCGCATGTGGGGTGCGAAACGCAAGGTGGGTGCACACGACCCCGTCCACCGTGCTCCGGCCGACCACGAAGCCGGACGTGACGTCCTGCATGAGGATGTCGTATGCATTCGCATAGACCAGGTCCCCCGCCGGGGCGACGATGTCGAGCGACTCCCGGGCGAAATCGAGCATGCCCTCCAGCGTGTCGGGTGCGGCCACGGTGGCATAATAGTCGTCACCGGGGTTGTGCAGCGTCAGCGACTCGCCGTCATAGTAAAAGACCTGTTCGACCAGGTCGCCGACGCGTTCGGCCCGCAGCCGGTTGGGGCGCGCGACGGCCATCGTTGCGGCGTGGTCGAACTGGATCTTCTGGCCGGTATGCAGCACGACCTCGATCGTACTGTCCGCCCTGACGCTGAACCGTCCCTGGCCCGCGAGGTAGCGCGTCGAGGTCTCGAGCAGCGCCCTGGCCTCCGGCGCGATGCCTTGGGGCTGCCCCACCGCCGCTTGCGCGATCAATGCCGCCGCGACCAGCAGCAGACGCCCCAGTCCGCGCGACAACCAGCGCCGTTGCCCGCTTTCTCGCTTACCAGACATTCGGATCCCCCTCGTCGGCATTGATGACCCGCCCTGCCGGGCGCGTGTCCCATCGACCAACCGTTCACCCCAACGGCGCTCAAGTTGGCGCCCAATCCGGCGTTCAGGTTACAGCGTCGCCGGGTGATGCCGATCGTCTCTGCCGTGAAACGCCGTGTGCACTATCCTGTAGGCTCGACGGTGGCATCCATGCGACCGGCGTTTTCTCGGGAAACTGCCGGAATCAGCTCGAGAAAGTCGCATCGGCCTGCAACCCGCCAGATGCCGGGTGACAAAGGCCTCTCCTTGCCTGAGATTAAAGCACAGCTCTGTGCCGGGCCATTGCTATTTCCCGTCACAGAATTGAGAATTTCCGACACATCCGATCGAGGGCCTTCGATGACGCCGCGTCAGCCAATCCCGGGTTCGTCTGGCCAGCGCAAGCCGCTGGGTGCGACGCCCTGCGTCCGGCTCGGGCCGCTGGTTGGCATACCGGCGGTGCTGCACTCCCTGGGCTGCGAGCCGCGACCGCTGATCGAAAAGGCCGGCTTCACGCTGGCCCAGTTCGCCGATCCGGATCTGCGCATCCCCTTCGTGCAGGGCAGCAGACTGTTGGCACAGTGTGCCGCGGCGACCGGATGCGAGCATTTCGGCCTGCTGCTCGGCGAGCGGTCGGCACCGTCGCATCTGGGCATTGCCGGCTACCTGCTGCAATCAGCGCCGGACGTGCGCACCGCGTTGCGCGGGCTGCTCGAGTTCCTGGAGCTGCACGATGAGGGGGGAGTCGCGACGCTGGTTACCGACCCTGAGGTCACGCTGCTCGGTTATGCGATTCATCTGCCCGGTGTCGAGGCCCAGGAGCAGATATACGACCTGTCGGCGGCGATGATCTACAAGATCATGCGCGGGCTGTGCGGCGACGACTGGCGGCCGGGCGGGGTGCTGATCATGCGCCGGCCACCAGAAGCGCCGGCGCGCTATCAGCAGTTCTTCGATGCGCCGGTCCGTTTCGGCTCGGATCAGACCGCGCTGGCCTTTGCGACCCACTGGCTCGACCATTGCCTGCCGACCAGTGACCCGCTGTTGCACAACCATCTGGAGCAGGAGGCGGTCGCGTTGCGCGCCGCCCAGGACCAGGCGTTGGCTGGCAGGCTCCGCCGCCTGTTGCATCAGTGCCTGGTCTCCGGCGGTTGCTCGGCGTCACGGCTTGCTCAGCTGCTGGGCGTGCACGAGCGCACCCTGAATCGGCAGCTTGAGGCGGAGGGAACCAGCTTTCGGCGCGAGCTCGACCGGGTCCGTTTCACAGCGGCTCGGCAGCTGCTGACCGCGACCGATGCGAGTCTGTTGGAGATCGCCGTCGCACTCGGCTACGCCGATGGCAGTTCCTTCAGTCACGCGTTCAAGCGCTGGTCCGGCGCGACGCCGGCGCGCTGGCGCAAGGCCGTGACCGAGGCGGATACGGCATCCGCCGATTGATGGATCCGGCCAGCGGGCACGGCAGGTCGGTACTGCCGTCAGCACGGTCGCCGGCTCCCGAAGCAGGCTATCGGATGACCTGGAGAAGATGACCGTATTCGGAGATCGCAGGAGCGCGGGTCGACCGCGGCCTGCACTGCTGCTGGCGCTGGCCGTATGGATCGCCCTGGTTGACCCTGGCTGGCTGCCCGCGCTGGACCGTGGCGGTCCGGCCCGCTGGACGGCGATCGAGGTCGCCGGTATCCCGTTGCGTGTCGAGATCGCCGACACGCCGCGGCGGATTGCTCGAGGTCTCAAGTACCGCGACAGTCTCGGGCCCGACGAGGGCATGTTGTTCGTGTTCCCCGAACCCGCAATACGCCGTTTCTGGATGAAGGACACCCGCATCGATCTCGATATCGGCTTCTTCGACAGTGACGGGCGGCTGCTCAACATTGCGCACATGAAGGCCTTCGACACCGATACCCGGCACCAGTCCGTCGCACCCGCGCAATATGCGCTCGAGGTCAATCGCGGATGGTTCGCGGGGCATCGTTTGGGCCCCGGCGCGTCGCTCGACCTCAGTGCGTTGGATCAGGCGCGGCCGCCGGCGCTACCCTGACGCATGCGCCGCGCAGCTCGACGCGTTGGCGCGAACCATCAAGCGCGCGGACGTGGACCTCGTCGTCTCGGGCACCCCCAACGATCTGGGCGCGCGGATCGCGATCGACACGCCGACCGTGCGTGCGCGCCACGCGCCCACCGAGGTGAAACAGCCGGGACTGGGCGAGTCGGTCGATGCCTTACCGCATGGGCATGGCTTGATTTGATCACGGCCGTACCTCGACGCCGGGCGGGCGATCGCGTTTATACTCTGTGACGGGCAGGCTTCCGCGGCCTGCCGGATCCGGGTTCGTTGCGCCGGGTGGGATCTGTGCGACGCTGCGTGCTACCCGCTGATCACCCGGCCGCATCGTTTCACCTTACGCCAGGCGACCGATAGTGCGGCTTCGTTGGCGCTCCCATTTCAGACTGAGGTGTAGCAAGATGTCGCAGGCATTAGGCGCGAAGTTCAGGGATCGCGACTGGGAGGTGCTGCTGCAAAGCATCGAGCGGGGCAACTGCATCCCGCTACTCGGCCCGGATCTGAGTACGTCACCGGGTGACGGGTCGACACGGAACCTGGCGATCGAGCTGTCCCGGGAGCTCGCCGAGATACTCCTGGAAGAGAAGAAACACCCGGTTCCCGATCCGACCAAGCTGAGCCTGGTCGCACAGATATTCCAGAACCAGCTGAGCAGGGACGAGCTCGAGGTCGAAGTCAGACGTTTTTACAACGAGCACAGGGAGGCGCTCGATGCGTGCAGCGATCCGACGTTCCGTTGTCTGGCCGAGTTGCCCTTCAGCCTGTATGTGACCTCGCGGCACGACGACACGCTGAGCCATTTCCTGCGCAAGCAGGACAAGCGGCCGCGGGTCGAGAGTTATCATTTCAAGGGCGACCGTCGGGATATCCTGGGATACCTCGGCACCGTGGACGAGCCGCTCGTGTACCAGCTGTACGGTGCCTCGGCGGCCCCCGAGTCGCTCGCGATCACCGAAAACGACCAGCTCGAGTTCCTGAAGGCCGTAACGGCCGAATGCCCGAAGCTGCCGGCCGATTTGACGAACGTGTTCAGCGGCAAGAATTTTCTGTTCCTCGGCTTCGGCCTGGGCAACTATCATCTGCGGGTCCTGATGCACGTGCTCAAATTGAACGAGTCGGCCAAGTCGTTCGCACTGGAGAACGCGCCCCTGACGGACGTGCAGGAACACTTCGCCGCGATGTTCGACGACAGCGTGCTGTTCTACGGAGAGCTCGGCTACCACTCGCTCACGCTGCTCGACACCCGGCTCGAGGATTTCATCCAGGAGCTGCATCGGCGCTGGATGGAGAGACACCCGGCCGGGCATCCCGAACCCAACGTCAGCCCCCCCTCGGTCGGCGCTGCCGCCCGGCCGGACGCGCCGACCGTGTTCATCTCCTACGTCAAGGAAGATCAGGCGCGCGCCGGGGCATTGGTCGAGCGCCTGCGCGAGGAGGGGCTGGCCCCCTGGATCGACACCGAGGGCCTGAGGTTTGGGACCCGTTGGAATGACACGCTCGAGGACACCATCAGCAAGGATGTCGATTATTTCGTCGTGCTGCAGAGCCGTGCCTTGAGCGACCGCATCGAAAGCTATGTCCACAAGGAGGTCCATCTCGCACTCGAGCGACAGAGTATGCGTGCCGGGCGGTTCATTTTCCCGGTACAGATCGATGAGGATGCCGAGCGTCTCGACGCGCTGGAGCGGGCCCGGATCCAGACCGGCACGCTGTTCGACTGGCATGCCGACGTGTCGGCGCTGGCACGCGAGATTCGACGCGAGCATGCGCGCCGTAAGCGGGGTTGATCATGGGTGATCCGAAACCGGACCTCGCGGGCGGCCCACGAGCCGGGGGCGTATCCCGATATCCGGGGGTTCAGCCGTTCGGCGACGGCGAGATGGATCGACGGCTGTTCCGTGGGCGCGACCGGGAAAAGTACGAACTGCTCCAGCTGGTGATGGCCGAGCGCCTGGTGCTGGTGTTTGCGCGCTCGGGTATCGGGAAGACCAGCCTGCTCAATGCCGGGCTTCTTGAGCCGCTGCGGGGTGAGGGCTACTTCCCGCTGGCGGTCAGGATCGGCGCGTCGACCGGGAGCCCGCTCGACAGCGTCTACGAGGGCATCAGGACCGCGCTCGATGCGGCCGGTGCGCGGGGAGAGATCGAGTACGAACCGTCCCAGGCGGTCTGGAACAGCGCCAGCCTCTGGCATTTCTTCAAGATGCTCGAAATCTGGCGCGGCGACCGGCTGCTTTCACCGGTGCTGCTGATCGACCAGTTCGAGGAGCTGTTCACGCTGCACGACCCGGCGCCACGCAAGGCGTTCATTGACGAACTCGCCGACCTCGTCCGTGGCACCCGACCCCGTCGGCCGCTGGACGGCACTGGGGCGAAGCTCAGCGACACCCCCCCCGAAGTCAAGGTCGTGCTCGCGCTGCGCGAGGATTTCTACGCGAACCTCGAGGAACTGCGTGACCGAATCCCTTCGATCTACAAGGCGCCGTTCCGGGTCAAGCCGTTGTCACGCGAGCAGGCCAGGCGCGCGATCGTCGAGCCCGCAGCGTTGCAGGATGCGGCCTTCGCGACGCCCGCCTTTGCCTGGGCGGACGACGCGCTGGAACTGGTACTGGACTTCCTGTCGGAGCAACAGCTGGGTGGGGGAAGGACCCGGGTCGGAAAGGAGGTGGAACCGTTCCAGCTGCAGTTGATCTGCGGCCATGTCGAAGACAAGGTGCGGCGAGACCGGCTCGCGACCCTGACGGCGGCCGACCTCGGTGGCGCCGACGCGCTGAAGTCCATTCTCAGCAGTTTCTACGAAGAATCGCTGCGCAAGGTATGCGACCGCTTCCCGGACGATCCACGGCTGAGGGAAAGGCTTGAGCGGCTCTGCGAGTACGGGTTCATCACCGCCAAGGGACGGCGACTATTGCGCGAAGAGTCAACGATCAAGCAGGACGACGGCGTGCCGCCGGAGGTCCTGCAGGAGCTGGTGCAGCATCGCGTGCTGCGCAAGGAACCACGGGTCGGCGACAATTATTACGAACTCACTCACGACACCCTGATCGAGCCCATCCAGCTGAGTCGCCAGGCCCGCGAGGCACGCAAGCGGGCCGGCGCAAGACGGGCGGCCCGCCGGCGCATTGCGCTGGCCGGGCTCGCAATGCTGGCGATGCTCGTGTCGCTGGGCGGCTGGGCGCTCTGGGAGCGGGCAGAGGTGCAGCGGGTTGCCGAGGCGAAGCGGCAAGCCGTCGTCGCGCAGGAGAAGGCCGAGCTGCAGGCGCAGCAGGCGGCGCGGGAGACGGACCGGGCCCTCGCCGCGGAACGACAGGCCCTCGAGGAGAGACAGGCCTCGGTCGAGGTCGCGGCCGAGGCGCGAAGGGTGGCCGCTGAGCAGGCGGCCCAGCGCCGGCAGGCACAGGCCGAGAGCCGGCTTGCCGCGATTCAGCCGCTGGCGGTCGCGGCCCAGAAGAAGGTCGCGGAGGCCAGGCTGCAGGCCGATGAGGCCAAGGGGCAGGCATACCAGCAGCAGGCCGAGCAGCTCCTTGCGCAGGCCCAGCGCGCGCTCCATGACACCTACCGGCGACTCGAAATCGCGCAGCGCGAGATCGTGGCCGCTCATACCGGCGTGTCGCCGGGACAGGCGGCTGGCGAAGCCACCGATCCGCAAGCGTCTGCAGCGACCGGGCACCCTGAGCCCGCGGCTGAGCCGCCGGCCGCAAAGATGGCGCTCCCGGCGGACATCGCGGCCGTGGGTAGTGATCGGCAAGCGAGCGAAACCCCGGAGAGACGGTCGGCGGCGTTGCTGGCGGCGTTGTTGATGCGCGAGACCGATCCCGAGGTTACCGATGGCGAATTGGCCGACAGTTACCGCGAATTGCTGCAGGCCGGCGACGGGCTTGGCGCCGAACAGCGGCGCCTCATGGAAGGCCGGCTCGCTGAGCTCGAGGACTCGGCGCAGGCATTCACGGCACTCAAGCGCCGCGACGACAGCCCTGATTCCAGCGTTTGCGAGGCATTCGATGCATGGACCGCGTACCGGCCCCGGCGCGTACTCGGTCCCGAGGCCGAGTATCGGGACCTGCGCCTCGTCCAACTCGACGCGCTGCTGAAGGACAACGCGGGCGTCACGACGCAAGACAACTTCATCACCTCGCGCGGCGAAGACGACCACACGCCGCAGAAGACCTTCACGCTCGGGGCTGAACGCGTCTACGTCCATGCCTGGGTCAACGCGCCGCGCGGCGAGGCGGTGCGGCTCACGATCCGACAGGGAGACGTCGAAGAGCCTGTCTGGGAGGCCAAGCGGGTTCAACGCAATCCGCTGCGCGGCAAGCGCCAGGGCTACCATCTCTGGACCTACAAGGGTGCCAACAGCGAAGGTCTACACGAACTGCGGCTGTACAATGCGAAGGACCTGCTGATCTGTCGTCGCGAATTCGTAGTCGTACCCGGCGGGCGTCGTTGACACGACCCAGGTAGCGTCCAACGGCCTGCCGGCGACGGCCTTTGACGGGGCCCGAGACTGTCGCCGGGGCGGTTCGGTCGCGGATCGGCAACCGTAACGCGACGGGGGGACTGCAAGAGACAGTAACGATGCGCTTCATACATGCCGCTGACCTGCACATCGACAGTCCCTTGCGG
>CBFCWF010000216.1:0-7428 GCA_965601425.1 uncultured Chromatiaceae bacterium | reverse complement strand
TAAAATCTAACGCCTGGCGTCGGGTACGGCTTCTCTTCAAACAAGGGGGAAATGAGGGGGGCGTGCCGATAGCAAGGCAGAGGGATTAAGAAACAGGGCGATCAGCAACGGACGCCCTGCAAGGACAGCGATACACCCACCAAGTCGAACCGTGAGCGGGCACCGAGCATTCTGAGCGAGCGTGTCTTCGGCAACGCCCGGCCCCCGGCCGGCACGCCGTCAGTCCTTGTCCGCTTGCAGAACCGTTTCACAGGGATTGCTGGAAGCCGTCAGGCTGGTGGCGATGACGTCGTAGAGCAGGCTCACACCGCCGGTTGCCCAGGCTGCACCTCCGTGCTTGAGGAAGCCGCCCACGTTGAGGTCGACCTTCGGGTGGCGTAGGGTCCCGGTCAGACGGATGAAACGATCGGCAAGTCCCAGGACGTTGCTTGCAACCCCTTTGCGCCGGGCCGTCTTGAAGTGAACGTCGATCTCGGCGGTACGCAGTTTGACGGCCCCGCTGCCCAGGATGTTGATACGGCCGGTGCGCAGTGCAATCCCCCGCGTACTGGTCGCGATGTCGTCGGCGACGTCGAGCTGCACCACTGCACATTCCAGCCCGGCGGGGGTTTGTGCCTTGTGGTCCGGGTTGATGGCATTCAGCACGGCGAACAGCGCACTGCCAAGCGGAAGATAGGCAGCGTCCTTGTCACTGAGCGTCCCTGGGCCCAACTCCAGCAGCAGGCTGCCTTGCGCAGAATCCAGCACGGATGCCAGCGATCGCCCGGTTGCGCTCAGTTTCATGTCCAATGCCAGGGGTGCCGCCCGTCCGCCGCGGTCTCCAACCGGACGTCGGCGTTCCGCACCGTGACCTGCGTGACCTCCACGTGACGCCGCAGCAATGCCTTGATGTCGAAACAAACAGCGGCCCGTTCTGCCCGCAGGAGGTACTCGCCACTCGCCCAGTCGGCATTCGCCACGCGCAGACCCGCCAGGTCGATCGTCGGCGTCATCGACCAGTCCAGCTTCACAGCGCCTTCGATCCGCACTTCCCTACCGAGCGCCTGGCTGGCGCCAACTTCCAGGAGTCCCTTGTGCCTGTCCAGGTAAGCCCCGAGATAGATCACGCCCGCGATGGCCAGCAGCAGGAGCAGGCCGACCGTGCCGAGAAGCATCCTGACTGTCTTCATGGTGCCGAGGCCTCCTCCGCGGGTGTGTCCATCCCGAGAGACCCGAGCACGCGCGCCTCGACATAGGCATAGAAAGGATTCCACCGCAGCCGCAGCATATCGGCAGCGCCGATCTGCAGCACCCCCCGCTCGCCACGCAGCGCGATAGCGCCCAGCTGGAGCCCGGGATTCTCGCCTTTCGGGTGGCCGCCGTACAGGGCATCGTCCGGCGGGAACGGCAGCGCGACGTGGGCCAGCGAATACAGGTCTGCAGACCAGGACAGGCCCGTGTTCACAACCCTCGGCGCAGCCTCCCCGGGGTCCCAGCGGTGGACAGCCACGTCCAGCGTATCCGGGTGCTCGTTGGTGACTAGGCTCAGGGTAAAGGCCGGATGTGGATCTTCCTTCAAGGCCTCGACGACTGCGGTCGGGTTCCACTTCAGGATCGGCTCGATCTTCGCCATGCGGTTGATGTCGAATAGCACGAGCTCGTGCCCGCCCGGGGGCAACCGCTCGAACAGGCCCCTGACGAGCGCCGGGGTCGAAACGGTAGCGTCGACCACGGACGAGAACGCCAGGATCGGCGGCAAACCGCCGAGCCTGCCCTGCTCGTCCAATGCGGTGATACGTCTCTGAATCTGTTCGGTCAGGCGGTAGACCACGTCGCCCGCGTTGACGGCGAAGGACCCGTATTTGAAGGGATCGTATTCGGGAAGGATGTCCGTCCAGGCAAGCTTGTCGAGACCCAGCAAGTGGCCGAGACGGGCCTGCCAGACCGCCAGCGCTGCCACCGAGGTCACACCAATGGCGGGCGACAGCACTGCCAGGCGCTGCGCTCGCGGCAGCGTCGCGTCCTCCAGGGTGTCAAGCACATAGAGCACCGCCACGGCGGCCCCCGTCGAGTAGCCGACGATATGGATCGGCCGGTCGCCAACCTTTTCCGCGAGGTGGTGCATCGCCAGGCGGACCGCCGCGGCCATGTCCTCCCAGGCAAGGTTCACCAGTCCCGAGGGGGCGGTACCGTGGCCGGGCATGCGCAGACCGAGGACATGGGCGCCCTCCGCGTTGAGGCGCTCGCCAAGGTGGCGCAGGCTGTACGGGGAGTCGGACATCCCGTGCAGCAGCAGGACACCCGCCCGCGGGGAAGCCGCGGCAAGCTCGAAGGTGCGGTTCCAGTTCGTCGACCAGCCATGGGGATCGGCAAGGCTGCCGCGATGGTAGCGGTTGATGCGCGTGCGCTCCTCCGGCGGCACCCGCGCGTAGACCTCCTCCTCGAGCTGGCGGAACAGCCGCTCTTCGAGCGCCAGGTAGTCGGAAAAAACCGTGATATCGGAATCGGCCGAAAACTCCTCGTCGAGCTCGGCGAGGTGCCATACCGCCAGGTCCGCGCGGCTGTTCAGGTAATAGACGTAACCGACGACGAGCACTACGAGCGCACCCACGGCACTGTAGCCCAGTGCCCGCAGTGCCCGCCGGATCAACCGGACTTTCCGATGTTTCATTGCGTTGCTCCCCTGTTCACCTTGCCTGCCGCCGGCCGGGAGTCGGTCGGCGCGTTTCGGACTGCGTCGTGCTCGAAAATTGCGACATGACCTTTCGCATCGAGGGTTTCCATCCCCTTGGATCCTGTCATTGGCAATGACTGCGACCTTGTCGCCCTTGACACCGACATTACGCACCGCTTCCTTTTTTGGGTCCGGGTCCCTGACCCGGCCACCCCGACCCCCATCGCTCGGCCCCGGCTGGGCCCTGGCTGACGACGTGCACATCGAGCTGCGGGAAGGCGATGACGATGCCGGCGTCGTTGCAGGCCCGCCAGATGGCTTCGTTGAGGTTTGACAGCAGTCGGCCTGCGATCCATGGGTCCTCGATCCATACCAGGACCCTGTAGTTCACCGTTGAGTCTGCGAACTCGGCAAGCAGCACCTGAGGCGCTTTCCCCTCCGACCGCCAGTCGAGCGGAGTGCAGGCCCGCTCGAGCACGCGGCGGACCTGCTCGAGATCGGACGAGTAAGCCACGCCGACCCGTGCCTCGAGCCGATGCAGCAGGTCGCTGTGGGTGTCATTGGAGACATGTTTCTGCACCAGCTCGGCGTTGGGAATGATGAGGTCGGCCTCGGTTTTGCTGCGGACGATCGTCGCGCGCGGCCCGATCCGCTTGACCCGCACCTTGTCGCCACCCTGGAGCCGCAGCACGTCCCCGCGCTTGATGACCCGCTCCGCGCGCAGAATAATCCCCGCGACCAGATTCTCGGAGAGGTTCTTCATGGCGAAAGCGGCCGCCACCGCCAACAGACCTCCGGCGGTGAACAGGTGCGTCAAGTCGAGCCCCAGGGTGTGCACGGCCAGCAGGATGGCGATGATCAGGACGGCGGCACGAACGAATCGTCGGTACGAATCCAGAGTCTCCGGCGCCCCGGTATCGTGCCCGCGCAATCGCCGCACGAGGTAGCTTTGCAGCGCCTTGGAGACCAAGACCCCGACCAGAAGAATGAGCGCTGCGCCAAGCAGCCGCAGCGCCATGGCCTCGACACTCTCGACATTGAAGAGCCTGGCTACGGGCGTGAGCAACGCTGTCAGCCGATCGGGCATCGGGCTCAACCTAGTTCGGGATCCGCAAGGGTCGGCATTTTATCGTTTCAGTCCAACGCCACCCTGCGTCGAATGGTGCGCCGGGTGGTGGCCCCACCCGCCACATACTTCAGAAAATTGCGTTTGCTCAAGTCGTTCATGAAACTCTCCTTAATTCGTTTCTGCTTCCTCGTTGACCAGCTGAACGGAGACGATCGGCAGATGAAACCCGTGAAGGGCTTCGAGTACGCCGCTCAAACCCGCCTGATCCATGACCCGTACCAGCAGCCGCGTGGTTTGTGGATCGCCTGCCTCGATACGGGCATCCACGATGCCTGTAATCGTGTGCTGATCCAGTTGCCCCTGCACCACAATGCGGTAGAGCGCGGACTCACCGAACCGCAGAAGGCGGGGGCGCTGGGACTCTTCCAATGCTGCTTCTCCCCATCAAGCTAACTTAGACGCGGCAGACGCCTGCCTTTCATTTAGTCTACGAGCCGGGTACCGGGTACCGCCTCTCTTGAAACGAGGGGGAAATGAGGGGGACCAGCAACGGACACCCTGAAAGCACAGCGATGCACCCACCACATCGAACCGCATGCGGGCCTCGAGGATCAGGAAAACTAGCGTCCGGTCGCCTTGGTGACTGCCTCTCGGCGGTTACTGACGCCGAGCTTGTGGTAGATGTTCTTGAGGTGAAAGTTCACCGTCTGAGTGGAGATCGAAAGTCGCGCGGCGATTTCTTTGTCGCGCAGGCGCTCAGCCAGCAGGTCGAGGATCTGCTGCTCGCGGTTGGTGAGGGTTTCGACAAGGCCAGGACCGAGCGCAGCCCGGCTGAGCGAGCCGCTCCCGTCGGTCCTCTCGGCGGTTACCGGCAGGACCTGCTTCGGAAAAACGCTCAGCAGCATGTCGACATAAGCCTGGTCATGCAGGCGCTCTCCAAGTCGTTGCAACAGCTCGGCCATCTCGCGGCCGGGCTCGAGAAACGGTCGAACCCACCCGCCCGGTTCAGCTAGCGTCAAGGCGCGCCTGAGTAACGAGAACGCCTCCTCGGCACGCCCCTGCTTGTCCAACGCGAGCGACTCCAGGACCAAGATGTCGATCATTTGCCAGACGTTGTGCTGAGCCTCGACCGCGTTTCGGAGCGTCGCCAGCAGTTCTCTGGCCCGCCCCAGGCTTTCGTCCGAACCAGTCGCCACCAGAACCCTGGCCTGCGTAATCGAGGGCACCTCCAGCCAGAGAAAGATGGCAGGCCCGAAGGGCTGCTCGTCGAAGGACCGCAGCCAGCGGCGGGCGGCCTCGATATCGCCCTGCGCGAGGGCGAGCCTGGCATGACCGGAATTGGCCACCGAAAGATGTTGCGAATCCTGGACTTCTCGGGCGAACGCGAGCAGGCTCCCCATTGTCGTCGTCGCGGCATCCGGCTGCTGCAAGGCCTGATAGGTCAGCGCGAGCGCCACCATCCCGTCGACGGCCGCGCGTGTGTGCATGCTGTATCTATGATCGAACGATGGCTCGAAACAAGACCGTGCGGCTTCGAGATCGTTGGCCCGAAAGCGACTGGCGCCCTCCATATACCTGCCCCAGCCCTCCATGTAGGCCATGCTGCCTTGCCGTGCGACGCGCGCTGCGGATTCGGCGTCCTGCGCAACCCGCGGCAACGCGCCCGCCAGCGCATGCAGGAAAGACCGTGCGAGGTATAGCCGGCAAAGGAGTGCCCCGGACAGAAAACTGTCATCCGCGATCCGGTCGTTCAGCTCCTCGAGGGCCCTGTCACCCTGGCCGATCATATAGCTTGCGAGTCCGAGATAGATCTCGACCAGCCCCGCAATTCTCGGGTGCATGTCCGAAATCCGGTCTCGTGCCTCGCTGCAATGCTCCTGACTGAGTTCCCAATCCCCGGCCCAAAACTGCAGTACGCCCTCAAAGAATCGCAGTTCACCCAACGATACGCTGTCGAGTGCCTGGTTCACAGCAAGCGACTCCAGGCGTTCAACGATCGGTGCAATCCCCCTGATCTGGTAACGGTCGTGCAGAACCCACGCCTGGCCCAGCAGAAGCCCTGGCCGCTGCACCTTGGTCTCCGCCGGAAAAGCCGCCAGCCACCTTTCGACGTTGCGCCAACGGTCCTGGTCCTGCTCGGGCCGCCGGTGGCGCTCGAAGATCTTGGCCGCCAGGCTTGTGCCCTGGGCATTGAGCGCGTAACGGATCGCCTCGCCGACCATGCCCTGCTGTTCGAACCATTCGCTGGCGCGCGAACAAAGTGCGGCAATCTCGGCAGGCTCCGCGCGCTGCTTCAGCTCCGCACGCAACAGCTCTTGAAACAAATGGTGGTAGCGAAACCAGGAACCCTGGCTATCCAGGGCAATGGCGAACAGGTTGCGATCCTGCAGCGTCTGAACGAACTCTTCGCCGCTGAGACCGCCCTGTTCGACCCCGCCCTCCGGCGCGGCCACCGCGTTGCAGAGGCCCGCACAAAATTGTTCCAGGATCGACGTACGCAGCAACCAGTTCCGCATCGCAGGTGACTGACCTGCGATGACCTCCTGCAACAGGTAACCCTGCGTAAGCTGTACACCACCGTGCAGGTTCTCCAAGAACCTGTTGCGGTCTTCCATCCCGCGCGACACCAGGGATACCAACCTCAGACCGACAACCCATCCCTCCATCTCGCGTTGCAGGCTGGCGAGCGCGTCATCATTGATCGTGAGGCCAAGAACCTCATTCAGAAAGGTCCGGGTCTCCGCTGCAGTAAACTCGAGATCCTTCAGCCTTACCTCAGTGAGTTCCCCTTCTGCGCGCAAGCGGTTCAAGCCGAACGGCGGATCGCGCCGGGTGAGGATCACCAGGTGCAGTGGTCGGGGCGGGTGTGCCAGCAGTTGGCGCAACAGGTCCTGGACCTCGGACTCGGCCTGGATTCGGTGGTAATCATCCAGGACTACAATCAACGGCTCGCCATGGGCCTCCAACTCGTTGGAAAAAGACCTGACCAGCGCGGACTGGGTCGGCGGATCGGCCGCCTGCACCATACGCCGCGTCTGCGGGCAGGCATCGGGTACCGCGGTCTCCACGGCCGCCAACAGGTACTCGGTGAAAATCTCGACCGCGCTGTCCGAATCATCCAGGGACAGCCAGGCGCAGGGGGCATGCTGAGATTCGATCCAGTGGCTGACGAGCAGGCTCTTGCCGTACCCGGCCGGCGCCGACACCAAGGCCAGCGGCGTATTCAGGACCTGATCCAATATCGCGTGCAACCGCAGTCGACACAGGAAATCCGCTGGCACCATCGGACGGTGTAGCTTGGTCTGCAAGAGGGAACCGTGGCCGTGCTGGGGAATCGCTGGCAACTGTTTGTTTCCGTGGAACAGATAATGGGCGGACCGTTTGCCGGCAATTATCTCGCTTCGTCTACCGCGAAGTCGAATCTACTGGTCGAAGAATAAAGAATGGAGCTACACGACCCCATTCTTCAGATTTTGACGCAGAGGGAGGGGTCGGACGTCACCGCCCCAGTAAGAAAAAGAGAGAGAACTTTCTGAACGCCGAAACCCAGATCCGTGAAATCCATTTGCCGGCCTGTTCGGGCAGCGAACAACTATCTGAATTACTGAGATAAAACCTGTGCAGGACCTCAAGTCATCGTGCGAGGGAGAGATTCATTCTGTGCAGATAGTTCCAACAAGACTCTCTGCATGCAAATTTCTTTGGA
>CBFCWF010000215.1:0-7444 GCA_965601425.1 uncultured Chromatiaceae bacterium | reverse complement strand
GCGTTTTGGGGACTTGGATGTCCCAAAACGCATCACGAGATCGAAGACTCGCTTGCGCGAACGGGTTTCGGGGATGGGCTCGCGCACCAAGATGCCGGCCTGATGCCGTTCGATGGTCAGCGGGGCGGCCGAAGCGGGTGTCGACGGCTGAGATCAGGCGATTCAGTTGGCGGAAAACGCCTTTCATACTGCCTATACTTGACCAACGCAACGCGCACAAAAAGTAGATGGAAAATGGGCAAGGCAGTTTTTGGTATCGCTGGTCTGGTCATAGGCGCGGTGCTGGGAGTGGTCTTTGGCGGTGCGGTGATGACTGGGACTGCTGCGGGGATTGGAGTCGCCTCAGGTCTCAACGCCGGGATCTGCGCCACGGTTCAAGCAGCTCAGAACGAAGGATTGCTTTCGCCCGAACAGGTCGATCAGGTCCTGATGCGGGCTGCCTCCGACCTGGCGGCTGTCCATGGGCGGGAGCCGGAAGGCGACATTCTCGGATCTTCGGCACACTGCGAGAAGGTCATGGCGGAACTCGCGGAAGCGGCCAAGGAGTAGGCCAACGTCCCGAGCGCGCGGTACGATGTCTTTCCGGCGGGCTGCCGCTCCAGTCGCTCGGGCAATTTAACCCAGAGTGGAGGAATATCATGAGATTGCACCTGGCGGCGGGCCTCGTGTTGGCCGGGATGATTGCAACTCCGGTGGTCGCCGAGTGGGGGTTCAGCGGGGAGCCGACACCGATGGCATTCGCGCAGTCCGGGAACATGACGCTGGAGTTGCAATGCGACCGCATCCGTTTCGCGCCGGCCGGGTATGAGGACAGCGAAGACATCGTCACCAAGCAGGGCCTCGCCATCCGGTTCATGAAAGACGGTGAAACCGACGTTGGATCGTTTCAGGCCGGGGGCGAGAATGCAATGCTGCAGATTGTGGATAATTATCCGGTCGAGATCCTGTTCACTGACGTGGCAGACTACGAGTTCGTTCTTGACCAGATCGCCGCCAATGCTGTCCTGAATCTCTCCATGATCGATCAGGATGTGAGCTACGGATTTTTCGACCTATCCGGCTCAGGAGTAGCCGTGAGGTCGCTCCAGGACACATGTTCAGATAAAGTTGTTGACGAGAATGCCACTGCGCCGGAGGCACCCCAGGGCGTCGTCTATTGTGGAGGCGGCGACATCAAGCGCCAGATTGAGTACTCAATTCTGGAAAACGCTGACGGTCAATGGGATGCCCGGGTCACGGTCAACGGCGAGACGCTTCGTGCCATGACCTCCTATTCGTACTTCGGATCAGCCGGGTCCCCTGCGGGATTTGTCGTCGCGCTTCTCGGAGAGGATCGATCGGAATTTCTGGTCTTTCGTGATGGCGGACAAGACTGGCTGGAGTTTGGCGACTACCGGTACGACAAGTGCAACTGATGGTCCAGCGTATCCCGCAAGAGGACGGCCTGACGCCCGATATCGGCACCATGTTCGGGGCGATTGCCCTGTTCTGTTCTATCTCGGATACTCCGGCTTTTTCGGCCGATTTGTCAGAGTTGCCGCCTCAGTTGCAGGAAAAGGTCGAAGTCGCCACGAAGACCTGCGCAAATTTTGAAAACGGCGAGTTCGATCTTGAATGGGGCGCTGTTGATCGGGTGGATCTGGACGGCGACCTGTATCACGATTGGGTGTTGAACGAGAGCGGTTTCGCCTGCTCAAAAGCCGCATCGCTATTCTGCGGAACGGGCGGTTGCATGTCTCACTTTCTCGTGGAGGAAGAGGTTCACTCGCTTCTGAACCATGGATGGGATGTCGTCGATTTTGGGCCGAACAAGGTCCTTCTTGCGGATGTCCACGGATCACAATGCGGTGGTATCAATCCGACGCCGTGTGTGACGGCGAGCACCTGGGACAACGAAAAGAAAAGGTGGCGGACGACTGGCGCGGAATGGGAGTAGCCAGCGTGACCTGTCTGTTCAGTCCACCAGCGATACCATCTGAGCTGATCCGAAAGGCAGCACGACCATGACGAAACTCACGCTGCTTTCTCTGGCTCTGCTGGCCATTGGGTTGGTGTTGTGGGCTGGGTATGCTGCCCTAGGGTCATGCGTCGACGAGAACGGCGTCCTGCAGGAGCCATTCCCTTTGTTGGCTCTTGGCTGGCTTTTTGTTCTGGCCGGAGGCGCCACGCTGACAGGCGCAGTTGGCGTGAGAATCATCAAGCATTTCAGGGGCGCAAAATGAAGCATCTTTCCCGCCATGACACGGCAGCGACAGACCGACTGGCCAGGTCGGCTGTCGGAGGAAGGTTCTGGAGACGCGTTGGCGCTGCCGGCATTCTGTCATGTGTCGCCATGACAACCGGTTGCAGTGAACCGACCTCCGTTGGAGGTATAAGCGAACCGGACCCCGAGTTGGTGTTCGTGAGGGGCTACCGCTCGGCCGACGACGACTGCAAGCTCACCGGCGAATCCGCATTCACCGTCGATTTCCTCGACGATGCCGCGGATCTCGTCACTTGTTCGACCGGCGGTCCCGCCGCAGCGAGCTTAGTATCCGAGAGATCAGCAATAATTGTAACGCAAACAAACAGCTATACCCTCTACTCCGTCCCACGCCGTTGAGACCCCGCCGTCACCGCCAGGATCGGTTGTTCGTGGCCGATACCCACCTGAAAAGTGAGTTTGTCCGCATAGTCTGAGTGCAGGCAGCGCGTGGTGAGGCCGCTTCGCGCGTCGGTCATCTCACTATGCACGGACATCCCAGCCGCGGCTAGGAGCTCTGGCGAACGTTCGATTTCTGTTCCATAGGGCCGGACGACTCTGGCGTCGAAGTGTTCAGCATCTGACCTGCTCCCCTGAAACCTCCCCACTCTGAGGTTAGTCTGTTCCTCGACAGAGGAGACGGAAGATGAAGCGCAGCAGGTTCAGCGCAGAACAGATCATCGGCATCTGAAGGAGCACCAGGCCGGGCTGAGCGCAGCCGAGCTCTGCCGCGAGCACGGCGTGAGCGAACCGACGTTCTACAAGTGGATGCTCTCAAGCCCATGAGATAGCTATCATTTATGCTAGCCCTCAGGGCAGGAGGAGACGTCTATATCTTCGATACGCTCTATTGGCCCTGACCAATCCCTCGATGTACCTGCCGATCATCGTGAAGGCGGTGGCCTTGGGTCAGCAGGGCTCCATGACTGGCGCACACCATGCCGGGCGTGAATTGCTGGGTTCCACCTTCCTTGGGGGTTGCTTCGCGATCCTGTTATGGTTCGGGCTGAAGATTCACCCCAACCTGTGGATGTTTTTCCTTTGGACTTTCCTGTTGGGCGTGTACTTCGCCAGCAAGCTCTAAGGGCTGATCCGGAGCCGCTTTCCAGCCTCGTTCTGGCAGAATGTGGCGGTGACCATGCTGATCCTCCTGGGACCCGCGGTCGAGGACAGCGCAAGTGGCAAGGATGTGTACGCGGCGTTCGCCGTGCGCATGGGCCTGTTCGTCGCGGTCACCCTGTATGCCTGGCCGGCGACGTGGTGCTGGAACAACTGCGTATCCACCGCCTCGGGCGAACCTCCCTGACGGCATCGGTTGTCGAATCGCCACAATCCCGATGAATCCTGCGTGCGGTATTTCGACCATGGGACTCTCACTGGGGCCGCGGTCAAAATTGTGGCCCGCGGTGACGCGCCATCACTCGGGTCACGAATGACGGGTGAACAGAGCCCATCGTTTGTCGCCAGGCTGACGGTCGTCAATGCGAATCGCTCCGATCGTTCCGCTTACTCGGGGCATGCCTCGACCGACACGAGGCAATCTCGGACTTCGCTGGACTTTTCTTGTCTGCCCCTGTGTTTCTTGGAGGAGGGAATCGTTGGATCGGTTTGCCCGTCAGGACACCGGGTGTCGCGTCGTTTGCGATGCTCCGGCGGTCTGTTTCGGTTGACCGCGGCGGGCCATATTCGATGCATATGCATCCACCTCATAGGGCACGGGCAGCCAAGGTTGTCACAGTATTTCGGTAATCAGCACGGTCGGTGTCGCGGCGTTTTCCCGGGATCCTAAACAGCATGACGGGCCCAGGTAATCGATCGCGCTCGCACGTGTTGGGCGCGAGTCACGGCTGGATAGAAGCGCGGCGACTTGACCAGCCGACTGATGGTCTGGCCGCGTTGACGCCACGTCGCGGGGTCCCCAATAACTGCTCAAAGATCGGGGATTGGTTCAAGTACGACCTGGTCAGAGTAGATTCCGGAAATGAATTTAGTAAGATCCCGCCAAATAAAGCTTCTCGTTTTTTTCCAGACAGTCTCGGGGCGGTATTTATGCAAAGTCAGTTTGTCGGCGTCATCGTTGGAATCATAGCCGCGCTCGTTCTGATCGCGATCTTCGTCGTTATCTTTCGATGGCTGTGGAACATGACCATGCTCGAAGTGTTCGGCGTTAAAAGCACTCTCGTTCGGGCAGTCATTCAAAATACTGTTTCTCGCGGGCATCCTTTTTGGTGGTCACCGCGTGGTGGAAGTATCACAGGAGATTTCCGAGGGTCGTGCGCCGGCAGTGGCCCAGGTGGAATAGACGGAAAGCGGAGGAATGTGATGAAGCGAGTGTTGGGTTCGGTGGCTGCTGGCGCGGTTTCACTGTGTCTGCTGTTTCCCGCGGCCGCGATGGCGTCCGAGGAGGATCGTGCCAAGCAGTTGTGCAAGGACAAGATCCGGGATACCTACGGCTTGAGCAATCTGCGAAACGTCTGGGGTGAGAAGGTGGGCAACCACAAATACAAGATTCACGGCCAGGCGAAAATCGACAACCACAAATACCCTTTCAACTGCAAAATAAAAAACGGGCACGTCAAGTCGTACGCGTACGACGGGCCGAATCCCCGTTACCGCGACCATCATGACGACGATAGCGACAGTAATCTCGGGACCGCGCTGGCGGTCGGTGCCGGCCTTGCCATCGTCGCGGCCTTGGCGGCGTCGCAGGGCGGCGACGGTGATGCCGGCAAGTCGTCAGGCTTGCAGGTGAATCGGTCGATATTGGAGGATGACTGCCACGATGCACTGCAATACCGGATACGCGATGAACATCACTACACGGCGCAGGTCACAATGGAAAATGCAAAGATCGAGGGTCACGATCTCGTCGGCCATGCCAAGGTGAAATACGACGGAAGGCATCCGAATCATGCGACCTTCACTTGTCACTTCGATAGCCGGGGTCGCGTGATGGACAGCCGTTATCACCTCTACTGATCCTGGCAAGAGGCATCGGAAACCACGCGTGCCGCCCATTGTCGTTCCGGCCGGCAGGCAGCATGGGGCGAAAATGCGGAACAGGGTAACGTGACGGTTGCCGGTCAATGCTGCCGGTATCATAGAATTCTACGTCCCAGACTCGACCTGGAATGTAGTCTGTTCGATCAAGTTCAATCAATGAGGAGCAAGAAGCGTGATTATCAAAAACAAGCCGGGACTGGGTTCGATCGCGGTATTCGCAATTTCGGTGCTGGTTTCCGGCGCAACCGTCGCTGCGGAAGAGGGCACCTGGAGCAAGGCCGGCGAAGAGACTGCGGAAGCGGCGTCCGCCGTCGGCGATGCTACCGTGAATACCGCCGAAAAGGCGTGGGATGCGACCAAGGAGGGCAGCAGTGAGGCCTGGGAGGCTACCAAGGAAGGTACGGCCGAGGCCTATGATGCGGCCAAGAAGTCCGTGCAGTGATGAGCCGCGGGAAGGCGCGCAACGCGCCTTCTCATGGCCCAGGGGTCCGGGCAGTCAGGGGCAAGGACCGGCCGCTTATCGATGCGACTTGAATCCTCGTCGACCGGAGCGATACAACCCGGCAGATGAACCGATACACAAAGGAATTTTTTTTGTTTTCCTGCCCGTCAAGACTAGATGGAAGCGAACCTTGCGGATCTGTGACATCACGGCAGCATCGCCACCATACATTGGCTCAATTGGCGATCGCGCGGCTGGCGTCAGTGACAGGCGGACGCAGGATGGCGCGCGGCGCGAATTGTCACGCCTTGCGCGATGCAGCCCTGATTGACGGGCATCCGAACAGGCTGCTTCCGACCGACAGCGGGATGCTCCGCGCTTGCATCAGTTGGCTCATTTTCCAGGCCACGCAATATTGACAATGAAAATCACCACAAAATAGATCGGGATCATGATCAGCAGTTTCCCGCCAAGTGTTTTCCCTTCCAGCAGCCCGGATTTCTCGACCAGCAAGTACGTCACCGCGATCAGCAGGCCCTTTGCCAGCGCGTGCATCCAATCCATATCGTCATTCTCCTCTACGACAGACCCATGGTCGTTAAACGATGGCCGTTATCGGAAGGAGGGTGCAAACGCTGCTCCCGTTTGCTCGCGGGGCCCGAGACGTCAGGATTTCTTGATCAGCCCGACGACGAAAAGCAGCACCGCAGCGCCAACAGTCGCGGTGACGATCGAGCCGATCAGCCCGCCGGCCGAAATGCCCAGTAGCCCGAACAGAAAGCCCCCGACCACCGCACCGACAAGGCCAGGCCGACGACGATGTTGCCAATCAGCCCGAAACCGCCGCCTTTCATCAGCGTCCCTGCCAACCAGCCCGCGATTGCCCCGATGATCAGATGATAAGACCTTGTACATCCACGACGGTTTCTCCTTAGCGAACAAAAAAGTTCCAAAACTGGAATCAGATCTGCAGTCGTGCGGCAGACGGGGAAATTTGCCCTCGGGTCCTCTGCGTCACTTGAGTCCGACCTTCTCTGCCGCAGATTTGGTGCTGATGCCGAGCAGCGAGTAGAGCGGGCAGATGCCAGCGATCCCGGTGACAATGAGGATCACGCCGATCCATCCGACGGGATGCTGCAGAGCGAAAAATACGTTCCCGACCAACAGCACGCCCAGCACCACGCGGATAATACGATCGGTCTTGCCGACGTTGCGTTTGAAAAGATTCACTGCTTCACTTCGCTCTCGGTTTCAGTGCCCTTCGCAAGGGCTTTTGCTTTCTCCCATTCGCGATGGGAGATGTCAGAGGCCTTGTCCCAGGCGGCGTGGGATTCCTCCTGGGCCTTCACCCAGGCTTCATGGGATGCCTGCTTGGCGTCCAGCCACAGGACGTGACTCTTTTCCTTCGCGGCGTGCCACGTCCGCTCGTCGGTTGCCTTGTCCCACAGGGCCTCGGATTCGGTCTTTGCACGCTTCCAGCCGGCCTCGGATTTGGCCTTCGCGGTCTCCCAGGCCTCGGCAGAGGACGCCCTGGCGGCATCCCAGGCCTCGCTCGACTTGGCCTTGGCGGTTATCCCATGCCTCCTGGGCAGCGGCCTTGCTGGCGGTCCAGGCTTCGGCAGTTTCGGCTTTAGCCTTTTCCATGGTGTCCGACCCCGCCACCGCGTTCATGGCGGACAGGGGAAGCAGGGTCGTGATCAGTCGTGACGACAAACATGGTGAGGACTCCAGGTCCGTGACCGAGTTCGACCGGGGTT
>CBFCWF010000214.1:0-7474 GCA_965601425.1 uncultured Chromatiaceae bacterium | reverse complement strand
GTCGCTGGAGGGCGACGCTGATCGCGAGCGTCTTGTTGTTTGTCGCCCTGCTGTTGCTGTTTCGCTCGACAGCGACCGGCATGGTCCTCACCTGGTACCACTTCGAGACCTACACGCACGGCTTCCTGATCCTGCCGATCTCTCTGTGGCTGATTTGGCACAAGCGGGACTATCTGAGCGGGCTGACGGCGCAGCCATCGCTGATGCTGCTGATACCGCTGTTTGCCGGCCTGTTCGTCTGGGCACTCGCGCGCCTCACGGGTGTGCAGGTCGTCGAGCAATTTGCGTTCGTCGGGGTCCTGATCAGTGCCCTGGCTGCGGTGATCGGCTGGCAGGCCGCAAGGTCTCTCGCGTTTCCTTTGCTGTTTCTGTTCTTCGCGGTACCGATGGGGGAAGACCTGGTCCCGCCGATGATGGAGTTCACCGCGACCTTCACTGTCGAGGCATTGAAGCTGAGCGGCATACCGGTTTATCGCGATGGGCTTTGGTTCGCGCTGCCGTCGGGCAACTGGTCGGTCGTCGAGGCCTGCAGTGGCGTGCGCTACCTTATCGCGTCGGTGACGCTGGGCGTCATGTATGCGTACATCACGTACCACACATTGTGGAAACGTCTGCTGTTCATTGCGATGTCTGCTGCGGTCCCCATCCTGGCCAATGGTCTGCGGGCCTACATGATCGTGATGATCGGCCACCTGAGTAACATGGAGTATGCGACGGGAGTCGATCACCTGATCTACGGTTGGGTGTTCTTCGGCATTGTGATGCTGATCCTGTTCTGGATCGGTTCCTTCTGGCAGGAGGAGCCGGAGCCGCCAGCGATTGTCCCACCAAACCGCCCGATGAGCGAAAAATCGGCCATGCTGCGACTGGTGTTGGTCGTAGGGCTGGTACTCGGTGCGGCGTCAACCACTGTCTGGTACACGGAAAAGGCCGAGGCCTCCGGGGCGCAGACATCGACCAAACTCGCGGCCCCGGCCGGCAGCGGTGACTGGTCCCTGTCGGCCGATCCTGTGTCATGGCCGGCGGGACTCCTGCCAAGCCCGCACAAGATCGAGGCACGCTACACGAAAGGTGACGCCGAGGTGCAGCTGTACGCGGTCCTGTTCCCGCGGCAGCGTCAGGGGAGCGAGGCGATTACCGGCAGAAACAGGATCGCAGACGACCCGCAGCGCCGCAATCAGTTGGGGAAGGTCATTGTTTCCTTGGGCGACGAAGAGGTTGCGGTCAATCGGGTGCGGGTGGTCGTGGACAGCGATGGTGCTTTGCACGAGCACCTCGTCTGGCAGTGGTATCGTGTCGCGGGTCGCAGCCTGACCAACCGCTATCAGGGCAAGGCCTGGGAGGCGTTGGCGCGCCTCTGGCCCGGCAGGGCAGACGGGGCGTGGATTGCGCTAACCACGCCGTGGGATGGCCAGGACCTTGATGCAGTCGAACAGCAATTGGCCGAGTTCGCGCAGATCATGGTGCCCAAGGTAAACGATGAAATCGATGCCGTGCTCGGCCTCGAGGATTGACGAGGCTCGATTATGTGTGGTCTGGCGGGTATCTTCCTCACGAATGGCCGCGACCCAGTGGATCGGGCGTTGCTCGAGCGGATGAATTTCAGCCAGTCGCATCGAGGGCCCGATGAGGACGGTTTCCACACCGAGCCCGGCATAGGGCTGGCCCACCGCCGCCTGTCCATCATCGATCTCTCCAGTGGCCAGCAGCCTTTGTACAACGAAGACGGCTCGGTCGTCGTCGTGTACAACGGCGAGATCTACAATTTTTCAGCACTCGCGGAGGAACTCGCGTCGCTCGGGCACAGCTTCCGGACGCATTGCGACACCGAGGTCATTGTGCATGCCTGGGAGGAATGGGGCGAGTCCTGCGTCACCCATTTCCGTGGAATGTTCGCGTTCGTTTTGTGGGACCGCAATCGCGAAACCCTTTTTCTGGCGCGCGACAGGCTTGGCATCAAGCCCCTTTTCTACACGTTGCTCCCGTCCGGTGAAATGGTCTTTGCCTCCGAACTCAAGGCCCTCAAGCAGCATCCCGGCCTGGATCGCAGCATCGCGGAGCAGGCGGTGGAGGAGTATTTCGCGCTCGGCTACGTGCCCGAACCGCGCAGCATCTATCGCAACACCTTCAAGCTCCGCCCCGGCCATACCCTGCGAGTCAAGCGTGGTGATACGCAGTTGCAGCAGAGGGAATACTGGGACGTGCCCTTCGCTTCCGGCGGCGATCGGCCCTCGCTCTCGGATGCCACTGTGGAGCTCGCGGAACGACTGCGCCAGGCGGTCGAAATCCGCCTGATCGCCGAAGTCCCGCTGGGCGCCTTCCTGTCCGGCGGCGTCGACTCGAGCAGTGTCGTCGCGATGATGGCGCAGGTCAGTGAGGACCCGGTCAACACCTGCTCCATCGCCTTTGGTGAGGCGGAATACAACGAGGCGGAATATGCGGCCGCGGTGGCAGAAAGGTTCGGCTGCCGCCACCGTGTCGGCGCGGTTGACCCAGACGATCACTCGCTGCTGGAGATACTGCCACGCCTGTACGACGAACCCTTCGCCGACAGCTCGGCAATGCCCACCTATCGGGTCTGCGAGCTGGCGAGCCGGGATGTCACCGTCGTGCTCTCCGGTGACGGCGGCGACGAAAACCTGGCCGGCTATCGACGATATGCCGAGCATCTCGGAGATCTGGCGCTGAAGGCAAGGTTCCCTGCGTTCCTGCGCAGCCAGTTGACCCGTTTGGGTAGCATTTACCCGGAGTCCGCGTTGCTGCCACGTTTGCTCCAACGGCGCCAGGGCTTGCTGTCAATGGGGCAGGATTCGGTCGATAGCTTTTTCGAGATCAATGCGGTGATGAAGCGTGATCTGAGGACCTCGCTATACAGCAAGGCGTTCCTCCGTCGCCTGCAAGGTTATGATGCGGTCGAGGTGTTTCGTGCGCACGCGGCCGGCGCGCCGACCGACGATCCCCTGTCCCTGGCACAGTATCTCGACCTCAAGACCTATCTGCCAGGCGACATACTGACCAAGGTGGACCGCGCGAGCATGGCCCATTCCATCGAGGTGCGTGTCCCTTTGCTCGATCACGAACTGGTGGAGTGGATCTCGACGCTGCCGGCCAACTTTAAACGACGTGACGGCGAGGGCAAGTACCTGTTGAAGGCAGCGATGGAGCCCTGGTTGCCGCACGATGTCCTGTATCGACCGAAGAAAGGGTTTGCGGTCCCGATGGCGGCTTGGTTCCGAGGGCCACTGCGCGCGCGTCTGCACGCGGCATTGGCAAGCGAGGTACTGAACGACACCGGGGTATTCGACCGTGGCCGCTTGGCACGGATCGTCGCGGAGCATGACAGTGGACAGCGCGACTGGAGCAACGCGCTGTGGTCCGTGTTGATGTTCGAGGCCTTCCTGCGGAGTGAGTCCGCTTGACCGGTTTCATGGAAGAACGATGCCTTCCTCGGCCAGCATCTCGACCAGGCGGATCAAGGGCAGGCCGACAAGGCTGTTCGGATCGCGCCCCTCCAGCCCCGCGAACAGCGTGATCCCAAAACCCTCCGACTTGAAGCTGCCGGCGCAGTTGAAGGGCTTCTCGCGATCGACGTAGCGGTCGATTTGACCGCGATCGAGAGCGCGGAATCTGACCCGGAAATGCTCCACCGCAGTCTGCACTCGGCCGCTGGTCCCGTTGAGCAGGCAAAGTCCGGTGTGAAAGACAACGGTTTGGCCGGAGGCAAGCATCAGTTGGGCAATGGCATTGTCCCGATTACCCGGCTTTCCCTGTATGGTCTCGCCGACGCAGGCGGCCTGGTCAGAGCCGATAATCAACGCGTCCGGGTGCCGTGATGCCACGTCGCGTGCCTTCGCCTCCGCCAACCGCAGGACCAGCGCGTCCGCCGACTCGTCCGGTCGCCGGCTCTCGTCGACCTGTGGGGCGTCGACCGTGAACGGCAGTTGCAGCTTCTCGAGGAGGGAGCGGCGAAAGGGCGAGGTCGATCCGAGAACGATTGGCGGCATGGCGGTATTCCGGGCGAAAGCGTCAGCCGCAGTCTACCAAAGCGCCCGGGTTTACCGGCTTTTGTGGATTGGAATTGATTCTCTCGATACCAGAATCCCGGATTCTTCCTTTAGAATGCCGTGTGCGAATGGGTCATTGTTGGCTCCGCGCGATCGGGAACACCGGAAACGGTCAGAATCGGCGAATGCTCAGGGGAAAAGGGAGGCCGCAAATTGGAAAACGATCTGGTGATCCAGGGACTTGAGTTGATGCTACTGGGTATGGGCATCGTTTTCACGTTTCTGACCATCCTGGTTTTCACGATGCGTGGTATGTCGCTGCTGGCCGCCCGCCTGGATAACACGCCAGAGCCGGAGGCGGCCCAACACCCGATCGACGTGTCCGATAATCGTCGGCTGGTAGCCGTCGTCAGCGCTGCGATAGCCCACTACCGTGCCTCGCGGGCCGGTTGAAATGAGAGAAACCTAACCCAGGATTGACCCGCACTATGACCACGAAGAAGCTTGCTATCACCGATCTGGTTCTGCGAGATGCCCACCAGTCGCTGTTCGCGACGCGGCTGCGGCTCCACGATATGCTGCCCATCGCGGAAAAACTGGACCAGGTCGGGTTCTGGTCACTCGAGACCTGGGGCGGTGCGACTTTCGATGCCTGCATCCGGTATCTCGGCGAGGACCCCTGGGAAAGGTTGCGTGCGCTGAAGCGGGCAATGCCGAAGACGCCGATGCAGATGCTGTTTCGGGCCCAGAACATCCTCGGTTACCGACACTATGCCGACGATGTTGTCGAGCGTTTCGTCGAGCGCGCCGCTGACAACGGCATGGACGTGTTTCGTATCTTCGACGCAATGAACGACCCGCGTAACCTGGAAACCGCGATCAAGGCGACGCTGAAGGTCGGCAAGCATGCGCAGGGGGCCATGTCTTACACGGTGAGCCCGGTGCACGACCTGCAGTACTGGCTCGACATGGCCAAGGGCCTCGAGGACATGGGCAGCCATTCGATCTGCATCAAGGACATGGCGGGGCTGCTCACCCCCTACACTTGCTTCGAACTGGTCAGCCGGCTGAAAGAGACGGTGTCGGTGCCGGTCGCGCTGCACTCGCACGCGACCACCGGCATGAGCACGACCACGATCATCAAGGCGGCGGAAGCCGGTGTCGACACGGTGGATGCCGCGATATCGTCGATGTCGATGACCTACGGACACTCGGCCACCGAATCGGTCGTTGCCATCTTGCAGGACACCGAGCGCGACACGGGTCTGGATCTGCATCTGCTCGAGGAGATCGCCGGTTACTTCCGACAGGTCCGCAAGAAGTATGCGAAGTTCGAAGGTTCGCTGCGTGGGGTCGATTCACGCATTCTGGTGGCCCAGGTACCGGGCGGCATGCTGACCAATATGGAAAATCAGCTGCGGGAACAGGGCGCTGAGGACAGCATGGATGAAGTGCTCAAGGAAATACCGCGCGTGCGCAAGGAGCTGGGCTTCATCCCGCTGGTCACCCCGACCTCGCAGATCGTGGGCTCGCAGTCGGTGCTCAACGTGCTCACCGGCGAGCGCTACAAGAACATCACGAAGGAAACCGCCGGCGTCCTGAAGGGCGAGTATGGGGCCACCCCGGCCCCGGTTGACCGCGACCTGCAGCAGCGGGTGCTTGGCGAGGGAGAAGAGCCGATTGCCTGTCGTCCGGCAGACTTGATCGAACCCGAGGTCGCCAAGCTGACCGAGGCGTTCCGCCGTCTGGCCAAGGAACGCGGTATACGGGTCGCAGAGGCAGAGATAGACGATGTGCTCACCTATGCATTGTTCCCGCAGATCGGGCTGAAATTTCTCGAGAACCGGGACAATCCCGATGCGTTTGAACCGGCGCCCGGCGTCGAAGCCGTACCGAAACCCACTGCACCGGCAGCGGCTGCGCCGGCCGGCGGACCAGAGAGCTATCAGGTCAGCGTGGACGGACGCACCTATCAGGTCGTTGTCTCGCAGGGTGGTGAGGTCACGCAGCTGCAGCAGGCCCCGGCACCTGCGGTGGCATCGACCCCGCCGCCAGCCGCTACCGCCGGGGCGTTGCGCCATGTGCCCGCGCCGCTGGCCGGAAATATCTTCAAAGTGGATGTCACGGCGGGTCAGACGGTGAATTCGGGTGACGTCATCATGATTCTCGAGGCGATGAAGATGGAGACCGAGGTCCGCTCGCCCGAGTCAGGGACGGTTCAGGCCGTGCTGGTGAAGGAGGGTGATGCCGTGCAGGTCGGTGACATTCTCCTGACCATGAGCTAGGGCCATGATAGAAAAAGGTTTCGAGTCCCTCTGGCACTCCATGGGGATCGCCAATCTGGAGTGGGGCCAGCTGTTGATGGTCGTGATTGGCGGACTGCTCATTTTTCTTGCAATTCGCAAGGGGTTCGAGCCGCTGCTGCTGTTGCCCATCGGATTTGGCTGTGTGCTGGCGAATGTGCCGGTGGTCGGGCTGGCGGAGGACGGCGTCGGTCAACTGCTGCTCAATGGCGATCCGGATCACCTGGCAGCGCTCGCGCAGGTCCTGGGTGTGCCGCTTGCGGAGGTGGCGGACGCTGCGCAGCACGCCTCGGGCGCCGCGCTCAATGCGGCGAAGCTGCTGGCCAGCAATCTCGGCTATGAGCCGGGCATGCTCGCCCAGTTCTACGCAGTCGCGATTGGTTCCGGCATCGCCCCGCTACTGATATTCATGGGTGTTGGGGCCTTGACCGACTTCGGTGCGCTGATCGCCAAGCCGTCAACACTGCTGCTCGGTGCGGCTGCGCAATTCGGCATTTTCTTCACACTGATCGGCGCACTTGTGCTCAATGCCGTCCCCGGATTCGAGTTTTCCCTGGCCGATGCCTCGGCGATCGCGATCATCGGCGGCGCCGACGGTCCGACCGCGATTTTCCTTGCGTCAAAGCTGGCGCCGGATTTGCTCGGTGCGATCGCAGTGGCCGCCTACTCGTACATGGCGCTGGTGCCCATTATTCAACCGCCCATCATGCGCGCGCTGACCACGCAGCCCGAGCGCGCCGTGGTCATGTCCCAGCTGCGGCCCGTCAGCAAGCTTGAAAAGGTCCTGTTCCCGCTCACGGTCCTGTTGCTGTGTCTGCTGTTCCTGCCATCGGCCGCTCCGCTGATCGGGATGCTGACGTTCGGCAACCTATTGCGCGAGTCGGGGGTCGTCTATCGCCTCAGTAAAGCGGCGCAAAATGAAATCATCAACGCGGTAACGATCATTCTGGGTCTTTCGGTGGGCTCGAAACTTCAAGCGGACAAGTTCCTCAGCGTCGAAACACTGGGTATTCTGGCGCTCGGCGCCGTTGCATTCTGTGTCGGTACTGCCGCGGGCGTGCTGATGGGCAAGGCCATGCATCGGGTTTCGGGCGGCAAGGTGAACCCGCTGATCGGGGCGGCCGGCGTGTCCGCGGTGCCGATGGCTGCCAGGGTTGTTAACAAGGT
>CBFCWF010000213.1:0-7566 GCA_965601425.1 uncultured Chromatiaceae bacterium | reverse complement strand
CCGAACTTCATTACGTGCTTGAGCGTGACGCGCCCCATCAGGGCGCCGGACGCGTCGATGAATGGCAGCGCCTGCACATGGGCCTGCCCACATTCGGCGAACATCTCTCGCACCCGCATACCGGTCTTTACGGCCTCGGCACCAATCATCGCGTCTCTTACCAGCATCGAGTCACCTGTCGTCTCGCAACATGGGCTCGCCGCGTCTCACCGAAATGCCTACAGGTACCTGAAGTAGACGTAGACAGTGGCGATCACGATGCTCACGAGCATCAGCGGAAAGGCGAGGAACATGAACGGGAGGAACTTGATCCTGTGTCCGGCACGTTCGGCGAACCCGGCCACGATGAGATTGGCGCTCGCGCCGACCAGCGAACCATTGCCTCCCAGGCAGGCGCCCAGCGCGAGGGACCACCACAGCGGGTCCAGGTTCTCGCTGCCGCCGAAGGTCGGGGCCATGGACTCGATCAACGGGATCATCGTCGCGACGAACGGGATATTGTCCACCACGGCGGACGCGACCGCCGAGACCCAGAGGATCATCAGCGCAGTGATGGCCATGTCGCCGCCGGTCACACTGATCACCTGGTTGGCGAGAATGTTCAAAAGGCCCGCGTGTTCGATGCCGGCGACGACGATGAACAGACCGACGAAGAAAAAGATCGTCACCCATTCCACTTCGCCGAAACTGTGGTGCACGTCCTCTGACTGCTCCTCCGCGTCACGTCCGATGTTGGTGATCAGGAGCAGCGCGCCCGCACCGAACATCGCGATGGTGGCCGGCTCCAGGTGCAAGGGATGGGCAAACATGAACGCGACGATCACGACCGCGAGCACGCCGAGCGACTGTTTCATCAGCCTGCGGTCGGTAATCGCGTCCTGCTCGCGGAACTGCAGTATGCGAGCCCGCGCCTCGTCGGTGGCAGTCATTCGACGCCCCCAGATGAAATAGATCACGACCAGCGTAACCAACAGGATAAGCGGAACGATTGGCGCCATGTTCACCAGAAAATCGTTGAACGTGAACCCGACCGCCGAGCCGATCATGATGTTCGGCGGATCACCGATCAGGGTTGCGGCACCGCCGATATTCGAGGCGAAGATCTCGGTGAACAGAAAGGGGTAGGGGCTGACACCGAGCTCCTCGGTGATCAGCAGCGTGATCGGTGCAATCAGGAGCACGGTCGTGACGTTGTCCAGGAACGCCGAGAAGACCGCGGTCACCACCGCGAGCATCAGCAGGATACCCCAGGGCCGCGCCTGCACCTTCTTGGCGGCCCAGATCGCGACAAACTGGAAGACACCGCAGCGCCGGGTGATCGCCACGAGCACCATCATGCCGGTCAGCAGGCCGAGTGTGTTGAAGTCGATACCGGCAACGGCCTGCTGTTGATTGAGCACGCCGAGCGTAACCATCAATGCGGCGCCCAGCCCCGCGACGATCGCCCGGTTGACCCTCTCCGTGACGATGACGATATAGGTCACGACGAACAGGATCGTCGAGACCCAGAGCGGGTCCCAGCCGAACACTACATGCGAGATGGCGTCGTGGCTTGCTTCCACGCTCAGGACGACTCCGGTGTATCGGGTTGGCTTTCGACTGGTGGCTGTTCGTCTTGCATCGAGTTGTCTGGCGGCTGCTCTACTTGCATTCGCATGATTGGCTCGCAGGGACCCCGGCCCGTGCCATCTTGACCGGTGAGGGCCATGTTCATCAGCAGCTTCTCGACCACGTCCCACGAGGACACCATGCCGACGAGCTTCTTGCGCTTGCCCTTGACCACGATCACGGGCAGGCTCGAGTTCATGCTCTGATCCAGCAGCTCGAAGACCTCCGGGAAGCTGGTCGACGGCTTGCAGAAGGTCAGGTTCTTCTTCTTTTCCAGGAACTCGGAAACCGGCTGTTCACCCATCTGCTCGAGGCGTTTGTACAGCGCCTTCATGTCATCCGGCATGAAGCTCAGGTCCTTGAGCCCGAACCTGATCTTGCCGGCCTTCGGCAGCAATGACCGGATCAGCGACCGGATACCGAACAACCCGATGAATTCATCGTTCTCGTCGACGACCGGCAGGTTGCGAATCTGCTGTTCATGCATGATCGCCAGCGCATCGCATACCTTGTCTGTCGGCTTCAGCTTCACCAGGCGGAAGCTCATGATACTTTCGACTGTCATCCGGCTCTTTCCTCGTTTGTACGAAAACCTGAATATCCTGCGACCGGGGCGCACTGAAGAACGAGTCGACGCGCCCAGCCAGGCTACGCTGCACAAGGATTGCCGTGATTCAGCCTACAAGGAGACCACTAGGCCCCCGTTCAAAAACTGGCTGTTCGCGGCACCCATCGACCAACGCCAGCCAGATAATACTCGGGTTATACGGCAACGCGGCCACGAGAGAACGCATCCATCAGGTCGAAAACGAGGCCGTGTGTAATATTTTCGTCATATTCTAGTAGCATTTCCGGGCGACGGTGGCATAAATTTCGGTCGCGGCCATCGATCGCCCGGTGTGCAAACGCTTTTGAATGACCCACATCAAGCGCACGGGCCGCGTGTTTCGTCCGGTCTGGCCGGCACAGGCCCGCCAACCGGCCGTTGGGTCCGAGCGGAGCGACGCAGCGCCGACGGGTGGTCGCCGACGCCGGATTCGACGACACGCAGAGACCGCGGAAAAATGGCGACGATTGTCTAACCTTAACCGGAGGTGCCGCAGTGGCCACCCGCTCCCCCGGCTGGCATTCGTTTGATCACGCCGCGAGTTCCGCGGCGCAGGCGGTCGCGATGGCCGTGACCGGGCATCTGACAAGGGTGCGCGCCACCTCGGTTCGACCGCAGCGCGACAGCTTGGGCCGAGAACGACAACGGCCGGTTCGGGCCGACATGACGCATTGTCCTGTCAGGGGATGGGCGGGGAGGCCCGCTGCGTAAGGGCGTATGGGTTCGGGCCATTGAAACCGGAGGATTGATGAAAGAGCTCAAGATAGGCGACCTGATGTTACCTGTGGCCGACTATGCATCGATCCACGAGGATGCATCGATCCTGGAGGGCATCCTCGCGTTGCGGGAGGCGCAGCAGCGCGAGTTCGAGGATGATCCAACCCGCCACCGCGATCGCGCGGTACTTGTGCAGGACGCGCACGGCGAGATCATCGGCAAGCTCTCGATGTGGTCGATCATCGGTTGCCTGGAACCGAACTACGAACGGGTCGTCGGGGGCGCAGCGTCGTCGAAGGCGGCATCGAGAGTCGGCTCGGCGCGGATCATGATCGGCGAAATGATGGAGTCGTCCCACCTGTGGCGCAACCGCCTGCGCACGATAGCCGACGAATCCGCGCATCTCACGATAAAGGACCTGCTGCACGCGCCGCGGAAGAAGGAACTGATCGATGAGGGGGCCTCGATGGAGAAGGCGATCCACCAGCTGGTCGCGGGTCACTTCATGTCACTGCTGGTGACCCGTGAGGGGCGGATTGTCGGCATCCTGCGCCTGGTCGATGTGTTCGACGCGGTCTCACGCATGATCCGGCGTGAGCACGAGCAAACGACGGCTGGCGAGGGCGAAAGCGGCCCGTGAAGGGCTCATCGCCGCTGTCAGGGCCGCCCCGCCACGCGCCTTATCCGGGGAAGCCGGTGAACGGGCGGGCGCCCATCAGAAAGCGCGTGCTTGCCAACCCCATGGCGCATAGACTATTTGTTTCCATCTTGTCGTAACCGTGACAGCGAAGGGGTACCGATATGGACTGTTGGTCGCGAGTGTGTAGTGTTTCCGCGATGTGCGCATTGGCCTGTATCAGCGCACCGGCATACGCCAAAGGCGAGGGACCTTTTGCATCTCGGTTGTCGCCCGTGGCGCTGGCGAAGGTCCCGGCCCACCTGAGGGGGCGACTGGCGCAGGGCGCGCCCGAGAACGGCATTATCGTCGAGTTTGCCTCGACCCGGGCGCGCGCGCAGGCGGACCAGGAGCGACTCGCGCAGGGATTGCGCCAGGAAGACGACTGGGTGAGAAATCGTAAGGCCGCTGAATTCGAGTCCGTCAGGAACAGGGTTCTCTCTGCCAGAAGGGCAGGCGGCATCGCGCTATTGAAGGGCTACCGAAACCTGCCGATGGCACACCTCCAGGTCGACAGCACGTCTGCTTTGGAGGAGCTTCTCGGGGATGAGGATGTCGTGCGTGTCTACCCGAACGAAAGGCACCACGCGAGCCTTGCCGAGAGTCTGCCGTTGATCGGTCAGCCCGGCGTCGCTTACCCGGGCGCGGGCACCACGGTCGCGGTGTTGGACACCGGCATCGACTATACCCTTGAAGCATTCGGCTCCTGCGTCGCACCCAGGAAACCGGACACCTGTCGGGTTTTGCATACCGACGATTTTGCCCCCGACGATGGTTTGCTGGACGACAGCGGCCACGGGACCTTGGTGAGCGGCATCGTCGCCGGCGTGGCGCCCGGCGCGAGCATTGCGGTCTTGGACGTGTTCGACGGGTCGATCGCCTGGTCGAATGACCTCATTGCTGCAATCGACTGGGCGATCGACAACCAAACGGAACTCAACATTGTCGCTATCAACCTGAGCCTGGGCGACGGCTCGCCGTACTACAACGAATGCCCGCAGTCCTGGGCGACCACCGCGTTTGCGAATGCGAGAGCCGCGGGTATCCTGCCCATCGTCGCCTCGGGCAATAACGGGTTCCCGAACGCACTCAGCTCGCCGGCATGTGCACCGGGCGCAGTGAGTGTCGGAGCGGTCTACGATGATGTGCTGGGCGAGATCGATTGGGGTAGCTGTATCGATACCACCACCGCGCCCGATGTCGTCACCTGCTTCTCCAACAGCGCGCATTTTCTTACGCTGCTTGCCCCGGGCGCAATGATCAGTGCGGCCGGGTACCGCAGCGCCGGCACCTCCGCGTCGGCACCCGTCGTCGCAGGCGGTGTAGCGGTAATGACCGAGGCATTCCCCGACGACACGGGCCAGCAGATCATCGATCGGATGATCAAGACCGGCACCCTGGTCACCGATGCGAACAACCAAAATGGCCTGCCGGCTATCACGACGCCGCGACTCGATCTCGCCGCGGCCGTTTCCGCGCCCGGCGGGCTTTCGATCACGGCTGCCGATCACACGCCGAACGCGATCGACGAGACTTGGTATACCGTCGAACTGCCAGAGCGTTTCCCGACCGATCCGATCATCGTGTCATCGATCGAAACCTACGACGGGGCCGATACCTCCGCGTTGCGAATTCGCAGCGTCAGTGCATCAGGCTTCCAGGTGATGGTCGAGGAGGAGGCGTCACGAGATATCGAGACCGCCCATACCACCGAGCGCGTCGGCTATTTAGCGGCCGAGGCCGGCGTCATAACCGATGCCTACGGTGAAGTGATTGGCGAGGCCGGCAGCATCAGCCGTAGACAGAGCAATGCGCTTCAGTGGCACACAGTGAACCTGACCGAGGTCCATGCGAGCCCCGTCGTGATCATGAATCTGGTGACCTATGCCGGCAAGCAACCCACGCATGTCCGCCTGCGCAACGTCGGGCCGAGTTCTTTCGAGTTTCAGCTCGAAGAATGGGACTATCTCGATGGGTCGCATATCGAGGAGCAGCTGCACTATGTCGTGCTGCAGAGCGGGATTCACGAGCTGCCAGGCCAAAGGAATCTGGAAGTTGGAAGGGTCATGGCCAATCATCAGTTCCAGTATGTGCCCCTGCGCGGCGTTATTGATGACCCAGTCGTCCTGAGTCAGAGTCAAACCTATGAAGACGCCGAGGCGATCGTCACTCGGCAGGCGGACGCGGATGACTATGGCTTTTTCGTCAAGGTGCAGGAAGAGGAAGGCAACAGGCGAGCGCACCCTGAAGAGGGCATTGGCTACATTGCGATCGGACGGCGCCACCCTTAGGCAACCGCTGATCGAGCCATCCTGGCTGTATCGGCTGACGCTGCGGCGCAAGTGTGATTTGCGTCTGGCTTCGAACCCAACGACTTTTTGTCGTCGTTTTCGCGGACACATCCCTGTGTCACGGGAAACGCAGATAAATCTACGTTGGCCGAGCGCGGCGCAACCGTCGTTGCGGCCGAGGGGGGACTGACGTCCGATCACGCCCTCGAGTCGGAACCCCTCGTTGGATCCGGGTGGGTGAGGATTTTCCCGATGACCTCGGGGTCTCAACGCACGCGAAAATCGTATCTCAACCGCCGCGCCCGGAGGTCCGGCTGAAGTTACCGATTGCCAAGGCCAGAATGCCCAGTGCGAGAAGTAGCCACGCACGATAGTCAACGATACCGCTCGTTTCCGGTACCCCAGAGGTCATGAGTAGCATCGCGAGTGCGAACAACCCCGCACCGAGAATCCAGAATATCCGCGCCATCGTTTCCACCTCCGCTGCGATTCCAGCTCCACAAGCGTTGATAATCTATAAGAATTCGCTTATATTATCAATCACGATTTTAAATGCCGATCGGCGCTCGGGGTCATGAACGGACATGTCCACTGGGCTGGTGATGGTCGCAGGGACGACGCCCGCTCGTTTTGACAACGAGCGGCGCAGGTCACCGCAGTTCGAACGGGCACCCGGGCGGGTTGTCGGCAGGCGGCGTCGATGCAAAACAACGGATTCAATCGTCAGGGCCTATGCGCCTTGCCGTGCGCCGGCCGATTGGTGGCCCGATTGGCTCGACTGGGACTGCGTCTGCCCGGGTCGACTCTGCCAGCAGGAGTCCCCCCTCACGGTGGGGTGGCGTGTGTTTGTGTTGCGGCACGCATGACCGACTGGCCGGACGAGGGTTGGTAAATGTTTATGTTGACTGAAGGTGAGAGTGATGCAAATTCCCGGTGAGAGGCGATTCGTAGGAATGTTGATGGTCGGGCTGATCCTCAGCGCCGTGTCGGTGACCGCCGCTGCCGAAAAGGACGCGGAGAGCGCCAACGATGCCTATATCGAGCAGGTCGTCTCTGTCCTGCGGTCGCAGGTCATCTCCATGCGTATGATCCTCGATCATGACGCAATGAAGTACAACGACAATATGGTGCGGCATGCTGAAGCCTTCGTGCGGACCTTCGGCATGGTGGGACCCATGGAGTGGCATGCCGCAGAGGCGTACCAGTACACGCTCGAGGGCGATGCCCCCGAGAAACTGAGCGAGGCGCAGTTCGAGGAGTTCGCCGAGATCAGCCACGAGGCCATGGAACACCTCAAGCGCTCAGCCAAGCGCTATATGCGTGACCGGGACAGGCAGCTGATGCGCGGCGCCATTAACGACGTCATCAAGTCTTGCGGCAACTGCCATTCGAGATTGCCGGAAGGGACCGTCCCCCATGTGTGGAAGGGCCTGGTCGAGTAGGCAGACTCGCATCGCGAGACAGTCCCACCGGCGGCGGTCCGATGGATGCATCGCCGGTGGCGTTTGGTGGAAGGGCGGCGTTCGGCCCCGATGGGACGCAGGTTACGGCGGCTGCCGCACAGGCGTGACCCTGTCGGAGGAGCTCGACAAGCGACCTCTCGACTGGCGCGATCGGGGTCACTCGAGTCGCCCTTTCCCTGGCCGGGCACGAAAGCACCGAGAGGC
>CBFCWF010000212.1:0-7596 GCA_965601425.1 uncultured Chromatiaceae bacterium | reverse complement strand
CGGACATCCTGGGCGCAACCCAACAGACCGGTCACGCACCGCCGCACCTGGTTGGAGTCGATGAACCGAATCGACCCCTATGCCCTGCCAGGCGTCACAACCTTTTCACGGAGCTGCCATGCATCGTCCCATCGGTCAGAAGATCGCCAATGTCATCGCCATGCTGTGCTATACCCTCGGTGCAGCCAGCGCACTCGGTGCCGTGTTTTACCGTGCCGAGGTCCCGCACGATGCCGTCCGTGCGTCGCTCATGGCCTCGGTCGTCTTCTTCATCGGCTGCGGCGTCGTCCTGCACGTGATCGGCAGGGCCCGGCTCGCAGGCATCCTGTCCGGCGATGGCGAGATCGAGCGGAAGTGATTGGGCCGCTGCCCGCATCTTCATCGTTCCAGTACCGTCGGACCGGATACGAACTCGGCCAGCGCGCGTGGTTCAGGCGGTCAACTGCGCGTAGAGCATAGGCAGGCGCTTGGGTAGCTCGGCGGGATTCTTGATTACGACGTAGCCCTTGTTGCCGAACAGGTGCGGCAGGTAGTCGTTGCCCTTGCGGTCGATTGTTACGCAGAATGGCTGCAAGCCCAGCCGGCGCGCCTCCAGCACGGCTTGGCGGGTATCCTCGATACCGTAACGACCTTCGTACTGGTCGAGATCATTCGGCTTGCCATCGGTGAGCAGCAACAGCAGCCGCCGGCCAGCCGGCTGCGCGCTAAGCATGTTGCTGCCGTGACGCAGCGCCGCACCCATGCGCGTGTAGTAGCCCGGCTTGATCGCCGCGATGCGACCGCGCACGAGGCCGCCGTAGCGTTCGTCGAACGACTTTAGCGTGTGCACACGTACCGGGTCACGTCGGCGTGACGAGAATCCATGCATGGCGAAACGGTCGCCGGTCGCATCCAGGGCCTCGGCAAACAGCCACAGGCTGTCGCGAATCACGTCGATCACGCGATGATGGTCGTCGACCCAGGTATCGGTGGACAGCGACAGGTCGGCCATCAACTGACAGGCGAGATCGCGTGCACCACTACGCAGGTCACGGTACAAGGCCTCGCCCGCCACCGCGGCGCCGGCGGCGCGTTCGGCAGCAAAGCGCAGGTAGGCGTCGATATCGACCTCCTGCCCGTCGACCTGGCCGCGATGCCACACCCGCGCCGGTGCCAGCGACTGGAACTGGTTCCGCAGACGTCGCGCGGTGCGCGAGAGACGGGCCGGCAGCGGGATCGGCGGCGCGTCGGCGCTGAGCATCGGCACGACGCGGCAAAGGTCGGGCAGCAGCAGGCGTTTCTTCCAGTCCCACTCCGGCAGGCGGATACCCTCGCCGATCACAAGGTCGTCCTCGGCCTCGGCCGGCAGGTCCAGATCGAACTTCAGGGTCGCCGCGGCACGCTTCGCATCGCGGCTCACGGCGAGGCGGTCGAGGTCGCGCGCGATCGCCTCGGCGCGGTCGAGGTCGTCCTCGTCCTCGGCACCACGATCGACATTGACGAACTCGCCCCACGTGAAGATGTTCTCCATGCGCACGGTGACAAGGCCACGGTCACTGTCGGGCTTCTTGACCCGTTCCGCCTCCCGTCGCAGGCGCTCCAGTTCGCGCTGCTGCCCGTCGGCATCGCGCTCTGCGGTCTCCGGTTCGGGCGCGGCCGCGCCCGAGCCTTGCAGCGGCGGTCGCGGGTGGAGCCATAAGGGCACCGGTGCCGGCGGTCGGCGTGCCGACGGCAGGCTATCGACGCTGCCCGGCCTCTCAAGCGCGTCACGGATAGCCTGTTCGGCGGCGGCTTCGTCGGTGCGCAACGCGGCCAGTGCCGGGCGGATGGCGAGGTGCGCCGCGACCAGCCGCCGGTAGCGCGCCGTCAGCCCGGGCCAGCGCCGCAGCGTGGCCCGGATGCGTTGCTGGTTGAGCACGAACCAGTCACCGTTTGGCGGCACTGGCGGCACCGCGAGTGCTGCCAGCCACAGGTACAGGTCACGGTTGAGTTGTGCATCCGGCAGGCAGTCGATGCGCGCCGGCAGGCGCAGAAAGTCGTCGTCGCGCCAGGCCAGCGCGGTCTTTTCCTGGCTGCCTGCAACACGCTGCAGCCACGATCGCCGGGCGCGATTCTCGATCTGCTCGGCATTGCTGATCTGCAGCCCGCCGTCACCGCCGAGCGCACGGAAGAACACCGCGACCGTCTTTTCGACCTCGGCCAAACTTACCGCGGCCTGCGGAAAGTTGTTGTCCGCCAAGCGTGTGATCAGGCGGTGCCACAGCGCGCCGACGTGCTCTTCCATGTCAGCCTCCCCCCGCCAATGTCGAATCCGACATGGCCAGCGGACACCGTTGGTCATCGGCGCGCACCTGTCGCGGCCGCCCGCTGACCGTCGGCAGGGCATCAGCACCGTTGACCCAACGCAGCAGACTGTGCGCCGGATCGCCACCCTGCACCGTGGTGCAGGCCGAGATGCATTGTGCACACTCGGTACAGGTAAACATCTTGCGCTTGATGGTGCGAGGCTTGAGGCGCATCGGGCAGACGTTATCGCAAGCATTGTTGCAGGCGTGACAGCTGTCTGCCCGGGCACGGTCGAAGCCGACCACCATGGCGCGGTCATTGCCCATCCAGCTCAAACTCTGAAACAGGCCAACGGCACAGCCGAAGCGGCAGAACAGGTGACGCGCGAGCAGGAACTCGATGCTGAAAGCCGCGGTCGCCACGCCGATGAACAGGCCCTGGCGCAAGGTCAGCTGACCGCTCACCAGGTTGCCGTAGACCTCTGCCGGCGGCAGCAGGTAGGTCAATAGCGCAACCGCCCACAACGCGGCAAAAAAGAATACTGCGAGCAGGGTCGGCAACCAGTACCAACGGTTGGGGCGCTGCAGCGAGCCGTCAGCCTGGCGCTGCGGCAACGGCGTGCGCTCCCAGATGCTGGGACGGCCACTGGCGCGGCGCATCAGGCCGTTGATAGTCTCGACCACCGAGAAGTGCGGACACAGCCAACCGCAATACAGCCGACCGTAACGCCATGCGATCCACAGCAACAGCGCGGCGGTGCCGAACAGCGGTACGAAGCCCCGCCAGAACAGGTTGAATACCGCCCCGGCGGCACTGCCCTCGCCCATGATCAGCGCATCGATGCCCAGGGTCCAGTCCATGCCGAGCAGCACGGCGTGCCCCCGCGTCAGGTCGAGACGCAACAGGTCCAGCGGCGGCGCGAGCACGAACAGGCTGAAGAAGCCGATCTGAAACACGCGTCGCCGGCGCTGCAGGGTGTCCGCGGTCATGGTGCTGCGGCCGTGCCACAGCCCGCCGGCAACGGTCGTCCGACCAGCGGGTAACGCCAGCACTGCCCGGCCATGGCCTTGGCCAGGCCGAGCGCGCCAAGCACCACCAGCAGCGAGTGCGCAAAGGTGAAATAGGTAATCACGACCACCCAGACATTGGGTCCGTCGTAACCACCGAAAAACAGGATCAGGCCGTTGGCAACCACCAGCAGCACGCCGGCCCACAGGCTGGCCGCGACGGTCTGCGACAGGTGCGCAGCGGCCAGCGGTGGCGCCTGGTCCCTGTTGCGCCACCACAGGAAGAGTAGCAGCACAAAGCCGAGTCCGGGCAGGATCAGCAGATTGGCCAGGTACAGGCTCTCGGCCGCGACCGCAGTCGCATAACCCTCGCCGAACTCATCCGAGGCTGGCATCGATCACTTCCGACAATGCAGCCAGGGTCTCCGGGTCGTCGCTGAGCGGTTCGACCAGCGCGGCGCGGCAGGCATCACGCAGGTCAAAGCCATCCTTGATCAGGGTCGCGGCATAAACCAGCAGGCGGGTCGATGCGGCCTCTTCTAGGTCGTGGTCCTTGAGCGCGCGCAACGCATTGGCGAGACCGATCAGGCGCTCACCGAGCTCACGGTCGATACCGGTCTCGCCCTGCAGTACCTCGAGCTCGAGCTGCGGCGAGGGAAAGTCGAAGCTCATCGCCAGGAAACGTTGCCGAGTCGACGGTTTCATCCCCTTGAGCAGGTTCTGGTAGCCGGGGTTGTACGACACCACCAGCATGAAACCGGGTGGTGCCTGCAACGTCTCGCCGGTACGTTCGAGCGGCAGGATGCGGCGGTCGTCGGTCAGCGGATGCAGGACGACGGTTGTATCCTTGCGTGCCTCGACGATCTCGTCGAGATAACAAATCGCCCCTTCGCGCACAGCGCGGGTCAGCGGGCCGTCACTCCAGAACGTGCCACTGTCGCCGATCAGGTGTCGCCCGACCAGATCGGCCGCGGTCAGGTCGTCGTGACAGGCCACCGTATACAGGGGCCGCCCGAGTTTCGCCGCCATATGCTGCACGAAGCGCGTCTTGCCACAGCCTGTCGGCCCTTTGATCAGTACCGGCAGACAGTTGCGCCAGGCGTTCTCAAACAAGGCGATCTCGTTGCCCTGCGGCCGATAGAAGGGCAGTTCCAGGTCGACGGGAGTAGGTTTTTCGTGGGGCATATGCATCAGCTTAGCCTCGATAAGTCAGAATGAATGCGGTCGCGATCAACGAACCCGGCAACACCAGCCAGATCATCACCACCCAGCGCCAGGGCCCGCGCACCTCGCGCAGCCCCATGAACCAGTCGCCGACCAGCCCCCCCTTGAGCAGGGCCAGCAACAGCACGAACAGCGACAACCACAGGCCACTCAACCCCAGCGTGCCAACCGCCCAGGTGACCAGCGTGAGGAGCACCAGGCCAAGAAAGACCCAGGTGCAGGGTCGGACCAGCCGGCGCGATGCGTCCAGAGTGTTCATCGCATCACGTACACGAGTGGAAACAGGATCAGCCATACCAGGTCGACCATGTGCCAGTAGCTGGCACCGCTCTCGACACCGACATGGTCCTCACGGCTGTACCCGCCACCGCGCGCCTTGAGTGCCACGGCCGCCAGGATCACCATGCCCAGGATCACGTGCAAAAAATGAAAGAAAGTCAACGACAGGTAGAACATGTAGAAGGTGTTGCTGCTCAGCGACACACCGGCCCCCAGATGGTGTGCATACTCAGCGGACTTGACCAGTAAGAAAATGCCGCCCATGCCCAGGGCCGCCAACAACCAGCGTGCACAAATATCATTGGCACCCTCGCGTGCAGCGACCACGCCGCGCATAACGAAATAGCTCGACGTGAGCAACGCCAACGTATTGACCAGAGCCGCATCGCGGTTGAGCGTGGCCTGGTACTGGTTGAACAATTCGACATGGCTCATCCGAGTAAAGGCATACGAGGCAAAGAAGATCGCGAACACCAGCAGCTCGGCAAGAATGAAGATCCACAGCGCAAGATCACCCGGCGGATAATCGGGGCGTGCCGGGGCCTCGCCGGCCTCGGCTATCGCGAGCATCACCCGATCGTTACCCTTTGCATCAATCGACGGCATGCAAACCACTCACCGAAAAAAACGCCAGCCTTGCAGACGATCGCGCGGCTGGCTTCACCCGGGAGCGGACAGGACCGCCCCTTCGAACGCGGGTGGCGCGCGCACACCAATGTGCACGCGCGCCCGCTCACTCGTATCACGCCGCAGATGACGCCGAGGGTGCGACCAGTTTTGCCTCCGGCTCACGGTTTCCGACGAAGTGACTCACGATGTAGACGATCAGACCGATCAGGAACACCACGCCCGCCACCTCGCGCATCCAATAGAACAGTTCGATCTTGTCCTGCACCACCATGAAGGGCAGCGGATCACTGCTGTAGCGCTGCAGATAGGTCTGCAGGATCCCCGCGCCGGTCAGGAACAGCGTAATGAACACCATCGACACGGTCATCAACCAGAAAGACCACATCTCCAGCACCTGAGAACGGTTGCTGGCCGCGGCCTCACGTCCGCGCAGCATCGGCATCGCGTACGAGATCATGGTCAATACGATCATAACGTAGGCGCCGTAGAAAGCCATGTGGCCGTGTGCCGCCGTGATCTGCGAACCGTGCGTGTAGTAGTTGATCGGGGACAGCGTATGCATGAAGCCCCAGACGCCGGCACCCAGGAAGGCCATCACTGCCGTACCCAAGGCCCACAGCACAGCCGCCTTGTTCGGGTGGTTCCGGCGACGACGGTTGACCATGTTGAATGCGAAAACCGTCATCATGAAGAACGGAATCGGCTCCAGTGCGGAGAAGATCGAACCCCACCACTGCCAGTACTCAGGCGCACCGATCCAGTAAAAGTGGTGCCCGGTACCGATGATCCCGGTAATCAGCGTCATCGCGATGATCACGTACAGCCATTTCTCGATCACCTCGCGGTCGACACCGGTGACCTTGATCAGCACGAAAGCAAGGATTGAACCCAGGATCAGTTCCCAGACACCTTCCACCCACAGGTGCACCACCCACCACCAGTAGTACTTGTCCTTGACCAGATTGTCCGGGTTATAGAAGGAGAACAGGAAGAACACCGCCAGGCCAACCAGACCGATCAACAGCACCAGGCTGACCACGGTCTTACGCCCCTTGAGAATGGTCACACCGATGTTGTACAGGAAGGCCAGCGCCACGATCACGATGCCAACCTTGGTAATGGTCGGTTGCTCGAGGAACTCACGCCCCATAGTTGGCAACAGCTCGTTGCCGGTCAATTCGGCCAGCGTCGCATAGGGCACCAGCAGATAGCCGAGGACCGTCAAAGCGCCCGCGACGAGAAAGACCCAGAACGTGATCATGGCCAACATCGGACTGTGCAGCTCGCGTTCGGCCTCCTCCGGAACGAGGTAATACGACGCTCCCATGAATCCGAACAGCAACCAGACAATCAATAGGTTGGTGTGCACCATACGGGCAACGTTGAAAGGGATCTCGGGGAACAGAAAATCGCCGACCACATATTGCAGACCGATGATTAGACCAAACAGGATTTGGCCGACGAACAGACCAATCGCGGCGATAAAATACGGTTTTGCAACCGCCTGTGACTTGTATTGCATGACAATGCTCCTCAACCCTGGATGTTCGGCGGCCAGTTCGCGGTATTGATACCGGAGACGTATTCGAGAAAATCGGCGATCGCATCAAGCTCTTCCGGCGTGAAATTGAACTGCGGCATGCTGCGGCGCCCCGGGATACCGTCTTTCGGCCGGCTCATGATGAAGGCCTTGATCCCCTCCTTGCCGCCAAGGCGGTGAAAGGCGTTACCAAGCTCGGGCGCAAAGTACGCACCCTCACCCAACAGGCTGTGGCAACCTACGCAATTGTTCTCCTCCCACAACGCTTTGCCGGCCGAGACCGACGCATTCAATGCCGCGCGGTTATCGCGCTCTTCCCACGCGTTATGCGTATCGAAGGTAAGCGCAAGGAAGAGCAGAAAGAAAAACACGCTTCCACCGTAGAAGATGTTGCGTGCCATGGACTTTGTAAAAGCCTGTGACATGGCGGGAACCTCCGTGGAGTTGATGGGACAGCGCCATTGCAAAACCAAAGCGGTCGCTCAGCCTTGACTTTGGTCAAGCTAGGACCGTGACGTTGCGTGAGGTCAAAGAGGGGTCTCGAAATTGAGCGGGTGATACGTAAAGAAATGCGGCACGGCGGTGCGCGGAAAAAGGAATGAAGGGCGACCCTGTTCTGCAATGCGCTGTGTAGGTATCAGCCACAGCGGG
>CBFCWF010000211.1:0-7605 GCA_965601425.1 uncultured Chromatiaceae bacterium | reverse complement strand
TCGGAGCATCGCTTGATCGGCTCGCCCGCCTTGTGCGTATGGTGGCAGCTGTCGCACTCGATGGAACGCACGGTCGCATGCAGGGCGTGGTTGAAGGTGACCACCCCGCGCTTGCTCTCGAAAGTGATCACATCCTTGTCTTTGGGGATGGTATCCGCCGCAGTGGCCAGCATGGGCAGCACCAGCAGCGCAAGCAAAATTGGATTGAAACGACGCATCATCGACCTCCGTATTGTGATGGGCGCCGGGATCCTCGACTCCGCGCCATTCCCGGCGTTCCTGGCTTTTCCTATACGCCTACTTCAACACGACAACCGCCCCTGGGAAAAGCATCAGACGGCTCTGCTTGACCGGCATCAAATAGCCTTGCTACGGGGAGACCATCCGACCGCGAGACGGCCGGCTGGTCAGCCGCACCCGCCCTTGATGGTCACGCGCTTCTGTAGCCTGACCTTGCGGGGGAAGTCGAGTTCTTTCATATGGTGCTGGTCCGGCAGCGCGGCCGGGTGACGTGACCCCAATGCCTTTCTGACCGGATAACGCAGTGTCTCATCCGCCGCCTCGCCGACGGCGTGAGGCCTTCGATGATGGCCCGGGGCGAACTCGACCAGCCAGCGGTTGATGCCGCCGGCCAGGATATAGGCATTGGGCCTCGAGGCATTCGCCATCACCAGCTTCCAGGCCTCGGTGGCGGATTCCTCATCGTTACTGACAAACACGATGACCCCATTTTCCGGTAGCGTCGCAAATCGCTGGCGCGGCGTCAGGAGTGCCTCATTGGGTATCCGTTCGGCGCCCCAAAGATGAAACAGGTTCCAATCACGCTCGTTGCGCACGTCGATGATCTGCAGATCGATGTAGTCGTTTCGCATCAACTCTGCCAATTCGGCGGGCTCGATCTGGACCTGGCGCTCGGCCAGCCGCGGCTCGAGTTCATGCGCCAGATAGCGCCAGCGCTTTTCAGGGCTGGGCTGCCCGTACCAGGCGAGGCCCGCCGACGCGAGCAGTAGCAGGCCCGCCCCGAGCATGTGCAGACGGCTAGCCTTCATCGGGGGCCGCCATAGATTCGCCGCCGCAGGATATCGCCCGCCCACAGCACGACGATCCCGATCGCCACGAGTCCGAGCACGACCACCCCGGTGGGCAGTCCGAGCCAGCCTTGCAGCGTGAGCCGGCCAAGGTCACTCGCGTGCCAGAAGTCACTGAACAGCGCCACCGTTTCCCCGAAACCGATGATGCCGACCGCGGTTCCGGCGACGAACCAGATCGCATCCAGCTTGAGCGTGGACGCACCGACCAGCGAGGTGCCGGGGCAGAAGCCGCCAAGGATGAAGCCGACACCCATGATCAGTCCGCCGACGACCCCCGGCCACAGATAGGTCGGATTGACCCAGACCGCGTCGTAGTCCAGCCAGCCCAGTGCGGTCGCCCAAAATATCAGCACCGCGGCCACCAGGATCGCGGTAAACATCACCTTCATCACGGTCAGGTCTCGCCAATAGAACTGTGCCGCCAGGCGGCGTGAGTCCGCAAAGCCCGCCGACTCGAGGATGAAGCCGAAGGCAAAGCCGATCATTGCGTAGACGGCCCAGGCGCCGACATGGCCGAGTGTGCTGCTGAGTTCGAACGGTGCCATCAGGTGTCGCTCCCGGATTGCCACAGGCGGCGTACGAACCAGGCCATCAGGTAGCCACCGGCAAACACCGCGAGCATGAAGGCCCAGCTGCCGGCCGATAGCACTGCGCCGCCGCTCAGCGCCTGCCCAGAGGTGCACCCGCGCGCGAGGCGTGCGCCGTAGCCCATGAAGATGCCGCCGACGAAGGCCATTGCCCAGCGGGTCCGCACCGTGATCTGAGGGCCGCGGCGCGTCTCGAGACGGACCCGGCCGCGTAACCAGCCGGAAACGAAACCACCGGCCAGGATCCCAACGACCTGCCATACGATCCAGTGATCGAGCGGGTTGCGCTCTGCGCCGGCCATTGCGGCGAGATAGGGCGTGGTGTCTACGTGTCGCGGGACGACCAGGTCTTCGATCGCAACCAGGATACGGTTGACGCCGCCCGATGAGCCCAGACCATGGCCGGTCAGGAAGAAGGTCGCAAACAACAGCATCCCGAGCAGCGCCCCGGCGAGATAGGGGTCCCAGTAGCGATCGCGCTTCGGTGGTTGCGCCATGTTCAGCGTTTCTCCTGCGAATCGACTGTTACATCGGACAAGGGCACGGGCCTGGGCAGGCTCAGACCGCCGTCGGCGCTCGCTCGCCAAGTGTCTTTGAACGACGCCGGTAGCCCGTGGAAGACGCTGGGCAGCACGCCCCCGGGTAGGTGATCGGCGAGTTCGAAATCGCCTGCCCCACTGACCGCATGGCAGCGGGCGCAGTCGCGGTTCGCGTCGACCAGTGCGACGCCATGATGCAGATGGTATGCCCGCACCTCTGCCTTTATCTCGGGCGCCGTCACGCCCTGCGCCGCCAGCAGGGACCGGATCAACGCCACCTTGTCTGCCCGGTCGAGAATCAGCTCTTCATGTCCGAGGGCACCGTTGCCGTCCGCGTCGAACAGGGCGATCACCTCCGGTCGGTAGTGTCCGCCTTCGGACCAGGCGTCCCGTAGCTGCGCCCGGTCGATCTCCACGCCATCGGGGCCCGCGACCCAATACCAGCGGCTGACCAGGTTCAGCGGGGTCCATTTGTCCGCGCCCTCATGGGTCGGCGTCTCCATTAGCAGTGGCTGGTATCCGACCGAGAAGCCGCGGGCCAGGTCGTCGGGCGTGCCCTGCGCCAGTCCGCGATAGCTCAGCAGCGGGTTGCCGTCGGGCGTTACGACGGTGGCGTCTACCTGTTTGCGAGCCGGCAGATACGCGCGTGGTGCATGGCACGACTCGCAGGCCACGGCCGCGAAGTGCTTTTGCCTCTCGGGCAGCCAGTCGTGCCCGGACACATCGACATGACAGCTGTCGCAGTCCCGCAGTCCGCCGCCCGCATGGGTCCCGCTGGCCACGGCACCGCCAGTCGACGTGCGTTCCGGCACCGTCTTCGAGTAGTGGCAGTCACGGCACTCGACCAGGCGTTGGGCATGCAGGTCCCAGGCCCGGCCGAGCGCATCCTTGCCGCGCAGGTTGAGTGCCGAGAGTCGGATGCGCTGCGCCGAAAATACCTGGCCCGTTGTCTCTGTGGCCCAGTGTTCCCCCGATCCCAGCTTGACCAGCAGGGGTTCGGTGTCGGTATGCACCAGTCCGTGGCAGTTGCCGCAGTGTTCCGGGCGCGGGGGTGTCATCGGGATCACCGCGAAGTCATCGTCGTCGAGCGCTGCGCTGTTCCACCGGTAGCCTTGATCTGTGTGTTCGATCACCGCGGTGCCCTTCAGGCCCATCCGGGTCCCGATCAGTGTCCCGGCCACCGCCCAGTCAGGCCTTCCCGACTGGATCGCGGCCTGCCACTCGGACAGGTTCGGGCGATCGAGGTGGCACAGGAAACAGTTCATCTGCTGTGCTTCGTCGGACGGCAGCCCGGGACCCTGCTGCATCAAGGCGCGGCGCTCGGGAACCAGGGTCGCCGTTGAAAGCGTCGAGTGATAGGCATGGGTCGCGAAGAACTCCGGTTCCTCGATCTCATGGCATTGGCTGCAGGTCATCGAGGCGGACAGTGGGTTACCGGACTCGTGTACCATCTCGCCATCGGCGTCGAGCAGCGGGATCGGCTCGTGCACGAAGCTCGGCCGCGCTATCGGGTCATGGCTGTAGCCGAGCCTCCGCCAATGCATGCGACCGCCCGGCCCATGGCAGTCCGGACACTGCAGGGCCTTTTCCTTCGGCGCCACCATATGGTTCTGCGGCAGATACATCTTGGTCGGGGCAAAGTCGTAGCGGCCGCTGAACGGCAGGCCGGTCACCTCGGTGCCGACGCGCAGCGCATCGTCCCAGTCGAACTGGGTCCAGAAACCCCTGTCGCCATAGACGTGGGGCAAGATGAAGTGTTTGTGTTCGGTGTCGTAGACCTGCCTGCCGCGGTGGATCTTGAACGGGTAGAGCTTGGCCTTCGGGTCGTCTCGATCGCCGAGCGGTGCGGCGATCGCAGTGACCGACTCGGGGTCGATCTTGTCGCCGAGCAGGTAGCGTTCGCCGGTGCCGTTGTACCAGGCATACTCGGGCTGTGCCCCTCTAACCCAGGTGAAACGGCCCTTGATCTTCAGGTACAGGTGTTCGTTCGTGATCGGTAGATCCTGGCCGGCCGCGGACCAGTCCCAGCTCAGCTTGGTACCCGTCTTCGTGGCCATCAGCGGGATGTGGCAGGTCTGGCAGGCAATCCGGTCGGCATGATCGTCGATGCGCCGGTCGCCATGGATCTGCTCCCCCTTGTGGCAGTCGGTGCAGAACAAGCGGTTCTTGTCGTCGACGCTGACCGTGAGCAAACGCCCGGGTGGCAGGTGATCTTCGGCCTGGTGGCAATCGACGCAATGGAAACCCAGTCTCCCCATGTGCACGTCGATTTCCGGATTCGGGAACAGCAGACTCTCATCCAGGTCGCCGTGCTTGACCGCATTGCCCCCGCCGGCCAGGAAGTGGCAGGCACCGCAGTTGCCGCGGGTCGGCAGACCCACGCTCTGGGCCGCGGCCAGCAGGTCGACGTCGGCCGCCGGCAGTCCCGCGTCGCCTGCATCCTTGTGATAGGTCCCGGTCTGCTCGTGGCATACCAGGCAGTCGACCAGGCTCTCGTCCTCGAGATCGAAGGTGTCGTCTTTCCAGCCAAAGCCGATATGGCAGCTGGTGCAACCCGGCCAGTTCGAGCGGATACCGATACAGAAGTTGTTGATCAGGTTGCGCTTGCCGATGCGCATGGGTTCGTCGTGCCCGGGCACCTGGACCTCATCGCCGACCAGGTTCCAGTGCGCGGTCTTCATGATGTCCTTTGCGGCCCTGGGATGACATTCGAGGCAGGCACGGGTGACCGACGGGCCGTCCGCGAAAGGACCCTTGTAGAAGGTGCTGTGGTCTGTCGGCGGGCTGCGTTTCGGGACGAAGTCCCAGGGATCGGACGAGGCCATTGCCGCCGTTGCGCACAGCAGTGGCGCGATAAACGAAATGAGAGGAATGATCCCGCGCATCAGTTCAGTGCTACCGAGTTCCGTTCAGTGTCCCGATGGCTCGGGGGTCCAAACTCCGCTGATGTCCTTTTTCTACGCCACGTGCCCGGGCGCAGTCAAACCGTCGCGTGGACAAAAACCAAGTCCGAGAAAAGTCGTCTCGCGATCCTAGAGCCCCGCTCAAACACAGCATAAATCTATATAAGAATGTTATCGCTTCGCAGCCGCTGCATTGTTGTCCCGCATCAAGGCGGGGCGCGATGGCTGCGCCGTTCGCGGTCCACCTGCTCCGTGTCCACCGACCATCCTGCGGCGCCGATGGGGCGGCTGCCGGGGCTGTGTGACAGGTTGGACCAACCCGTAATGTAAACATATGCGCAATTATTAATATCGAGCTCGCGGTCCGGCTTGTGTCCGGGTTCGGGCCGGTCGCGAATCGGTCGGGGCCGCTCAGGATCGCGGGCAACGACAAACTTAAGGTCGCAACGATTGCGCGGCTGTTAACGCAGATCAAAGAAATTCGGTCTTTGCTTTGCGCATACTCTGTTCGAAACAATCTTGGTTGGACGCGCCCGGGACCGGGCGGTCCGATCGGATAAGAAAACACGAGACGCCAAACCGGAGGAACCAGTCATGTTGCCAATCTTGCGTTGGATCGCAGGCGTTTGTTCGACCCTTGCGCTGCTCAGCGCGGTCGCTGTGGCGGCCGAACCCGTTCAGCACGTCGACGCGATGGCCTGCAAGCAGTGCCACGAGGAGATCTATAACCAGTGGTCGGGTTCGATGCATGCGAACAGTTCCGCATTGAAAGACCCGATCCACGGGGCCTTCTACAAGAACGTGATGGGCGACCCGCTGCAGGAGGGGGTGACCAACAAGAAGGGCAAATTCCCTGTCTGTCTCAAATGCCACGCACCGGTGGCCGCGTTGGACAAGAAGACGAAACTGGATGCCAAGCCGGCCTATGCGGCTGGCATCAGCTGTACCACCTGTCATTCGTTCAGCAAATTCAAGGGAACCGATACCGCGGACGGCAAGCCGTTGTACGGCACCGATGCGTACGAGATGGACACCGACAGCCTGTATGGCCCGTCCGGCATCAGCTACACGACCGAACGGACGCCGGAGGATGCCAAATGGCCGACGCCGGTGCATCACCCGGTCCCGATTCAGGGTAACAAGTCGGCGCTGTTCAAGAGCAACGATGTCTGCATGGGCTGCCACGAGAAGCGCAGCAATCCGCACGGTACCCCGCTTTGCCGCACCGGCAACGAGTATCGGTCGGGCAAGAACTTTGTCAGCTGCCAGGCATGCCATATGCCGATCGTGACCGTGCCGAAGATGAAAGACGGCGTCGTGTTGGCGGGCGAGACGGTATCGATCGCCGACCACAGTATGGCCGGCGGGCACGACGACAAGATGATCACGCGTGGCATCGCGCTGCACATGGATACGCAGCGCAACGGCGACACCATCAAGGCGACACTGACGGTGCGCAATCGTCTGCCGCACGCCTATCCGACCGGTGCGCCGTTCCGCAATTTCTTCATCCGCGTCGCGACCTACGACAAGGACGGCAAGATGCTGTGGAAGAACTACAAGGTGCATCCGATCAAGGACGATCCCAAGGCGGCATTCTGGTACACGCTGGGCGATGAGGCCGGTAAGCCAACCTCGCCGCCCAAGGCCACGCAGGTGCTGTCGGATACCCGCCTGAAGCCGAACGAGGAACGCACGCTGGAGTACGAGATCCCGGTCGAGCCGGGTACCAGCATCGTGCGCGCCGAGGCGCTCTATGACCTGATGCTGCCGCCGATCAAGGCGAAGATGAAGGGCAAGCTGCCCGATGAGCTGCTGACACCGAGGCTGGCCGCATCGGCCGAGGTGCGGCTGTGACGGCTTGCCGTATCGACGGGTCGACGATCTGAACTCGCCGGACTCGGCCTTGGGCGGACTGTCCCGATCGCTGATATTGCTCGCCGCGCTGGCCGTGATGCTGCCTGGCCCGGCCAGCGCGACCGAGCAGCCGTCCGAGGCCGGCGCCGTGGCGACGGACGACTGGGACTGGGGGGGCTTCACCGGTCTCGACGACGCGCCAGTGACCGGTCGAGCGGCGTCCTCGGCCGCGCCGCGCAATCTCTACGACGTGCCGCGGGTTGGTGAAACCGCGCTGCCGGATTTCGACGCCCCGGTCCGCGAGGCCTATGCGGTGTTCGAGGGGGTCCCCCCCTTCGACGTGATCCCGAGCCAGCGCGATCCCGGCATGCATCCCTGCTCCAGCTGCCACCAGTGGGTCGTGAGCGACCCGCGGCCGCGCAACCTGAAGCGGCCACACGACAACTTCAAGCTCGAGCACGGGCTACACGGCAAGGGCAAGTTCTGGTGCTTTACCTGCCACGACCTCGAGGGCAAGGGGGCGTTGCGGACGCTGGAGGGGGAAAAGCTGGACTATGCCGACGCCTATGTGCTGTGCAGCCAGTGCCATGCCAACCAGGCGCGGGACTGGGTCTACGGTGCGCACGGC
>CBFCWF010000210.1:0-7649 GCA_965601425.1 uncultured Chromatiaceae bacterium | reverse complement strand
CCATCCAGGCCCACAAATCCTCCGGGTCTTGCGAGTCGTAGGCGGAGAAGGGTACCACCTCGCCGGCCCGGTCGGCATCGTCCTTGAAGATCACGACCCGGTGCAGGTTGCTGGGTGCTGCCTCGGTGTTCAGCGAGGTCCATTCGAAGCCGATCAGTGCGGTGAATATGCCAGGCTCGTTATGTCGGTCGGCCGCCTCGATCTGTCGGTCCCAGACCGTGCGCTGCATCGCGGGACTCTTGATCGGGTCTCCCGTGAACATGTACGCCCCCCATTCACGAAATGCCTCATAACCCTCGCCGGCGTTCACCATGTCATACCAGCGCCGGCCATTCTCGGTGGCGAGCAGGTCCGGGTTGCCTTCGGCGATGAACGGGGCGAGGCCCAGCGCCTCCGCATGGTCGGAAACCACGAGGAAGTCGAGCGGTCGGATCAGCTTGGCGGGCTGACCGGTGCTGCTGGTCACCTGTTCGCCCTTCGCAAAACGATAGGCCTCGTCGGGCCCCAGCTTGTTGCCGACCATGCCGGCGTCCGACGAATAGCGCGTGTGCAGGTGCGTATCGCCCCAGTACACGCCTTCGGCGAAATCGCGGTTGCGCACCGTACGCTCGACGTATGGCGAGTAGATTTTCTGACCTTCCGGAAGGTCGTCCCTGGCGGGTGACAGCGCGGTCTGTGCCATCGTGAGGGGCGCAAAAAAGAGTACAGCCAGTGCTAGCGGTCGGTGTGTCATTGCCTGCATCCTCTTGGTTGGTCTTCAGTCGTTCGCGCCTCGATCGGCCGGCGCATGCCAGATCGGTGAGGCATCGGCCCGCTCGTTGTGAGTCGCACCCGGGGCGGCCGATCGGCGCAGACCCGCTGGTGTTCGCTCAGTATCGCATGGCGATCCCGTCGGCGATATGCGATATGCGATAGGCGATATCGCCGGCGGCGCGACGCCAGGGCGATCGATTCGGGGTCTGCGGTGTGCAGGGACTGACAGGCTGTTTGCCCAGCAGGCCCACAGTCTTTTGGGGCAAGCGACGGGTATCGGCGCATCCGGCCTCCGCTGTCTTCGCGTAGAATCTAGCGATGGCCGATCACGACGCGTGTCGGATCGGGCTGTCGGAACCTACCGAGTGCTGTTGAGGTGTCCTCAGGATATGTGTGGAATTGCGGGCGTCATCATGCGACACAAGACCGTGACGCCCGAGATGTTGGAACCGATGGCGGATAGGCTGGCGCATCGCGGACCCGATGGTCGTGGGTTTTTCGCCTCGGGCGCATTCGGTCTCTGCCATACCCGCCTCTCGATCATCGATCTGGTGACGGGACAACAGCCGATCGCCACCGGGGACGGGAAGCGGGTACTCGTCGCCAATGGTGAGATCTACAATCATGTGGAACTGGCCGCGGAGCTGAAAGACCGGGGATGTCAGTTCGCCACGCGCTCGGATAGCGAGACCATACTCCAGGCCTATGTGCTGGACCCGGTAAACTTCGCCGTGCGGCTCCGCGGTATGTTTGCTGCAGCGATCTTCGATGCCGACAAGCAGCGGCTGGTTCTGGTGCGTGACCCGCTCGGCATCAAGCCGTTGTTTTACGCGCGCTTCTCGGACCGATTGATCTTCGCATCGGAGATGAAGGCGATCCTGCCCCTGATGCCGACGAGCCCACAGGTCGATCCGCAAGGCCTGTCGTCTTATCTTCATACCCACTGTACGACGGGCGAGGAGACGATTTTTTCCGGTATCAGGCGGGTGCTGCCGGGCGAGGTCCTGGAAATCGGCGCGAGCTTGCAGATCCGGCGACGGCGATACTGGACGCCGCTGCAGGTCGAACCACGGGAAACGACACAGCAACAGGCGGAAGAGGCGTTCGATGCGCTGATGTCCGACGTCATCCGGGAACACTCGCGGTCGGACGTGCCCTACGGGCTGTTCCTCTCTGGTGGCAACGACTCCGCGGTTCTCCTGGCGCTGCTGGCCCGTTATCAGGACCAGCCGGTACGTACCTTCACGGTCGGTTATCGGGAATCGGTAAAACGCGACGAACTTGCCCTTGCCGAACGCATGGCTGACCTGTTCGGCAGCCGGCATACCTCGCTGAGGCTCGATCGAGCAGGCTTGTTTCGTCGAGTGCCGCACCTCACCTGGGCGGCCGACGATCTGATGCGCGATTATGCCTGCCTCCCCACATCTGCGCTGTCGGAGTTGGCGGGCAGTGAGGTCAAGGTCGTGTTCTGTGGTGAAGGCGGTGACGAAGTGTTCGGTGGTTACAGTCGGTATCGCCTGCCGCGCCTCGCCTATCGGCTGATGTCGCTCGTTCATCCGGGCTCGGGCGGATTTCGCACCCGCAGTGACTGGTGGCGCTATCGCTCACGAAGGGCACTCGGCGATGAACTGACGGCCTTGCGCCGGTCTTTTCGGCGGCCCTACAAGCAGGCCTGGCGGTCGACACCCGTGCACTGGAGTCATCTGCAGCGTTGCCAGTACACGGATATCGTGACCGACCTCACCGACAGCCTGTTGGTCAAGGTGGACCGGATGATGATGGGTTTTTCGCTCGAGGGGAGGGTGCCCTATCTCGACCAGCGTGTCGTGGAATTCGGCCTTGGGCTGCCGGACCGCCTGAAGGTCCACCAGGGCGAGCCGAAACAGTTTTTCCGGCGTTGGGCCGAGCGCTACCTGCCGATGGATCACATCTACCGGAAGAAGCGGGGGTTCCCGGCGCCGGTCCGTTCATGGCTCAGCGACCCTTTCCTGGCGGCGCTGGAACAAAAGCTTCTGCACAACCCGGCAGTGCGCGAATGGTTCGACACCGACAGGCTCCCGGCACTGTTTCGTGTGCAGCGCGCGCATGGCAGGGCAGCGCGCGAGGTCTTCTGCCTGATGCAGTTCGCGGTTTGGCATCGCCTCTTCATCGAGGGTGCCGGGACGCAGCGACCCGCGCCCGACGACGAGGTGCTCGACTGGATTCGGTGAGAACGCAGGCGGCGCTTGGATTCCGTGCGTCGAGCAGCCGGCCGTGCTCCGTGCAATCCGGTGCAAGGGCCCATCGCCGGGTGCGCTCCAACGCAGCGCAATGCTGGCCCGGCCGGTACTCGCTGGCGCGTCGCGCGGGCCGATTCAGATTTCGCGCGCCTGATCGGCGGCGTTGCCGAGATAGCTCGCCGGGGTCATCGCCTTCAGCGCCGCTTTGACTGGATCGGGCAGGTCCAGTGTGTCGATGAAGGCCTGCATGCCGGCCCGGTCGATGCGCCGGCCGCGCGTGAGTTCCTTGAGCTTTTCATAGGGCTGCTCGATGCCGTGGCGCCGCATCACCGTTTGGATCGGCTCGGCGAGTACCTCCCAGTTGTCGTCCAGATCGGCCGCGAGCCGGGCTTCGTCGACCTCGAGTTTCGCGATCCCGCGCAGGGCCGAATGCCAGGCGATGCTGCTGTAAGCGATGCCGACCCCCATGTTGCGCAGCACGGTCGAATCGGTCAGGTCCCGTTGCCAGCGCGATACCGGCAGTTTCAGGGCCAGGTGGTCGAACAGCGCGTTGGCGATGCCCAGGTTGCCTTCGGCATTCTCGAAATCGATCGGATTGACCTTGTGTGGCATGGTCGAGGAGCCGATCTCGCCGGCGACGGTGCGCTGTTTGAAATAGCCGATCGAGATATAGCTCCAGACGTCCCGGCAGAAATCGATCAGGATGGTGTTGAAACGTGCGATGGCATCGAACAGCTCGGCCATGTAGTCGTGCGGTTCGATCTGCGTCGTGTACGGGTTCCAGTCGATACCGAGTGACTCGACGAACCGGCGCGCATGCGATGGCCAGTCGATCGTCGGATAGGCCGACAGATGGGCGTTGTAGTTGCCGACCGCACCATTGATCTTGCCAAGCAGCGCGACCGCCGCGATCTGCTCACGCTGCCGGCGCAGGCGGGCAACGACATTGGCCAACTCCTTGCCGAGCGTGGTCGGCGAAGCCGGCTGACCGTGGGTGCGGGACAGCATGGGCTGTCCGGCATAGGCGTGGGCCAGTGCCCGTATCGCGCCAATGATCTCGTCGGTCAGCGGCAGCACCACGCGCCGTCTCCCCTCACTCAACATCAGCGCATGCGCGAGGTTGTTGATGTCCTCGGACGTGCAGGCGAAATGCACGAACTCGCCGACACCCTCCAACTCCGCGTCGCCCGCGATCTTCTCCTTGAGCAGGTATTCGACCGCCTTGACGTCGTGATTCGTGGTGCGCTCGATCTCTTTGACCCGCCGCGCGTCCGCGTCGTCGAAGCACTCGATGATCCGCTCCAGGGCCTCGTTGGCCGCCGCGCTGAACGACGCGACCTCGGCGATGTCCTGGTTGGCGGCGAGCGACTGAAGCCAGCGGATCTCGACGATCACGCGCTGTCGGATCAGCCCGTATTCGCTGAAGATCGGGCGCAGATCCGCCGTCTTGCCCGCATAGCGGCCGTCGATGGGGGAAATCGCCGTCAGGCTGTCGAGGTCCATGGGAGGCTGTCTCCGGGCTGGGGCCAAATGCGGATTATACGGTGTGCCGCGGGTGTTGCGAGTGGCGGGTCGCGCCTCGCTCCGACGCTATCCGACCTTGCGTACGGCGTCACCGGGCCCTCTGGCTGCGGACGCCTGCGGAACGCAGCGGCACGCTGCGCGATCCGTCGTCGACTGCGCTGTGCGGCGAGCGTAGCCCGGCCGGATCCGGTGCCCGTATCGCTAACCCGTGGCCGCGCGCTGCAGTCGCTCGGCCAACGCGCTGTGGCCGCGCTTGGTTGCCCAGTCTTTTGCCGTCATGCCCTTGCCGTCCTTCTTGGCCAGGTCGGCGCCGTGCTCGATCAGCAGTTCCACGACCGCCAGATGACCCGCGGCGGCGGCGATGATCAGCGGCGTGACCCCATTGGCGCTGGCCGAGTCGATGTCGGCGCCGCGCTCGATCAACAACCTGGCGACATCGTCCCAGCCGCGGTTGGCGGCCCAAAACAGCGCGGTATTGCCTTTGTCGTCGGTCTGATCGACCGGCGCGCCCTTGTCGAGCAGCAGCGTGACTGCCTCGGCCTGATCGGTCCAGACCGCGCCCATCAGGGGGGTGAAACCGCGCCGCTGGTCCTTGGCATCGATCTGCGCGCCGGCGGCGAGCAGCTCCGTCATCATGTCGCTTCGGCCGGCGCCGGCGGCCATCATCAGCGGCGTCATGCCATAGCGTGCCTTGCTGTTCGCATCAGCGCCATGCCGCAACAGGGCCTCGAGCATCCTCAGGTCACCGTTGCGCACCGCATATGCCAGCGGGTGAAGTCCGCGGAAGTCGGCCACATTGGGATCGGCCGCGTTCTCCAGCAACAAGGTCACGACCTCGGTATGCCCATCGCGCGCCGCGGCCAGCAGGGCCGTCTCCTTGTCCCTGGCGACCAGGTTGACCTTGGCGCCCTTGTCCAGCAACAGTCGCGCGCTGTCGATATCACCCCGTGCGCTGGCCAGCATCAGGGCATTGTAGCCGGCCGTTTCGGGGATCACGTCGACATCGGCGCCATTTTCAACGAGTAATCGGACGATCGCGGTATCGCCACGCCCGGCGGCGATCAACAGCGGCGTGATGCCGTCATTGTCCATCGCATTCACGTCGGCATTGTGGTCCAACAGCAACCGGACCGCTTCGACGCGGCCGCGCAATGCGGCCCAGTGCATCGCGCCCTTGCCGCTGGTGTCGCTGTTCTCGGGGCGTGCGCCGGCGTCGAGCAGGATCTTGACGACGTCGTTATGGCCGGCGGTGATCGCAATGATCAGTGCCGTCATGTGCTTGCGGTCGCGGGCGTTCACTTTCGCACCAGCAGCCAACAGGCGTTCGACCACAACGATGTGTCCCCCAGCCGCGGCCTCCATCAACGCGGTACGCTGTGCCGGGGCGTCCGGATTGACCGCGACACCCTGATCCAACAGGGCTTCGACTGTGGCGACGTCGCCGCGTCGCGCGGCATCGCTGAGGTCTCCGGCGGCCTCGGCCCACGCGCCATGCGCAATCGACAGGACGAGGGCCGCGCCGAGCGTGGTCGTGCGCACGGGTATTCGAAACTTCAACATGGCTTCACTGCTTCCTCAATTCATCAAAGCTGCCGGGATACGGCGAGACATCACCGGCCGTTACTGGCCGTTCGTCATACCGGGCGGGATCCCCGGTGGATTGCCGTACTGCCGGTGGCCGGGATATTGCGACCCGCCCTGGCCGCGGTAACCGGGGTAGCCATAGCCCTGCCGGCCCGGCTGTCTATAGCGTGGCACTGACTGGCCGCCATAAGGCCGCGTCGTGCCTGGCGCCCAGCCCGGGTAGCGACGATAGCCGAACGCTGCCTGCGGCGGCGTCTGCCGCGATGGATCGAACGCCGGCGGTGCGGCACGCAGAGGCGGCGTCGGCGGTTGGGCGGTCCACTGAGCGCGGCTCGCCGGAGCACCGCCCGGCTGCGCGCCGCCTCGCATGCCGGGGCCGCCCATGTTCCGCCGGTAGTAATACCCCATGCCCGGTCCCTTACCCCCCGCAGCGGGCTGCCCGGCGCCCGGGGCAGGCTGGGCGGACGGCTGTTCGGCGAGCGTGATCGACCAGGTCGATATCGTCGCGACCAGCATCGCCAGGAAATATCTGGTGTTCACCTTTGCTGGCTCCTCTGTATATCAATGCGTCATCGCGTCTTGACTCAAGGCCATCGTCCGGCGGCACTGATGAATCAGATATGAACGAACGCTCAAACCCAGTCAATCGACGACTGGCGTCGGGCGATCAAAAAAGGGAGGAAGCGGGGCTTCCTCCCTTTGCGTCAATGACGCGCTTGTTGGCCGATCACTCGGCGGCTTGGGTTACTTCAGTCGTGGCCGTCTTGATGTTGTTGCTCGGGTTGGGGTCAACGAACCCGGCGCCAGCAGTCACTTCGGCCGTCCAATCGATCACTGTGGCGTCATCCGGAGCGGTCCAGGAGAACTTCTGGATGATACAGCTCTTGGCAGCCAGCGCAGTGAACGTCTGTGCGAAGTTCGCGTCAGGAATCCCTGCAACCTGCGAGACGCCTACGACCTCGACCGCGGCATCGGCAGGCGTGGCGCTGCCGTTGCACACCTTCACTGCGATGTCACGCGTGCGCAGGACCGGCCACACTTTCGACGGTACCGTCAAGCTCGCCACGCGCAGATCAACCTCTTCGCCGACCGGCGGCGGCTCAGTGCCCTCTTCGTACTCGAGGATCAACTGGGCGTCATATACGAAGGTCGGCTTACGGTCGCCCTTCACATACACGGTCAGGTCGAAGTCCTCACTCATCGGCGCGCCAATCGAGGTGATCTGACGCTCCTCACCGTTGTCATCGATCACGGTTTCAACGATCTCGATGAACGGGTTGTAGAGTTCAGAATCCACCCAACCCTTACTCGTGGACAGCGGCGACGGGCCACCCTCTGCTTCATCCCAGTCGAGCAGGTTGATGATGGTCGTCGTCTCTTCCCCGACCCGGTACTTGATCAAATCATTCGAGAACGGCGGCGGCGTGCACGGTTCCTCAAGCCCGGCAGTCGTCGGTATCTCGAGACCCGGCAGGTCCTGGCCGAACTTGTTCGGCTTCAGGCGCCAGCGCGGTCCGGAGAACAAAGGCGCACCGGCCGGGACGTTGGTACAGGTCGCGGCGAAGGCAG